>NZ_KE386572.1:1259276-1574095 GCF_000427665.1 Geminicoccus roseus DSM 18922
CCAGACCGGCCGGGCCGGCGCAGCGCTGTGTATGGCCACGCCAGCAGCGCCAGCGTGTCCTCCACGTGGCCCAGCAGCGTGCTAGCCTCGGCAGTCGGTCAGCCCTGCCGCTGCCGCCACGCCACTCGCACCCGCTGCGCCGCCAGCCGCTCAGTGGTGGCACTGATATACTGTTCCAGTTGTGCCCGCTGCGCCCGCTGTTCCATCTGCCCGGTCATCCGTAGCCATCCAGCGGGAGAACCGGCGGCGGCCAGTGTGCCTCATAGGTTCTCACAGGGTAGTTCAGCCGGCACCGTCCCTTAACCCAGAGCTGGGCTGCCGCCGCCATTGCGCCTGCAGATACTGCATCGCCTGCAAGGTCGCGTCGCTGATGCTATCGGGGCCATCACTTCCCTCTCACGAACCGCAGGGTTATGAAACCGTGTGCCGAGGCCCGACGGTCACGCGCTCCATGCGCTGCTTCAGGCCAACCCGCACGGCAATGGAGGCCGCGGATAGAAGGTCTTCCGCCCGGACAGCTTGGGCAGGAAGCCAATAGTCCCTGCTTCATGCCACGCTCGGTCATGGATATATCCCGTGCTCGTCATGAGTACGACCGGGATCCTGATGGCCTCGTTGAGGAGACGCTGCTTAGAGCCGAGGCGGTTCTTCGCAAGAGCGTCAGCAGTTCCCGAGTTCATGGCCGTGTGGCCTTGAGTTCTTCCCGGCAGGCACGACTGAAGGCGCAGAGTGGGTCCAGCTCACCCGCCGGGGTGAAGTCCGCGAAGAGTCCAAGCTCCTTATCTGGCGCGAAGTAGGCGGCACCGATCTGCTTCATGACCTCCTCCGCCGCTGCGACAGTCTGCGGCTGGCCGAACAGGCGGATCGTGTTGACGATCGAGTAGAGTTGCAGGAGCTTGGCTGGATCATCGAGCTCGTGCTCGAACGCATCGACGAACAGCTTGGAAGCCTCACGATTGAATTCGCCATAGAGTGCCTCGCGACGGGCGCGATCCTGCGCCCGGAGTGACGCGCGCCTGTGAGCGCTGCGCCAGCCAGGTCGTCACCAACGATGTCAGCGCGCCGATGGCGGAGCCGGCTAGTGCCGCGATGGCTGAAACATAGCCTGCGTTCATTTTCTTCTCAGTCGGGCGAGACAGCCACCGTTCCGGTGGCCAGGGTCCATAGATCCAGCGACTCTTCACGGCCCCGCACGACGAGACGGGTATGCTGGCGCATGCCGCCCAATGCGCGTGGGCCTGCCTGCGCCAGCACACGATCAATTAGCGCCTGGCTTGCGGCCATGGACGTCCCGAGCTCACGGGTCAGCCCCTCCAGGCGGCTTGCGGTATTGACCGTGTCGCCCAGGACCGCGAATTCCACCCGACGCTCGTCGCCGATGTCACCCAACACCACTGGTCCGAAATGCAGGCCGATGCCTGCGCGTAGCGGCGGCTCCCCCTGCGCCACCCGCTCGGCATTCCACTCGTCCAGTGCCACGAGCATCGCCCGTCCACATGCAAGCGCGCTGACCGCATCATGCGGGCCAGGATGTGGCGTACCGAACGTCGCCATCACGCAGTCGCCGATGAACTTGTCGAGCGTGCCGCCGTGCGCGAACACGCAATCCGCCATGCGCAGATGGAAGCCGCGCAGCATGGCCATGACCGCATCCGGAGCCATGCGCTCACACAGACGGGTGAAGCCGACAATGTCGACGAACAGGACTGCCACGTCCTGGGTCCGGATCGGGCCGAACGGCTCATCCACCGCCGCCAGCTCCTCGACCAGGTTGGGCGACACGTGGCGAGCCAAGTTGGCGCGAGCATGCTCGAGCCTGGCCTGGGCGTAGACAAGCCGCTGCATGCGCCCGACTACGACTGCGAGGATGCCGGCGATCAAACAGGCGGTGAACAGGCTGCATGCCCAGGCCGCGGTGTCGACGAAGTGCGGGTCGAGGTAGCGCGTCAGCGAATCCGCCAGTCCGGCGCCCTCTGGTAGACCGAACCCGAGCAGGGTATCCGGCATGCGCAGGATGATGCCGACGCCCACGCTCCATGTCGCGATCACAACAAGTGCTGCGCCTATCACGAGCCATGGCGACAAGGTGAAGGTCGCCCACGCGATCAGCAGCAGGAAGAACAGGAACTTCGGCGGCCGCAGCGCCATCTGTATTGGTGTCAGGGACAGAACGAATGGATTGGGCACCAGCAGCGTCACGGTGAGCAGGGCGGCATTGGCCAGCACGAACCCCATGACCAGCCAGGAAGGCACGGGCCGTCTGGCGCGCCGACTCCAGACCAGGGCAAGGCCGATGAACGCGGCAGCGATACCCAAGTAATAGAGGGCAGCAGGCCAGGGATGGACCAGGGCGCACCACACCGCGACCGCGCAGAACGCCACCGTCAGGGCATGCGCGCCCAGACGTCCAGTGACCTGGCGCTCCCTGGTCAACGCCGCAGCAATCCGCCCGTCCAACGCGCTGGATCGGGCCGATGCATGCCAGGTCGCATGGCGACCCGGAGCGGCGGTTGATGCAGCTTGAACGACATCGGCTGGCACGGGATCGCATCCTTAGCAGATCAGCCGGGATGGCTCACGCGAGACCCAGCCCGCCGTCTACGGCGAGCACCTGGCCGGTCACCCAGTTGGAGGCCGGATCGGTCAAGCGCACGATCCAGGTGGCGACATCGTCCGGCTCGCCGCGCCGCCCGAGGGGGATCCGCTGGCGCTCCTGCTCCTTGACGGCCTCCGCCTGTGTCGCCGACAGGTTCATCATCCCCGTTAGCGCCTCCGACTCGGTCGGTCCCGGCGCCACCGCGTTCACCCGGATTCCCTTGGGCGCCAGTTCCAGCGCCCAGCAGCGGGTAAGCTGCTCCAGCGCGGCCTTGCTGGCGCATAGTGCGCGAGGCCGGCGGCCGGTCGATGGCCGTACGTGCTCGACAGGTTGACGATCGTGCCGCGCACCGCCGCCAGATGCGGCAGGGCCGCCGCCGCGAGCAGGCTGGGGCCCAGCACGTTCACTGCAAGGATCCGCTCGATCTGGGCGGCACTGGCCTCGGCCAAGGCGAGGATGGCTCCTGCCCCGGCATTGTTGACCAGCACATCAAGACGACCCCAGCGGTCGACCGCCTCGCGCACGGCTTGCTTTGCGTCGTCCGGATTTGCCGCGTCCGCCACCAGGCCGACGATGTTGGGATGGTCGGCCGCAGTCGCTTCGAGCGCGGCGGCGCGCCGGCCGGTGATGACGACCCTGGCGCCCAGCCCGGCGAAGCGCAGGGCGGCGGCCCGGCCGATGCCCTGCGCTTCGCCGGTGACGATGACGACCTTCTCGCTCAGTGCCGACATGACGTCGCCTCGCTGCATTCGATGAGCGTGGATGGAAGATGCGGGTTCTGTTGCGCTTCAGGCAGGGCGCCTAGAGAGCGGTGACGCGCTGCGGATCGGCGGAGGCCAGGGCGGCCTTGCGCTCCGCCTGCGGCGGGTAGATCCACACGGTGTTGATCTCGTGCTTCATCTTCTTCGCCTCTATGCCTAGCAGTTCCACCTTGCGGTCCCAGCCGCGGGTAAGGATCGCACCTGCCTCGCCAAGGTCGAGGCAGGTGACATAGGCCTCCTGGTGGTAGGCCTGGCCTGGGATGCCGAGCAGGTCAGCGGCGGCGTTGTTCCCGGCGAAGGCGCCCATGCGCGTGGCGTGCTGGCAGGACATCAGGGCGTGGTTGCCAAGGTCGTCACACGTCGCTTTCGCGGCATCACCCGTGGCGAAGACGCCCGCGACACCAGGCACGCGGAGCTCGCGATCGACGACCAGGCGGCCGAAATTGTCGCGCTCGGCCGGGATTTCCGCGGTGAGCGGCGCGGCGCGCATGCCGGCTGACCAAATCACCGTGGCGCTGTCGATGCGACGTCCGTCGCTCAGCACCACGCCGCCCTCGTCCAGCATGGCCACGCCGACACCGACCTGCGTCTCGACCTGCAGCTCATGCAGCGCCTGCTCTATATGCGGCCACGCAGCCGCGCCCATGTCCGGCGCAATGGCGGCACCACGCTCGACGATGACCACGCGCGCCGCGACCTCCCGGCCGAGCATCGCCCGCAGGCGTGCCGGCATCTCGGTCGCCACCTCGATCCCGGTGAAGCCGCCGCCCGCGACCACGACGGTATTGCGCGCCTTCGAAGCCGGCTGCCCGGCGAGACCCTGCAGATGCCGGTCGAGCGCCATCGCGTCGTCAAGGCTGTCGACACTGAAGCCGAACGCCGCGAGGCCCGGGATGTCCGGACGGAACAGCCGGCTGCCGGTGGCCAGGACGAGCCGGTCGTAGGCGAGGCGCTGCTCGGTACCGCCTGGGGCCTGGTATGTGATCTGCCGGGCGCTCGTATCGATCGCATCGGCAGTGCCCTGCACATAGGCGACGCCAATTGCGTCGAGCACCGGCCGGAGCGGCGCGGTCAGATGCTCCGGGCCTGGCTCGTAGAGCCGCGGGCGGACCACCAAGGTCGGCTCCGGCGCGATCAGGACAATCTCCAGTCGATCCGGGGACACGTCCTGTTCGTCACGCAGCCGGGCAGCGGAGAGCGCCGCATACATGCCGGCAAAGCCCCCGCCAATGATGACAAGTCGCTGCTGCATCATCTCTTCTCCGTCCAGTAGTCGCGGCCGCCGCTCGACCGAGCCGCTTGCCTTGGAACCAGGGATGCACGCATGCGCGCAGCACCGACATTGTGCGGAGGGAGAGAATGCCTGGATCGTTCGGCTAGAGCGGTACGACCTTGGTATGATGACCTGTGGTCAGGAGGGCGCGGCGATGCCCTCGCAGCCGACCTGCCGCCTATTCCGTCCCCATGCCATCGACGCCGAAGTCGGCATTGAAGACGCTTCGGATCTCGTCCTGCGGCCCTGCATCCCAGGCTGACCAGTCCATCGCCCGTGGCCGCAGCTGGGGGATCGGCGTCGGCGACCAGCATCGGCTTTGAGAAGCAAGCATGGTCCGTCCGTGCACAGGGTGGCCCTGTCCCTGCCGCGCGCCTTCCCGGCAATCTGGCCAAACGGACCTATACCGCAGTAGGGCCCGCCCACTTCCTCGGCACAATCGACCGTGAATACGTCCGAACCTAGCGTCATCGCTGTCGTGGCAACGTGTTCTCAAGGAGATAAACATGAGCCTGCACAACAGCTTCCACCCCGCTGGACCAGAACCCAAGGACTTGGTTCCGTCGCGCTACGCGCTGCAGATCGGCGACATCGACGTGCTGGTGGTCAGCGATGGCGTGCTGCCGCTACCGACCGCAATGCTGGCACACAACGCCGATCCGGCCGCCCGGGCGGCCTGGCTGGGCGAGATGTTCCTGCCGCCGGACGCATTCGACTGGCCGCTGAACGTGGTCATGGCGCGCAGCGGCGGCCAGACCATCCTCGTCGACGCCGGGCTGGGGCTCGACCCGGACCTGCACTTGCCGCGGGCCGGTCAGCTGATCCAGCGACTGGATTCCGCGGGCATCGATCTTACGTGCGTGACCGACGTGGTGCTTACCCACATGCACATGGACCATATTGGCGGGCTTCTCGTCGACGGGGTGAAGGAGCGGCTGCGTCCGGACCTGCGGATCCACGTGGCGGCCGCCGAGGTCCGCTTCTGGGAGGCGCCCGACTTCTCCCACACCTCCATGCCCCCAGGCTTTCCGGACGCGCTCCGGGCGGCTGCCAGGCGGTTCAGGCAAGAGTACCGCAACCATCTGCGGCCGTTCGACGAGGCGCACGAGGTGGCGCCGGGGGTGGTCGTCCAGCGCACCGGCGGCCATACGCCCGGGCACAGCGTGGTCCGCCTGGCGTCGGGCGGCGACCGGCTGACGTTCGCCGGCGACGCGGTGTTCGCGGTCGGATTCGACCAGCCCGACTGGCACAACGGTTTCGAACACGATCCCGAGGAGGCGGCGCGCGTCCGGGTCCGGCTCCTGCGGGAGCTGGCCGAGACCGGCGAGATGCTGGTGGCCACGCACCTGCCATTCCCATCCGTCGGCCGGGTGGCGGTCGACGGCGACGCCTTCCGTTGGGTGCCGGCCTTCTGGGACTACTGACCGCTTGCCGGGTTAAAGCCGAACTAACGGCCGCATCGTCTTGAACCAAACGGATGGTTGCGGGTAGCGAGGCAAACATGGACGTGTATGAGGCCGTTACAAGCCGGCGGGCAGTGCGCGGATTCAAAGACAAGCCTGTCTCGAGGGAGGTGCTGGAGCGCGTGCTGTCCGCCGCGGCTTGGTCGCCGTCCGGATCGAACATCCAGCCCTGGAACACCTACGTGCTGACCGGCGGACCGCTGGCTGAGCTCAAGACGCGCGCCGTCGAGCGCGTGGCCCACGGTGATCCGTGGGACGAGCGGCAGTACGAGATGTACCCGCGCGTGCTGAAGTCTCCGTACGGGGAGCGCCGATCCACCTTCGGCAAGGAACGCTACAGCGCGCTCGGCATTGCACGCGAGGACTGGGAGGCCCGCCAGCGGGCGGCCATTGCCAATTGGAACTGCTTTGGCGCTCCCGCAGCACTTTTCTGCTACATCGACCGCGACCTGGGTCGGCCCCAATGGGCTGACGTCGGCATGTATCTTCAGACCGTCATGCTGCTGCTCCGGGCTGAGGGGCTGCACAGTTGCCCGCAGATGGCGTGGTCGCAGGTTCGCACAACGGTCGCGGAGGTTCTGTCACCCTCGGATGGCCTCATCCTCTTCTGCGGCATGTCGATCGGGTACGAGGATCCCATGGTGAGCAATCCTCGTACGGGCCGTGCCCCGCTCGACGAGACGGTCACCTTCGTCGGCGGCTAGTCGCACGGCCAAGGTGACCTGGGCGGGATCGGCCGGATCCGCCTGCGTGCTGCGCAGCAACGTTCACCTGACCGACGCCCGGCTCTGACTGGGCTGCGGCGGCGGCAAGCCTCTGCAGTATGGGTCACCCGGCCGCCGGGAGATAACACGGACACCATCCATTGAGAGACGCGGCATGCACCAGAGCCCATCAGATCAGCTCGCACAGGCTGATCCGTTGTCCCAATCCACCACGTCCGAGCCACGGACGGCCGAAGGTCCGGCTCCGGGCAGGTGCGACACCGGATGCTGCGCCCGGATTTGCCAAGCCCGTGGGGCTCGATCCGGCACTGCCCCAGACAGCCTATCGGTTTCCATAGGGTGCCCGCGGCTCGCTGCGGCTCTACCCTGTCGTCCGATTAGGTGTCCAGGCCGGCATGGGTGCTAGTCTGGCGGAGGTCGCAGCCTTGGAGGGCGCGACCTCCACAGGAGGACGTGGCGCATGCTGTCCGCCGCAACCGACGCGATCAATGACCAGCCCGCGCGGGCGGCGAGGCTGGTGGAGGAGGTAGTCGGCAATGCCTGGGCGACGGACGCCGCCGGCCGGTTCCTCTACGCCACCCCGGGCGTGCTGGGCCTGCCGGTCACCGGGCTAGAGGCGCAGGATACGGATTCGGACGAACCGGCGCCCGACTGGACGTCGCTGCTGCATCCGGACGACTACGAGGCGGCGGCCAAGTCCTGGCAGCAGTGCCTGCAGACCGGGCATGCCTATGACGTAACCCATCGCCTGCGTGCCGCAGACGGAACCTATCGGTGGCGACGTTGCTCAGGCCGGCCGGTGCGTGACGCCAAGGCCCGCATCGTCGGGTGGTACGGGTCGTTTCTGGAACGCGAGGCGCTGCACGACCGCAAGCAGGAGCTTGCGCAACTGGTCGACATGGTCCCAAGCCATGTGTGGCGCCTTATGCCCGATGGCGAGCCGACGTTCTTCAACAGGCGCATGGCGGACTATCTGGGGCCTGACATCGCCTGTCAGTCGCCGGGCAAGTTGGAGGCCCTGATCGGATCGGTCCATCCCGACGACGCGCCCAAGTTCCGCACGACACTCGCACAAAGTTTGGCGACTGGTGCGCCGTTCTCGCTGCGCTACCGGCTGCGCCGTGTCGACGGCGCGTATCGGTGGATGTCGAGCCGGGCCGAGCCGCTGAGTGACGATACGGGCCGCATCCTGCAGTGGTACGGAGTCTGCCACGACATCGACGACCAGGTCCGGGCGGAGGTGGCGCTTCAGCTCCGCGAGCAGGAACTCGAACGGCTCATCGACGCCGTGCCCGCGATGATCTGGTGCGTCACGCCAGACGGCCGGCCCTCCTACATCAACAAGCGGCTGGCGGACACGGTGGGGATCGACCTGTGCGGTCTGGTCGATTCAGGCGGGTCGCGCTCGCTCGTCGACATCCATCCGGAGGACCGGGCAGCCGTCGCCAATGCGCTTGGCCACGCGTTGGCGACGGGCGAAACGTTCTGCATGACCTACCGGCAACGTCGTGCCGATGGCGGCTTCCGGTGGATCGAAGGTCGCGCCGAGCCGCTGCGCAGCGACACCGGTGCCATCATCCAGTGGTATGGTGTGTGCATCGATGTCCACGACCATGTCGTCGCGCAGGAGGCACTGCAGGAAAGCGAACGACAGCTCCGCCAACTCGTTGATACCGTTCCGAGCCTCACCTGGTGCCTCTCGCCCGATGGCCAGCCGTCCTACTACAGCGAGCAGCTGGTCCGCTGGCTGGGCAGGAACGTCCAGGATCTCGACGATCCCGGGACGAGCCGCATCACCCGTGCGGCAGCCTTGCTCGTGCATCCGGAAGACAGCCGGGAAGTTCACGCGGAGCTGGCGCGCTGCGTCCGCAGTGGCGACCCGTTCATGCGCAAGTATCGGGTCCGCCGCCACGATGGCGTATTCCGCTGGATGGAGGGCCGCGCCCAGGCCCTGCCCGATGCCAGGGGCAACATCGTTCAATGGTACGGCGTGCTCATCGACATCGAGGAGCTCATGCATGCCCAGGACGAGCTTCGCGGCCGAGAGCGGGAACTCTCGCAGCTCGTCGACATGGTTCCGAGCCAGATCTGGCGGCTGAGCCCGGATGGGGAGCCGATCTTCTTCAACAAGCGGATGGTCGACTTCCTCGACCAGCAGGCCATGGGCTTGGACCAGCCGGGCATGAGCCGGCTGCAGGCCGTGGTCCGGGCCATCCATCCCGACGATGCAGCGCGGTTCGAGGCCGCCCTGCACCACAGCCTCGCCACGGGCGACACCTTCGCCATGCAGTATCGGCTGCGCCATACCAGTGGCGACTACCGGTGGATGTCGGGCCGCGCCGAGCCGCTGCGGGACGAGCACGCACGCATCGTCCAGTGGTTCGGCCTCAGCCACGACATTGACGACCAGATGCGCCTCTACGCCGACATCGCGGAACGCGAAGCCAGGATCCGGCGACTGGTGGATTCGGACATTATCGGGATCGTCATCTGGGATCTGGACGGCAGGCTTATCGACGCCAACGACGCATTCCTCCGCATGATCCAGTACGACCTGGAGGACGTGAAAACCGGAATCCGCTGGTTCGACATCACGCCTCCGGAATGGCAGGAAGTACATTCCCGCGAGGAGGCCCAGGAGCTTGCGGCGACCGGCAAGATGCAGGCCCGCGAGAAGGAATATTTCAGGAAGGATGGCAGCCGGGTGCCGGTGCTGATCGGGGCTGCCTGCTTCGATGGCCAGTCCCGGCAAGGGGTCGCGTATATTCTCGATCTGACCGAACGCAAGCGTGCGGAAGCGGCAGTGCGCGACCGGGAACGCGAACTGTCGCAGCTCGTGGACATGGTCCCGAGCTATCTGTGGCGGATCACCGCTGACGGCATGCCGGTATTCTTCAACAAGCGGCTCGTCGACTTCCTGGGACTGGACGTCTCGGGGGCGGACAGGCCGGACAAAAGCCGGCTGGCTGCCCTCACCGAGGCCATCATCCATCCCAATGACCGTGCCGCCGTCGCGGACGCGTTCGATCGCTCCCTGGCCAGCGGCGAGCGCTTCTCGATGAAATGGCGGATGCGTCGGGCCGACGGCGTATACCGCTGGATGGCGGCCAGTGCTGAAGCACTGCGGGATCAGGACGGCCGCATCACGCAATGGTACGGCCTCTGCCATGACATCGACGATCAGGTGCTGGCCGAACAGACGCTGCGGCAAAGCAAGCAGCAACTGGAGCAGATGATCGATGCGGTGCCCGTCAACATCCTGAGCTTCGATCCTTTGCGCAGGCTGACCTACTCCAGCAGGCGATATCTCGACACGGTCGGGCCGCCGGGAAGCATCCAGGACTTTGAGGATCTGGCACGGGATGTCGCCCACCCGGACGACCTGCCGGTCATGCTCGGCCGGGCGCTGGATGGTTTCCGGACCGGCGAGCCGTTCGTGAACCGGTTTCGTCGCCGCTGCAGCGATGGCGTCTATCGGTGGATCGAAGCCCGCGCGCAGGCCCTGCGCGATGCGGATGGCCAGATCGTGCAATGGTACATCGCCTCGATCGACATCGAGGAGGAGATGCAGGCGCAGGAGGCCCTGCGTGAGCGGGAGCGGTTCCTCTGGCAACTCGTGGAGACCCTGCCGGCCATGATCGACTGCGCGGCACCGGATGGCGAACCGGTGTACCGGAGCCAGCAGCTCCGCGAGTTCCTGGGCTATGAGCTCGAGGAGCTGAACGAGGCGGATGGATCGCGCCTGATGCAGACGCTGGATACGGGCGTCCACCCCGACGACCTGGCTGCGGTGAAGAACGACTATGCAAGCTGCCTCCGGACCGGCGAGCCCTACGCGCGCCGCCACCGCCTGCGGCGCCATGACGGCATCTATCGCTGGGTCGAAACGCGCGCGGCGCCCATGCGCAACTCGGACGGAGCGATCGTCCAGTGGAACGTGATCTGCCTCGACATCGACGCCGAGATCCGCGTGCAGGAGGATCTCCGCCTGGCACAGGAGCGTCTGGCGCGCGCGGGCCAAGCGGCGAGCCTCGCCGAGCTTTCAGCCTCCATCGCCCATGAGGTGAACCAGCCCTTGGCGGCGGTGGTCTGGAACTCCCAGGCCTGCCAGCGCTGGCTGGCCGCCAGTCCACCAAACCTGGAACGGGCCCAGACCACCATGGAGCGGATCATCCGCGACGCGAACGCCGCCGCGGACGTTGTGAGCCGGATCCGAGCCCTGTTCAAACAGGCAAACGCCCCCCGGCATCGAGCTTCGATCGGAGACCTCGTCGCCGATGTCGGGCGGCTGCTCGCGGGCTGGACGTCACAGACGCGGGTCGGCGTCGAGACGGACGTCACCGCCGACCTGCCGGCCGTCCCATTCGACGTCGTCCAACTCCAGCAGGTGCTGGTCAATCTCATGCGCAACGCGATCGAGGCGATGGAAGGTCAAATACGGGAGCCAAGGCTCTGCATTCGTGCCGTGCGCGACGGCGAGGCGGTGCGGGTCGAGGTGAGCGACAACGGGCCTGGCGTCCTGCATCCGGAGAAGGTCTTCGACGCCTTCTTCACGACCAGGCAGACCGGCATGGGGATGGGCCTCGCGATCTCCCGGTCGATCATCGAGTCCCACGGCGGGCGGTTGTGGGTCGAGCGCAACGATGCGGGAGGTGCCACCTTTGCCTTCACCTTGCCGATCCAGACGCTCGATTCCTGATGACGACGGAGACGCCCATCGTGCTGATCGTGGATGACGACCCGAGCGTGCGCGAGGCCCTTAGCGAGTTGCTGGAGGCGCACGGCATACGCGTGGCGGCCTTCGCGTCGGCCGAGGATTACGCACGTGCCGAGAAACCTGAGGGATCGGCATGCCTGCTCCTCGACCTCGAGCTTCCAGGCATCAACGGGCTCGACCTGCAGGCGCAGCTCACGGACGCCTATCATCCGCCCATCGTGTTCATCACCGGCCATGGCGACATCCCGTCCTCGGTGCGCGCCATCAAGCATGGGGCGGTGGATTTCCTGACCAAACCTTGCAGTGACGAGACGCTCATGGCCGCCGTCGACGCCGCCTTCACCCAGGACCGGCGCATCCGTACCGAGCGCGCGAACCTGGAACGCCTTTGCGCGCGCTACGCCACGCTGACGCCTCGCGAGCGCGAGGTGCTGCCGCTCATCGTGAGCGGCTTGTTGAACAAGCAGGCTGCCGCCCTGCTGAAGCTCAGCGAAGTCACGCTCCAGGTACACAGGCGCAACGTGCTGCGAAAGATGGGCGCCGCCTCGCTCACTGACCTCGTGCGGATCGCTGAGCGGCTGAGGATCCCGGTCACCCATTCGCGTCGCAGAGAGAAGGAAGTGTGAGTAACTCCAAGCGCACCATCGGGGTCGTCGACGACGACAGCCGGCTGCTGGAATCGTTGGAAAACCTCCTGGAGTCCGCAGGCTATGCGGTCCGCACCTACTCGTCGCCCAAGGCCTTCCTGGCGGCAGGCATGTCCGGTCTCGACTGCCTGATCACGGATATCGGCATGGCTGAGATGGATGGCTTCCAGCTTCGCGACGCCGTCGTCGAGATGCGCCCCGACCTCCCCGTCTTCATGGTGACCGGTCGGCACGAGATCGCGGATCAGCCGGGCAGGGCCGCCTTGGCAACCGTGCTGTTCCGCAAGCCCATTGACGGCCAGCTGTTGCTGGCTGCCGTCGAAAGGGCCTTCGTCAAGTAAATCTGGGAGAGTTGACCATGTTGCAGCAGTTGTCATGGCAAGCCCTGCCATCGCCGGATCCCATCGGCATGGAGCAGCCCATCGTCCTGGTGGTGGATGACGACCTCGCGGTCCGCGAAGGCTTGAGCGAACTCATCCTGTCGATCGGGCTCAGCCCAATCTGCTTTGCCTCCACGCAGGAGTTGCTGGCATCGGGGAAGCTGGACCGGCTGGGTTGCCTCATCCTCGACGTGCGCATGCCCGGCACCAGCGGCCTCGACCTCCAGCGCCATCTGGCGCAGGGCAGACAGCGCAAGCCGATCATTTTCCTGACCGGGCACGGGGACATCCCGATGTCGGTGCAGGCCATGAAGGCAGGCGCTGTGGACTTCCTGACCAAGCCGGTTCGGGACCAGGTCCTGCTCGATGCCATCGCGCGCGCGATCGAGAGAGATCTGGCCGACCGTGCAGCGGCGCAGAGGGCACGTCAGTGCGCTGAGCGCTTTGAGACTCTTACGCTGCGCGAGCGACAGGTCTTTAGGGAGGTAGCTAAAGGGCAGCTGAACAAGCAGATCGCCTTCAACCTTGGCATCTCGGAAGTCACGGTGAAGATCCACCGAAGCAATCTGATGCGTAAGATGCAAGTCAGATCAATTGTAGACCTCATTCGTATATGGGAGCTATTAAATATAAATGGCCACGACGGCTAGGAATTACAGTTGTTAGCAACAAAATTGCCATGCCGGCTGATGAAGCCCAAAAAGCTGATTGTCACAGTTTTTCTGTGTCATGAAACGTGTGCAGGACGAAAAGCATGGCTGGCTGCATGACAGTTAAGGATTGATCATCTAGTGTCTGCGTGAGTCATGTCAATATCACGCTAATGCTCACTGCCACCTCAGCCTCCATTGGCTACGTCAGTAGGTAATTCTACTCTGCAAGAACGACGATTGGCTTGCCTTTCTCGACAATATAGGTAGCGAGTTCTGCACCATTGTCGCTGCCGACATTCTTTGTTGAGTGGACTGTTCCAGCCGGGATGAACAGGACGTCACCAGCATTGAGCGTTACCGGTGGCTTTCCTTCGATCTCGTACTCCAGCGAGCCTATCAGGACATAGATGATCTCTTCGCCAGGATGGGAGTGCTTGGGGAAGGCTACGCCCGGAGCAAGCTCGACATGGACCTGGATGGCTTCGCGCCCAGGGACACTGAGATCGTGCCGCTGGAGATCGGTGCGCCTGATGCCCGGCTGCTGCGCCAGTGCAATGTGCGGCGCCAAAGCACTTGTGACGATCAGCACCGAGGCTGCCAAGAACTGGCTGGCTGTCATGAAAGTTTCCTTTTGACCCGTCATGGTTGAGGGTTGGGTTGTAGACATGACCGATGCGACGGTCGCAGGCTGGCCTGCAGCCCCGGCAAGGCTTCTCTTGTCGAGGAGCGGCGATGAAGGTCTTCGTCGCGCTGATCCATGCAGCAGCAGCCGCGCCCCAGGCAACAGCCTGGGGGCAGAGCTCAACTTTACTCAAGCATGGTCCACGTCGACCACCGCTTGTGCGAACGCCTGGGGTGCCTCTTGCGGCAGGTTGTGCCCGATGCCGCCCGTGATCAACCGATGCTCATAGGCTCCAATAAACTTCTTTGCATAGACGGCCGGTTCCGGATGCGGTGCTCCGTTGGCGTCGCCCTCCATGGTTATAGTCGGTACGCCGATGGCTGGAAACGCTGCGAGCTTCCTCTCCAGAGGATCATAGTCGGGCTCGCCTTCTGCCAAGCCCAGCCGCCAGCGATAGTTGTGGATGGTGATGCTGACGTGATCCGGGTTGTCCAGGGCCGACGCAGAGCGCTCAAAGGTGGCGTTGTCGAAGCGCCATTGCGGTGACGCGAGCGTCCAGATGAGCCGCGCAAAGTCGTGGGTGTGCTGTTCATAGCCGGATCGGCCGCGTTCGGTCGCGAAGTAGTACTGATACCACCATTGCTGCTCGGCGGCTGGGGAGAGCGGCATCCTGTTGAGCTCCTGGCTCCCGATCAGGTAGCCGCTAACGGAAACCATCGCCTTGCAGCGCTCCGGCCAGAGGGCGGCCAGAACGTTGGCGGTCCGAGCACCCCAATCGCAGCCGGCAACGATCGCCTTCTCGATCTTCAGCGCGTCCAGCAGGGCAATTGCATCTGCGGCAAGAACCGCCTGCTGGGCGTTCCGAGGCGTGGCGTCCGACAAGAAACGCGTCGTGCCGTAGCCCCGCAGATAGGGCGTGACCACCCGGTAGCCTGCCGACGCCAGCAGCGGCGCAACGTCCGTGTAGCTGTGGATGTCGTAGGGCCAGCCGTGCAGCAGCAGGACGACCTGCCCTTCGCGCGGTCCGGCCTCATGATAGCCAACGTCTAGAACACCGGCATGAACCTGCCGGATCGGTCCCATGGCAGCTGCCTTACCTGTCGATCCGGCTACGGCCGGCGCCGGGACAGACCGTGCCTCGGCCATTCTACTCAGTCCGAGCCCGGTAGCTGCCAGTCCGCCGATGCCCAGAGTTCGCAGGAAGCTCCTGCGCCTTTTACTCATCAGACCCTTCATGACGTCTCCTGCTTAAGCTCATTGTTCATCGCCTCGAGAGGCCAAGCGCTGCCTTATCCGAACGTGAAGGCATAGGCGCGGACGCCGGGATCGAGGAACTCGATCTCGAAGACCCTGTCCTCGATTAATTCTTTCTGCCGGACGAGCTGGTACAGGCGTGCTTCCCGGACGTTGCCCCAACCTTCGGCGTCCACGTCGGTACCGTGATCGGCGCCGGGAGCAGCACCGTCGAGTTTGATACGAAATCGGATCGGCTGACCTTGCGAGGGGGGAGCCAGGACGAGGTGCAGGTCCCGTGCATGAAAGCGATAGGTGATGCTGCCGGAAACATCGTGCAGCGTGGCGAACTCGCTTCCGACCGACCACACGCCGCCCAGACTCCACCGGCCGAGGAGCGGCACTTCTACGGACTGATAGAGCGTAGGAACATCTTGCCGAATTCCACTTGGCGAAGTGAAATCATGGCCTTGGGCATAGCCGAGATAGGTTTCTGCCGAACGCAGGCTCGCTCCGTCGGCTGCGGCCTGTGAACCCTCGCCGGTGATGGTGGTGATGCTGTCGACCACAGGCGCGCCCGTGGCTTCGGACAGGAACTGCTGGATCAGCCGTTCCGACTGGTCGTAGGCCCCCTCCCCCAGGACGCGATGGCGCACCTGACCCTTTGCATCGATGACGTAGAGTGCGGGCCAGGCTTGGTTGCCGAACGCACGCCAGATGGCGAAGTCATTGTCGATGACGATGGGGTAGTGGACACCGAGCAAGGTCGCGGCCTTGCGCACGTTGTCAACGTTCTTCTCGAAGGCGAACTCCGGCGTGTGCACACCGATCACCACCAGACCCTGGTCCCGGTACTTCTCGGCCCAGGAACGGACATAGGGGAGCGCGCGCAGGCAGTTGATGCAGGAGTAGGTCCAGAAGTTGAGCAGGACGACCCTGCCCTTCACGTCTTCCTTCGTCAGAGGGGACGAGTTGATCCAGGGGGCCGTGCCAAACAGCGGTGCTGCCGGCGGCGCCCTTCCCATCCTGATTGATGTGAACGTACCGTCAGGCTCGCCCCCGACCACGGGCCGGAGAAACTCGATCAGCCGTTGCTCGGTGCCGTAGGTCCCGGCCCAGGAGATGCGCGTGAGGGCGCCAGTGTCGAGGCCGAGCGCAATCATGGTCACGCTCGCCAGGACAGCGGCGCCAAGAGCGCGGCGCAGCCTGTCGCCGAGATGCAGCTTGCGCTTGATCCCACCAATGAGGCGGTCACTGAGCAAGAGCGCTGCAGCCAAGGCCGTCGCCGCGCCGGACGCATAAGCCAGCAGGAGCAGTGACGTCTTGAGCGTGGGTCCGCCGAGCGCAGCACCCGCCAGGATCAGGCCGAGCACTGGTCCGGCACAGGGCGCCCAGAGTAGGCCCGTCGCCACACCGAGCAGAACCGATGTGCCCAAGGCCGCTTCGTTGGTATCGCTCCGCCGGCTGTTCACATGCGACAGCCTCTGTCCGAGCGATACGAGCGGCGTGGTCAGCCATGTCGACAAGGCGGGGAAGATCAGCGCCAGGCCGAAGAAGGCAATCAGCACCAGGGCTGTCATGCGAGCGTGGTGGTTTAGCTCAGTGGCCCAGCTGCCAGCCACAGCAGCCAGGCTGGCGACCGTCGCGAAGGTGATCGCCATGCCCACCAGCATCGGCAGGCCATTACGCCGGAACGGCTGGCCCGCCCGTGCCAGGACGAACGGCAGGACCGGCAGAATGCAAGGGCTGACGATCGTGAGGACGCCAGCGAGGTAGGCCAGGACGATAAGGGTCATGGAGCAGATCCGTCAGGGGATATGCAGCGATGCGTGGGGCTAGGTCCCGCAGCTACGGTACCCATCGCTAAGCTCGGCGGCAGTCAGGTCAGGTTCGCGATCTCATCGAGCGTAGACTGTCCCCTTGGGCCTTGGGCCAGCCAATGAACAGGTCGGCAGGGTGACGGCGACACTGGCGATAATGACGGCAGTGGCTGCCGAGGCGCCAGGAACCGACAGAGGTCCAGCTCGGCACCAGGATGGCGATCCGTCTCTGTCATGGCTGGGTCTGCCGGTGCAGCTGGCCCACGGGTGTGCGCGACATGCTTGCGTCTCCTCCATGTTCCAGTTCGACTACATTATCCGATATAATCGCATACGATATAGTATCGTATTTTCTTCCAAGGATCAGGTCGGGTGCCTAATGCATTCAGATCAGGTTGATCGTGACGCCGACGTTGCCGCGGATGGTCTGAGCAACGTCGCGCTCCACATCCGGCAGGCTCACGATAAAACGGACCTGCAAGAAGTAGCCGTCACCAGCCATGCCCAGGTCCATCTCGGCATCGACGGCGAAATCCGGCGGCAAGGCGATCCTCTTCTGGCTGGCCGTTAGGCTCATCGCGCCGATGAAGCAGGCCGACCATCTGGCAACGAACATCTGCTCTGGATGAGTGCCGCTGCCCTTGAAGCAGGCGACAACAGGGCGACGTCCAGACGGACAGCAGAGGTGGGCGTCTTGCCGGTGTACAGTACCTTCTTGCTTTGGGTCATGATGCGTTCTCTAGCGAAGGTCGCGTACGATCATATCGTATGCGTTGCATGACTTGCAGCTTGATGGGCAGAATGTCAAGCTTCCGATCTGATCGTATGCGATATATATTTTCAGCGAGTGCTGCCTGAGGACAACCATGAAGCCCATCGATCCGACCGACCCTGCGAGTCCGAAGCTCGCCGACTTCCTGTGCTTTGCGATCTACTCGGCCAACCTCGCCTATGGGCGTGCCTATAAGCCAATCCTGGAGAAGCTCGGTCTCACCTATACCCAGTACGTGACAATCGTGGCGCTCTGGGAGGAGGACGATCAGACGGTTGGCGGACTAGGCGAGAAGCTGTTCCTCGAGTCCAACACGCTCACCCCCATCCTCAAGAAGCTGGAGGCCATGGGCTACCTGACTCGTCGGCGCGTTCCCCAAGACGAGCGTCAGGTGCGGGTGAGCTTGACCGAGGCGGGCCGCCGACTTCGGGAAAAGGGATTGAACATGACCCTCGTCAAGCAGACCGGCCTGCCGCTCGAGGAGTTTGCCAAGCTGCAGAAGGCTGTCTCCAACCTGCGCGACAACCTCATCGAGGCTACAGGTCGCAATCAAACCTGAAGGATGTCTGCAGTGCCTTGCGCCAGTGCAGGCACTGGCGGGCTCGGCCAGCCCGCTTGATGTTTCTTGAAGTCGACGTTGTTGCGTGCGACGCGGATGGCACCAGATTGCTTTGGGATGCTGGTGCACGATCTGTGCGTCGTGCTGCGCTTGGTCGTAGACCGCGCGCGCTGTCAGCTGTGCTGGCATCCCCCTGTCAGATCGAGGTTCCGCATTGCTGGCGGGAAGGCGTTAGACATGGTGCGCCAGGCCACGCCCAGACGGACCAGCCAGCGCAGACCGTGGAACACTTGCCCTAGCGGGTGCTCGCGCTGCCCGGCGTCCTCCGGCAGCGAGATGACGCCGGGCCGCCACCAGCGCCCGTTCATCCGTCCGAACCATCCGGCGGATACGGTCGGCGAGGCGGCATCCAGCCCTGAAAATCACACCGGCAGGTCCGGGACACAATCTAGGTGACGTTGATGTACTGGTAGAGGTGGTCGTTGTTGACGCCCATCCAGTCGAGCCTGGAGTCGCCATTCAGGTCGCCGTAGGCGCCTGTCTGGTGGGAAGAGCCGAACGTGTAGTCCGGCGTGTGGGTCTCGCTGCTCGAGGGGCTGTTCCAGTCATAGCCATCCAAGATGATTGACGAGTCCCCATCCAGGTACTCGACGTCGGCCTGGGCATCGCCGTTCAGGTCGGCCGCATCGCCCATGGGGCCGCGCGGGGTATCCTCGATGTCGGTGTCGCTCTCGATCGTCCGGTCACTGCCGAAGTCGATCATGTGCGACGAACTGTCGGTCGCCACCGCCAGGAAGAAGTCGGCCTCTTCGCCCAGTCCTCCGATGGTGCGGCCACCATTGTCGTTGCGGAACAGGCTGCCGTGCATGCTGTCGACCGCCAGGACGTCCTGCGGCCCGGTATGGCCGGTGTCGACCAGGTTGTTGGTGAAGTCGTAGGTCGGCGTGCCGTCGGTCAGGTCGCTATCGCCGAAGACCACCTGGACATGGGCGTCCGCGACTAACGTCACCGAGCTGTGGTAGCCGAGGCCGACGTCGAGATAGCCGTCCTGGTTGAAGTCGGCCGCGGTGACGCGGGAGACGACGTTCTTGATGAAGCCGATCGCGTCCTCGCCGGCCACGCTGGCATAGGTCTCCTGCGCCGGGCTCGGGAAGCTGAAGCCGCCCTGCCCGTCGCCCAGCCCGATCGACAGGATGCCCGAGGAATAGGTGGTCGTGGTGGGAGGATCCTCGCCGTCGCCATTGTTCGACGTCTTGCTGTACTCCGTCATGCCGGAGATCAGCACGTCGATATGCCCGTCCCGGTTCACGTCGCCGAAGGCGAGGTCGTCCAGCGAGTAGGTCTGGCCGGAGTGATCGGACGACGTGTCGAGGCTCAGCGTGTGGGAGACGGGTGAGGAGAAGTAGGCATAGTCCGCGCTGGCCGCCTGTCCCATCATGACGTCGACCACGGGCTGGGTGGGATCGTTGGCGTTGCGCAAGGCGACGAGGTCGTCGTTGCCATCGCCGTTCAGATCCATGGCATAGACGTAGCGGTAGTAGGTCGACATATCGCCGCTGGCGTCGGTACCGGTGACGACCCGGTAGGCATCGCTCGCGAACTGGCCGGTGGAGCTGTCCCAGCCGAGCGAGTAGATGCCTTCCTGCGTCGAGAAGATCACGAAGTCCCGGTCGCCAGCCACGTTGTGAGCCGACACGTTCGAATAAACCGACTGGCCCGAATCCCACTCATACTTGTCCGAGCTCAGCGACGAGCTGACGGCCAGCATTTCCGACGGCCGCACCGTGACCACGACATCGTCGAAGTCGTCATCGCTGCGGCCGGTCCCGCGCGTCAGGTCTTCGAAGGCGACACGGTAGCGACCGTCGGCCAGGTTCTCGATGCGTGCCTGATCCTGGCCGCCCTCGTGCAGCGCAGCCGCATCGAAGCTCGAAGCCGGGTCGACCGACAGGAACACCGGCCCCTGAAGCGTCACCGAGGAGCCGCCCGCCGGCGTGAAGGTGAGATTGAGCGGGTGGTCGCCATGAAGCGATGCAGCTTCGCCCGTCACCGAGTCCACCAGGGCGAACTCGCCCTGCGCGTCGGCCAGCTGCTCGATCTGGCCGAAGCCGTCCGGCAGGAGGAAGAAGCCGTAGCGGTCCTCCGGACCGACACCATCCAGCGTCACCTCCGTGCCCAGCGGGGTCGTTGCGGTATCGGTGTTCGAAAAGAGCAACTGAACATCGACAAGCTCGTCGCTCTCGTCGATCAGGAAGAAACCGAGGCTGTTTTCATATGCAGCCTCGGCCTGGCGCAGCGCGACCGTGAGACCGTCCGTCACCTGGCGTCCCTCTTTATCCTGAGTGCCAAGAACCTACCGTGCGAGCAGGCCGCCGCAATGCAACACAAGCTCCAGGTCATGTCATGACAATTCGAGCAGAAGCCCAGATCAAGCGAGAGCTTTGATCGCGATATGATCGCATTGTCCCAATTTTCCACATGTATCGGTGCATGATGATTAAAAGTCTTCGAAACGGAATTTCTTCTTCAACTGGAAAGCTCCCAAAATCATGTCGTGTGGCAGCGCAAAGCTCGGTTAAGCTCTCCGACCAGCCGTCCCGCTTGGCAAGTGATCGGTGGCCTCATCGGTTTGGCGTTTGGCAGCCGGATCGGCATTATTTCCGGGAGTTACAGCGGGCTGCGGCCGACCAGCTCGGTGACCGGATCAGCGTGCAAATGGGCCCGCGCGGTGGCGACGGATCGCATCTGAGAATAGGGCCGGTCCGCTATGCGGTACGGCATTGGTCGGAAGCTCTTGCATGGTGCCTGGAGCCACATGGTCTCCGAGTTGCAGCCCGGTGACCGGTCGAAGATCTCGATGGCCTCGACCCTGTCCAACCCGAGCAGGGTCGACAGCCGATGCAGCGCAGAACGCCGACGCCATTGGGCCACCGTCGGTCGGCTCACCCCCAGCGCCCTGGCAACCCCGAGATTGGCGGCCTCCGACTTTCGCCATAGGCTAGCACCACACGAGCACGCTTAAGCCAGCGCCTGTCCCACCTTGCGGTGCCAAACCATATTCTCTAGCGCCACCCGTTCGGCCGCAGCCCCTTTAAGTGCCATCGCCTTCGGTCCATGAGCCATGGCAGCCTCCTCCAAGGACGCTACCATCTCCCGACTTGCCCAAGGTGCAAGCGGATCTCTAACTCGCACCACTAGGTCGATCTCGCCAAAGTCGGTGACGACCGTCTTGCGGCCGTAGCGCGTTGCGGGGGGTGTCCGCCTCCTTGGACGCCAGGTGATGATCCATCTCGATGTTCAGCGCCCGCTCGGCCAGAGCCTTCTTCAGCTCATCAAACAGCCCGTTCGGGTCGAAGGCGCTCTTCGGATCGGCCCCAGCTAGCAATTGGTCCGGGATCTTCGGCTCTTTGCTTCGTGGCATGTCGGGCCTCCTTCGCCGTCGTCAGGGCTCCATTAAGCACCGCCCTCACCTGTCCCGTTCCCAGCTCATCCAGGAGCAGGGCCACATCACGCTCGCCTGACGATCCATCCACCATGCCCCGTCCTGCTGCCTCGAACAGGCGCAGGGCATCCAACGGCGGCAACCGGTAGGGCATTCGCACCTCCTCTGGCGCTCAGGCTCACCGGCCCTGGCAGGCCGCCTGGGTCATGAGGATCTCCCAGCTCCCTGAGCGCGCCGTGGCCGCCCCGCAAACCTGACAATGCGAGCAGATCTACAAGCTCGCCTCCCGGCAGGCTTTCACGAGGGTGATGCTTGCACGCCCGCACCACGTCGCCTTTGGCAGCAGTGAGAATTTACAAGGAATTTTCCGGATATACAAAAACTAATCGTCTCATAGACTTATGCCGAGGCGTCACCCCGAAGATGCAATGAAATATCCACGCAAATTTATTAACATATTTTCATATTCGATATGGTGAACACCGCGGCTATTCCCGTGCGGCACTCGACAACATAGCTTTATTATCACGTATCCGGAAATAGGATCTCGTCTCGAGACGATCCGGGGGTTGTGAGCACACGCGACAAAATTACTGGGAGGCATGCAAGATCTAACGCCACCACCTCTTAAATACGTTGAATGGCGTGCGACGGCTCGGGAAAGAAAGATGAAGAAAGCCACCGTTCTTTCTGCGACTCTGCTGCTGGTAGTTTCCATTGCTTCTGTCACGACACAGAAGCGAGTACGCGCCGATGAGAATGGGTTGGACATGCGCCTGCTGGACCGTGTCCTTCTGCACCGGACCCCTCACCGCGGCATGGACTATGTTCCAGTCGCCCACGCCGGCTCGTCTGCGAGCGGCAAGTCTTCGCTCAAAGTGGATATAATCCGGAAGATCGAGCTGGATGGAAATGCACTCGACAACAACTACTCAAGCGTGCTGCCACTGGACTTTAATGGCAACGGCACCTCGGAATTCCTGCACTGGAACGGAAACCGCATCATGCGGCTCTATGGGAATCAGGGGAACAAGATCTGGCAGATCATCAACAGTTCTGGCCGCAGGATAACCACCGGAGCCTACACTCATCGCGACGCTGCCGTGATCATGGACCTGAACGGCGATAACAAGGACGATGTCCTGCACTGCTGGCAGTCCGGATCGACCAAGCTGGTGGTGCAGCGCAATGGAGCGACGGGCAAAGAAATCCGGCGGATCAGCCTGCCCGACCAAAGTGTCTCGTCTTCCAGTCATTGCCTGATCGCAGCCTATCGGAAGCAGTCGGATAAAAAACCAATCATCTTGGTGTCTCAACAGCAGCCGGGCGGCAGCGGGAAGTGCAACAACAAGAACTATATCGACAACTGGGTCCGGGTGGTTGCCTATGACACCAACCTCAAACAGCTCTGGCACGCCGATACCTGCCATGCAGGCCATCACACCGCAGGTGTGGACGCCAACAACGACGGCTACCAGGAGTACTTCTTTGCCGGCAAGTATGCCCTCGACTTCAATGGCAAGATCCGCTGCACCCTGAAGGGCTGGTCCGCTGGCGATCATGTCGATGCCATCCGGGTGGCCAAGCTCGATCCTGCATCGTCCCGGCTTGTGGCGGTGGCCATCGGTGCTAGCGGCGGCGGTGCGTTCGATGCCAGCAACTGCAACTGGCTCTGGGGCTTCTCCAAGACGATCCCGAACCCTCAGGAGCTGTCCATAGCCCAACTGGAGCCCGCACCTAAGCCGCTGTCCGTGACAGTAACTCAGCGAGGATCGAACACGACGGAAACGCATGTTCTCGATGCGAACGGCAAGCTCGTGCGCAAGATCCAGGCCCGGGTCGTCCCCATGCAGAACGCCGAGTTGGACGGCGACACGCGTACCGACGAGATCGTCTCCATGTTCGGCCAGGTGTTCAACGGCAACGGAGACAAGCTTCTTTCCACCGACTGGTACTGGAACCTCAAGGGATCCAAGGTCGAACACGTCGTCGGGCAAACCGAGTACGACCAGTGGGCCGCCTTTCCGCTGATGTTTGACGTGGACAACGACGGCAAAGACGAACTTGTCACCTGGGGACAGAGCCTGATCGTCGTGGGCCGGCCACGTTGAGATGGCCTCATAAGACTGCCGCGAAAGCCTCGCTTCGGCACGGATGAGTTGGGTATTAGGCGCGGCCGCAATGCCGGGCACGGCTGTCCGCCTGCACAGGTGGACCGGCGAGGCCAAGTTGGTCGCCATTGTGCGTTCTGACGCCCATTCAGCCGGTGAGCTGACCGGCTCTTGGTGGGTTCATGGCCATGCAGAGCAGCCACAGCTGGCAGCGGTTGCGGATCATCCCGCGGTAGCGGACCCGGCGGTAGAGGTAGCGTCGCTTCATGGTGCCGAAGACCTTCTCGATCTGGCCGCGCAGCGGCGTGATCGCGACGTTCATCCATTGGTGCAATTCGGCTGGCGCTTGCCTGCCTGCCGGCGGTGCATGATCCGGTCGACGATGCCGATGGCGGCCAAGGCCTCTCGCCGCGTCATCGATTCATCGGCCTTGTCGGCCAGCACCGCCGCCTCGTCGCCGCAGATAAGGGCATCGGCGGCAGTGCTCTCGCCGATGTTGGCGCTGGTCAGGATCGCCTTGCGGATCAGGTCGGTGCCTTGATCCACGGCCAGATGTGCCTTGTAGCCGAATAAGCTGCGTTGTCCTCGGCGGGTGAAGCCGGTGGCAGGGTCCCGCTCCGACACCTCACCCTCGCGCATGGGCGGTCGCTTCACGTCGGCTTCCACCAAGGTCGCATCGATCATGGTGCCCGCCTTGATGAAGAGGCCACCCTGTTCCAACCGCCGGTTCAAGGCGTCGAAGACCATCTCCGCCAAACCTGCCTCGGCCAATTCGATCCGAAAGCACGACAAGGTGGTTGCGTCCGGCATCGCATCCTACAGACCCAGGCCACAGAACCGCCGGAAGCTCAGCCGATCGACCAGGGCTTCTTCGAGATCACGATCCGAAAGAGGGTACCACTGTTGGAGGAGCAAGGCCTTGAGCTAAATCAGCGGTGGATAAGCGGGCCGCCCCGTCGGTGCTCTGCACGTCGATCCCAAAATCGCCTCGATCGGCTGCCAGTCGACCTGCTCCCTGATCCGCTTCAGACGTTGGTTGCTGCCAAAGGCTGCCGGCAAAAGCGCCTCACCAGGCTCACCTGACCCGCCGCCTTGTGCACCATCGGCCGCTCCGCGCTCTGATCACAGCAGCAGGGCCAATGCCAGGGTTTCGCGGCAGTCTCCTTGTGGCGGTAATCTGTCACAAGCTAGGACGCGATGATGAGGCGCGCGAAGCCTATCGTGCCAGCCTGGAACGGGCGCAGCGGGTCCTGGAACAGTACCGGATAACGCGACGGCGGCATACAGCGCAGCAACGTCCAGCGCCGCTTTGGGAGACGCCGAGCGCGCGCGGTATTGGGCGGCGCGTGCGCTCGCGATCGAGCCGGACGATTTGCACACGCAGTACAACGTCGCCTGCGTACATTCATTGCTTGGCAATGCCGATGAAGCGCTAGCACTGCTTGAGCAAGTCATTCCGCGTGCCAGCAACGATCGGAAGGCATGGATGGCACAGGATCCCGACCTCGATCCGCTACGTGACCATCCGAGGTTCAAGCTACTGCTGAGGTCGATGCAGAAATGAATTATTATGGCCTGCTCAACCAATACACGCCAACATATAAAAAAATTTGCTCTCCAGCCATACCTATCTTGGCAAGCCGGACTTTGATGATTCCGACCGGACGCTGGCGAGCATCGGCTACGAGTTCCAGCACCGGTTCAACGATCACTGGAACTTCCGCCAGAACGTTCGCTACCTCCTGTTGGACGGGGACTACCAGAGCCTCTACTTCAGTTTGCTGAACGCCTCCAACCCGTCGCTCGCCAATTGCGGCTCGTCCTGGAACAACGAGAACCTGAACACCTTCAATCTCGACAATCAGGTGGAGACTGCTTTTGTCACCGGGCCACTCTCATGCAGCCCCACCGGACCATCATGCATGTGCAGGCACAGCATCCGCCTGGCCCCGCCACCGCGGCATAGATCGTCCGGCCGCGGCTGGTCCCGCCGGTCTTGGCGATTTCGGGCTGCCCCACCTCAGGCGAGATTTACGTCATCATGGTGGGGAAGCCCGGCCTGGGCCGACCTCAGAAGAACATCCCGTTTAGCCGCTCGAACACCCAAAAGGCTGAGATGGTCCCGATGCCGTAGGCCGCTGCGGCGGGCGCGGACTTCGGCAAGGGAGTCAGCCGGCGCAAGGCGGCGAGGGTGATAAGGATTAGAGTGATGAAGGCGATCTGACCCAGTTCCACGCCGATGTTGAAGAACAGGAGCGCAAGCGGGATGTCGCGCTGCGGCAGGCCGATCTCGCTCAGCGCCCCGGCGAAGCCCAGCCCGTGCAGCAGGCCGAAGGCGAAGGCGACGACCCAGGGCCAGCGGGTGGCGAGGCTGGCGCGACCCCGGCGCAGGTGGATGGCCTCGGCGGCGACCAGCAGGATGCTGAGCGCGATCAGCGTCTCGACCGGGGGCGGCGGCAGGGTGACATAGCCGAGGGTAGCCAGGGCAAGCGTGATCGAGTGAGCGACGGTGAAGGCGGCCACGGTCTTGAGCAGCATCGGCCAGCCGCGCACGACCAGCATCAGCGCGGCGACAAAGGCCAGGTGATCGACGCCTTCGAGGATGTGCTGCATCCCCAGCCATGAATAGGTCCGGACCACGGCCCAGGCGGAGGGTGCCTCGGGAATCGTCACGGCGCTGTCGCGCGGCCGCAGCAGAAAACTGTGATGCGTGCCGTCCCGCAGCTCGACATTGACCAGCGTGTCGATCGTTGTTCGGTCGAGATTGTCGATGCGCAATGTGGTGCCGGGCAGCTCCGTGTCGCCCGCAAGGCTGTAACGGAAGATGACGAAGCCATCGACGATGGTCTCGCCTGGCCGCTGGGTCAGGGTGAAGCCCGGATCGAAGGCCGGACGGATGTCCTGCACCAGGCCGCCGCGGGTCGGCACCTTCCACAGCATCTCGTAGCGCTGCGACGCGACCTCGTCGATCTGCAGGAAGGCAGGGCGGATTTCATGTCCCGCCGCCAGGGCTGGCGTGAGCAAGCAGAAGGCAAGGGCAAGAATCAGGCGCAGGATCATCGCCCGACATACTCCTGTCGCACCGCCTCGGGTACCGCCCCGGCCTCGATCCGAACCTCGTAGCGGCCCAGCAATTCGCGGAACACGCGTTCCTGCGCGTCGAGCACGGTGTAATACTCGTACTGCCGGGCGACGACGTCGCGGATCTCCTCGAAGGGCACGAGCCGTTCCGGCTGGCGCTCGGTAACCTGCACAAGGTGCAGGCCGAGCCCCGAGCGGACTGGCCCCGACCAGCTTCCCACGGGCAGTTCGGAGAGCGACGCCGCGAAACCGCCGCCAAAGGCGTTTTCCACGTCTTGCGCCGGGATCAGGTCCCAGTCCAGCGGCACGGACAGCTTGTTCCGCCGGCCCTCGGGCACAGCGCCGCCCTCACGCAAAGATGCAAGCGTAGCCTCCAGCGCCGCGTCGTCGGCCTCGGCCGGCAGGTACAGCACCTGGCGGAAGGCGAAGGACTGCGGCAGGGTGAACAGGTCTGGTCGCGTGGCGTGGAAGGCTCGCAACTGGTCCGCCGTCGGCGGCTGCATCAATGTGCCGAGATCGCTGGCAACCGCTTCCATCTTCTGGGCAAGGCGCGTGCGGATGATCTGGTCGTCGTGGTCGAGTCCCATGCGCAGCGCCTCGCGGTAGAACACCTCCTGCCGCAGGTGGCGGTCGACGATCGCCGCCATGTCCTGCGGCGAGGGCTTGCGCTTCCACTGCGCCGTCCAGAGCGTTTCCAGGTAGTCGAGCTGCGCCTGGTCGAGGAGGATGACCTCGTCGCCCGGCCCCTCCGCCTGCTGCGGGGCCACCCACGACCACGCGGCAAACAGCAGCCCGCCCAGCGCCACGAAATGGACAAGCGGCTCCCTCGCGATCTGTCTCAGCATTGCGGGCCTCAGTTCACCTCGTGCCAGATCGGCGAGGCCCAGGCCCGTTCGACGATCTCGCGCTTCACGTCCTCGGCGTAACTGACCCCTTCGCGCAGTTCGTCGTATAGCGTCTAGCGCGCGGTCGGCAGCTGCAGCACGCGGGCGTAGTAGTAGGCCTCCTGCTGCGGATCCCAGTTGGGATCGGTCCAGACCGTCATCAGTTCCGGATCGCCCTTCTCGGTGTTGAACTCGCCCGTTGCCATGTCGATCGGCGCGTCGATCGACGTCACGCTGCCATCCGCCTGCAGCCGGTCGCCCGAAGCAGCGACGTTGTAAACCGTGTCCTTCATTTCGCCGTCTTCGTACCAGCCCTTGATGATCTGGATCCGGTCGAGGTTGGGGCCGATCGGGTCCTTCATCGCCCAGACGAGGAACTGCGGAGCCTCGACGCCGGCATAGTCGCCACCCATGGGCACGCCCTTTGCGTAGCCGTCGGTGACCATCGCGTCATAGCTGTCGTAGCTTTCGGCGAAGCCCTGCCCGGCGAAGACGCGCACCTTCATGCGCGGGCCGCTGGTGGCGAAGGTCTCCTTGGCCAGCATCGCGTCCCAGATGGCGCTGCGGGTGTTGGACTCCGCCCAGACGGCGGTCAGCGCGCCGGGGTTCGAATCCGAGATCAGCATCTCGCCCTCGAGCACCGATTGCGCGCGCACCTCTGCCGTCCGGTCGGCGAGCCCGTGGCTGCCCACCGTGTAGTTGTCCTCTTCAACATTGCTGGGGGTGCCATTATGGCTGTCGGTGCCGCCGACGAAGCCGTACTTGAACGGGTTCACGCCGATATCGGCGTTGTATTTGATGCCGCGCCCCAGTCCGTAGCGGACGAAGTTTTCCTTGATGAACCCCCGGCCGCTGAACCGCTGGATCGAAACCGCGTTCTCGAAATCGGCGAACTCATCATTGGGCCAAAAGTTCGGCACCACCTCGGAATTGCCCTTCACCTGCATCATCTCGACCAGCGGCTCCATGCTGGCGCTGACGGTGGCATAATCAACGCCTATCGGCACGCCCGAAAGCGTCGCCTCGGCAAAGTGCAGCCCCTTGGATTCGTTCGAGTTGTGCGGAATGGCGAAGACCCGCTTGCCGTCATCGCGCTGCGCCTGCATCCAGGCCCAGAGTTCCTCGGGATCGTCGCCCTCATTCGCCGAGAAGGGCAGATCGGGCACATTGGCATCACGGAAGAAGACGTTCCGGTGCTGGTTCGAGCCGCCGGGCGCGGAGGTCCATTCATAGGCATGGATCGTGGTGAAGGTGCCAGGTTGGTAATGCGTTTCAGTCGCCTCGAAGTTCTTCTGCCAGGTCGTCTTGATCGCCTCCGTACCCTGGAAGAATGCCGGGTGCGGGTCACCGCCGCCGGCCAGCGGGACCAGCACGTACTGGTTGTAGAGACGAAGCGCCGTCTCCAGGTCCGGCGCTTCGCGGAAGGCCACAGCGACCTCGTTGTCATAGCCCGGCGCGCCCTCGTTCATCAGGCTGTAGGCCTCGCCCATGAACTCCGCATGGTCGGTCACCGCAACCCAGTCGAGCGGACGCTTGATCTTGTGCAGGCTGCCGTTGACCATCATCTCCTCGCCCTTGGCGAAGCGGTAGGCATCGTCCGGGGTCAGGCGGTTGCCGGCGATGAACGCGTCCATCGACACGCCCGTATGGACGTGCTACTCGCCGAAATAGGCCTCTTTCAGCGGATGGACCGGCGCGTCGGCTTCCGAGGTCTGGGCCAAGGCACCGGGAGCTACCGCGGTCGCAGCAAGACTGATGCAGAGAATGCTGGGGGAAGTCAGTCGTTGCATGATCAAATGCCCTCGTTCGGCTCCGGAAGCTCATAGCGCCTGTTCTGCAGCATAGCACACTTCATTCTGGCCGGTAGAGTAGCCTCGCCCGAACGATATGGTAGAATTGTCAGTAGATAGTTAACTCGAAAAACATCGGCCTGCGGGCGTCTTACAAGCAGAAGCTCTGCAGTCGCGGATGGCTGCTTTGCCAACCTGAAACCTTCCAGTAGGCGATCCTAGACAACTGCCCGCCGATGGACCTGACGCTCCTGGAGCAGATCCGGCAGTGCATGATGCTAACTTCAAGGTCATGGTGCCCTGGGGAAGATCTAGCGGCAGTTCGGCCGGGAAGGCATCATAAGGGCCGGTGGAACGGTTGAACGCCGGATGCGGCAGTGGTGTCTACATGGCGTCGTCCGCAGCAACGGCGCGTTCTACTAGGGTGTACCTTAGCAAGACGATCAGCCGAGACACCCTCCTCTGTCTCACATGGGTGTTCCTGATCTTCCAAGATAGCCGACGCGAAAGGTCTAGAGCGTGTTATGGACCAAGTCGAACAGCGCGACTGTCTTGCTGAGCATGAGGGTGACGAAGGCGACGAAATGCAGTCCAGCCAGGGTCTGGGGCAGACGCTCGTAATCACGGGCAAGGCGGCGGAAGCGGGCGGCCCAGGCGAAGGAGCGTTCAACCACCCATCGTCGCGGCAGCAGCACGAAGCCGCGCTTGGCCTCGGGCAAGTGCACGATCTCCAGCACGATGCCGTGCTCTTGGGCAGCTTGGGCCGGCTCGGCGCCGGTGTAGCCCTGGTCGACGTAAACAAGTTCGACGTTCTGGCCGGCAGCCTCCTGCACCGCCTGGGCAAGGTGAGCCACTTGCGCCCGGTCCCCGTCCGTGGCGGAGGTGACGTGCAGCGCCAGGAGGTGCCCCAGCGTGTCCACCGCCACATGTACCTTGAAGCCCTTGCGCCGCTTGGCTCCATCATAGCCCGCCCGTGCCCCGCTCTCCGGAGTACTCTGAAGCGTGCGTGCGTCCAGAACCACCGCGCTCGGCTCGGGGGCACGCCCCTGCGCCAAGCGCAGCACGACGCGCAGATCGTGCACCATGACCTCGAACACGCCCGCCATCATCCAACGCCGGGCCTGGTCGTAGACCGCATGCCGGGGCGGAAAGTCGCCGGGCAGCATGCGCCAGGGAGCACCCGCTCGCATCAGCCAGCGCAGGGCGTCGAACACGGCCCGAAGGTCGTGCCGACGCTGCCCGGCCTCCTCCGGCAGAAGCGTGAGGTAGGGCGCAACGAACGCCCACTCCTCCTGACTGCAGTCAGTAGGGTACCGGCAGGCGCGAGGAGCATCCGTCATACCCCCAATCTGGTCATCTACTCAGTCCGGAACATCCTCTAGAGGCTATCGAGATAAGGCTTCTTCCCCTATGGCCAGCTACGGCTATGCCCAAGTCAGCACGCTGGACCAGGATCTGACCCTGCAACAGACCATACTGCGAGCGTCCGGCTGCAGAGTGATCTGCGCCGGCGCTGCGCGACCTCCTGGACGCACAAGCCTCGGTGGCAGAGATCCCCGCCCACGCGAAACGGACGCAGATGGTCCTGTTCAGCGTCGGCATGCTCGGCGCCGATGCGCCACCCCTGACACCCGGCCTTCTGACCGACGCGGAACAGGCTTCGCTCGGCGCCGCGGGTGCCGTCGGCGACCTCCTCGGCCATCTTATGAAGTCGGACGGTCGCCTGCTCGAACATCCGGTCAACCGCCGGGTGGTCGGCGTAGCACCGGACCGGCTGGCGGTGGCGCCCACCCGCATCCTGGCATTGCGCGGGCCGGAAAAGGGGGAGATCATGCGCGCCGTGCTGGCCGCCGGCTACGCCAACCTGCTGATCACCGACCAGCAGGCAGCACAGTCACTATGCGCCGCTCCCTGATCGATCAGCTCCCGTAGCGCTTGGTGCGGTCTATGATCGCCTTGGCGCGCTCCAGGATCGGATAGTCGATCAACTTGTTGTCGACCGTGAACGCGCCATGGCCCTGCTCCTCGGCCTGCCGCATCCCGTTCAGCACGCGCCGTGCCCAGTCCACTTCCTGCGGCTCCGGCGCGAACACGTCCTGGATGATGCCGACCTGGTCCGGATGGATCGCCAGCTTGCCTTGGTAGCCCATGGCCTTGACCCGCCGCGCATTGGCCAGGAGGCCGTCGCTGTCGCGGATGTCGGCGAACACGCTGTCGATCGGGCTGGGTAGCCCACCGGCACGCGAGGCAATCACCACGGCGCTGCGGGCATGCTGGCACTCCGCCTCGTCACTGGTCCACTCGACGCCGAGGTCACCCGTGAAGTCGCCGGCACCGAAGGCCAGGCAGAACGGCCGGGCGATCCGCGCCTGCACGATGTCGCCGAGGTTCAAGATGCCTTTGGCGGTCTCGACGATGCCGATCAGCTCCAACGTGCTGCACGGCAGGCCGCGGGCCCGCTCCCAGGCGCGCAGCAGCGCATCCAGCTCCAGCACGTCGGCGGCCGCCTCGATCTTGGGCAGGACGATGCCGCGCAGGCTGGGATGAACCACGCCCGCCAGGTCCTCTTCCCCGCAGGCGACGGTGAACGCGGTCGAGGCGCGCACCGGATTGATCCGCACGAACGCCCGGCCCGGATGTGCCCCGACGAACTCGGCGGCCTTTTCCCTGGCCATCGGCTTCTCGACGGGCGGCACCGCGTCCTCCAGGTCAAGGATCAGGGCATCGACGGCAAAGCCGACGGCCTTCTCGCGAAAGCGGTCGCGATGGGCAGGCACGAAAAGGAGCGCGCGCGGCGGTACATACATGGAATCACTCCGAAGGCGGGGCCGGAGCGCGCCCTCGCGGCGGCTCCGCGGATGAGATGACGGCATGCTCCGCTGTCGGCACGATGGCGTCGTCCGTGCGCTGTGCATCGCGGATCGAGGTGCGCAGGGTCTCGCCGGCGCTCAGGATGTGCTCGCGCATCAAATGCTCGGCCCGCACCGCCTGGCGGTCGATGATGCACTCCAGGATCTTCTTGTGCTCCTGGTTGTACTGGGCGAGTTCCTCTGCCGTGTAGGAGGCGAAGATTGGTGGGTAGACCGAGGGGATCTGCCGGACCATCTGCAGCATCGGTTGCAGGAAGCGGTTCTCGACCGAGTCGATGATGCTCTGGTGAAACACCTGGTTGTGCTGGCGCCAGCAATCGCGGGCATGGTCGTCGAGCGGGCCGGTCTTGCGCAGCAGCTTCTCGACTTGGTCGATCGCCTGACGGGCGGAGCGTTCCGCATCCAGTTTCATGCCGCGCTCGGCGGTCACCCGGCAGGCCATCCCCTCCAAGAGCGCTCGCATTTCGTAGGCTTCGATGATGTCGCGGACATGGAAGGGCCGGACGATGAAGCCGCGGTTCGGGTTGTACTCGAGAAGGCCGTCCTTCTCGTTGGCGGCCAGGGCCGCGCGCACCGGCGTGCGGGAGACGGCGAACTGCTCGGCCAGGGCCGCCTCACGCAGGTGCTGGCCGGAGACGAACTCTCCGCGCAGGATCATGTCGCGGATGCGGGCGGTCAGCTCTTGAGAGGTCAGTTTCATGCGGTCTCCGGATCGAGATGCGGGCGGTGCCTAAATAGCACCCTTGCCGCGCAACTCTTCTATGTGCGCCGCATCCAGGCCAAGCAGGCCACGCAGCACCTCGTCGGTATGTGCACCCAGAGCCGGGCCCAGCCAACGCACGGCACCGGGCGTGCCGCTCATGCGCGGGATGACGTTCGGGATCGCAACCTCCCCTGCCCTCGGATCGGTCACGCGCAGGATGTTGCCGCGCGCGGCATAGTGCGGATCGGTGAAGATCTCGTCGATCCCGTAGACCGGGCCGCACGGCACTTCGGCGCCTGAGCAGCAAGCCAGCACCTCGTCGCGCGGCATCGACCCGGTCCAGTCAGCAACCATGCCGTTGACCTCGCCGCGCCGCTCGATCCGCGCCTTGTTGGTGGCGTAGCGCGGGTCATCCTTGAGCTCCGGACGACCCATGACGTCGGCCAGCCGGCCGAAGATCTTGTCGTTGGTGCAGGCGATCGCCACCCAGCGGTCGTCCGAGGTCGGGTAGTGGCTGTGTGGGACTACGATCGGGGTCTCTGCACCCTCGCGCCGGCGCACGAAGCCGAACCGGTCGTAGGCCGGCGCCACCTCGTCCAGGATCCGGAAGATCGCCTCGTAGAGCGCCATGTCGATGACCTGGCCCTCGCCGGTACGGTGGCGCGCCTGCAGCGCCATCTGTACGGCAAGAGCACCGTAGAGCCCGGCCATGTAGTCGGCGAGCGTGGCCGAGCCAGGCTGCGCCGGGGGCCGGTCCGGCTCGCCGGACAGGAACGAGATGCCGCCGAACGCGTTGGCGATCCGGCCAAAGCACGGCCGGTTGGCATATGGTCCGGTCTGGCCGTAGCCGGACACGCGCAATAGAATCAGCTTCGGGTTGACGGCCGACAGGACGTCCCAGCCCAGGCCCCAGCGCTCCAGCGTCCCTGCCTGGAAGTTCTCGCACACCACGTCGCTGACCCGGACCAAGTCCTTGAACAGCTTGGCACCTTCCGGCGTGCGCAGGTCCAGGCAGACTGACTTCTTGTTCCTCGCCTCGCTCAGCCAGACGAGCGTATCGCCGCACTCGGTTTGGGTGCCCAGGCGCCGGGCATGGTCGCCGATCTTGGGCAGCTCGATCTTGAGCACCTCCGCACCGAACTCGGCCATGATCGTCGCGGCATAGGGAGCAGCAATGAAGGTGCCGATGTCGAGGACGCGCAGGCCCGCCAGCGCGCCTGTAGGGGCTGCTTCGACGGGTTGGGTTGTTTCAGCAGAGGTCATGATAGCGGTTCCGGCAGGTCAGTAGCTGGCCAGGATCGGGAAGGCCCAGACGAGTGCCAGCAGCAGGCACTGGAGGAAGGAGAAGGGCCAAAAAGCGTTGAAGATCGTCTCGAGCGTGATGTGCGGCGGAGTCACGCTCTTCATGTAGAAGGCGGCCGTGCCGAACGGCGGAGTCAGGTAGCCGATCTGGCAGGTGATCGCGAACAGGACGCCGAACCAGACCAGGTCATAGCCCAGGCCTGTCACGACCGGACCGAAGATCGGCACGGTGAGCAGGCAGATCGCGGTGCCCTCCATGAAGGCGCCGAGGAACACCCAGATCGCCAGCATCACGCCGATGATCGCCCAGGGCGGCAGGCTGGAGCCGAGGAACAGGTCCTTCACGAAGCTGGTGCCGCCCAGGAGATTGTAGACTCCGATCAATGCCACGGCACCGAACACCAGCCAGAGCACGATGCCGGAGGTGCGGATTGTCTGCATGGAGACATCGGCCAGCATCGACCAGGTGAGCTCGCGGCGCAGCGCCGCCACCAGGATCATCGCGGCCGCCCCCAACGCCGCGGCCTCGGTCACGGCGGCCACGCCCAGATAGATGCTGCCCAGCACCCCGGCACCGATCAGAAGCGGCATGACGATTCGGCGCAGCAGCGCCAGCTTCTCCCCTAGCGGCATGTTGCGGCGCTCGTCTGCAGGCGGCGGGCCCATGGCCGGGTTCAGGTGGCAGCGGACCAGGATGTAGGCGATGAAGCTGCCGGCCATCAGGAAGCCCGGCAGGAATGCGGCGGTGAACAGGTCGCCCACCGAGACGTTGGCGGTCAGGCCGTAGATGATCAGGTTGATGCTGGGCGGGATCATCGAGCCGAGCGCGCCGCCCGCGCCGATCGTGCCCAGCGCCAGCTTCTCGTCGTAGCCCATGCGCAGGAGCTGGGGCAGGGCGATCATGCCGAGCAGCATGATCTCGCCGCCGACCACGCCGGTCATCGCCGCCATGATGATCGCGACCACCGTGGTCATTGCCGCCAGGCCGCCCGGTCGCCTGCCCCCCCAGACGCTCATCGCGTCGAACAGGTCGCGGGCCACCCCGGTGCGCTCCATCATCCCCGCCATGAAGATGAAGAATGGCAGGGACACGAGCACATAGGTGTTGATGAAGCTGTAAATCCGGCCGGTGATCAGGATCAGGCTGCTCAGCCGGTCGAAGTCCAGGATGAAGAAGGTGGCGATGATGCCGGTCACCACGCCGAGCGGCACGCCCAGCACCATAAGCAGGATCATGCCGCCGAACATCAGGACCGTGATCAGCTCAATTTCCATGAGCGACCTCCAGCCGGCGCGCCGCCCGCATGAAGTTCACGACAGCCTGCAGCAGCAGGAGCACGCAAGCCAGGAACAGCACGCCGCGAACCAATGCGGGCAGCGGCACGTCCCAGGCCGAGCCCAGCGTCTCCGGGCGCCACCGCCCGCCGCGGAAGCGGAAGATCGACGCTGCGGCCTGGAGCCAGGCAGCATAGCTCAGCACCAGCGCCCACAGGATCAGGAGGGCAGCGGAGAACAGGTCGATCATGCGCCGGATCTGTGGACCGAACCGGTCATAGACGAAGGTGACGCGAATGAATTCCTGGCGTTGCAGCACATAGGGGCCCGCCAGCACGAAGGTCAGCGCGCACAGGCTGGTGGTCAGCGGATGCACCCAATTGGTTGGCTGGCTGAAGCCGTAGCGCGCGATCACCTCATAGGTGGAGATCGCGATCGCCGGGACGATCAGTGCTGCCGCGAGGGCGCCGGACGCCTTCGACAGGCGGTCGATCCACATGTCGCGAAATCCTGAGAGAGAGGCGAGAACGCATCCAGGCGAGGAAGGCGGGGCAGGGACCTGGGGCCCCTGCCCCTCCGGTCAGAGCAGGCCGATCTGCTGCATGAAGGCGATGTGCGCCTCGTAGGCCTTCTTCGCGAACTCGCTGCCTTCGGCATATTCCTTCACCGCCTCGGCGGCGATGCCGCGCAGCTTCTGGCGTTCCTCCGGGGACCAGTCGATCAGTTCGACTCCCTCGTCCGCGACCACGCTCTTGGCGGCCTTCTGGTCGTCGATCAGGGTCTGCGCGTTCATGTCCGCCGCGAACTGCCTGGTCGCGGTCTCGACGATCGCCTTCAAATCGTCCGGCAGTTCGTTCCAGCGGTCCAGATTCACCGAGATGTCGCAGGCCGGCATCGAGCTGATCCCGGGATAGAGCGAATATTTGGCGGTCTGGTACAGGCCCACCTGGGCGTTCTGGCCGAGCGTGCTGTAGTCGGTGGCGTCGATCACGCCGGTGCTGAGCGCCTGGAAGATCTCGCTGCCAGGCAGCGAGACGACGCTTGCGTCAAGCGCGGAGAACACTTGGCCTACCACGCCGCCGGGTGCGCGGATCTTCACGCCCTTGAAGTCTTCGGCGCTGCGGATCGGCTTGCGCGCCGGGATCGATTCGGCCTGCCAGAAGGACGGACCCACGAAATGGACGTTGTAGTCCTGATAGAGTTCGCGGGCGATCTCGGTGCCGCCGCCATATTCATAGAACATCTGGAACTGCAGCGGCGTGTCGTAGCCCGCCATGAACGAGCCCAGCACGCCGAACGCCGGATCCTCGCCCGCGAAGTAGCCGGGTGAGCCAAAATGCCCATCCAGGATGCCCTGGCCAATCGCTTCCAGGGTCTGGTCGGCGGCAACCACCGAATCGACCGGCATGACCTCGATCTTCAACCGGCCGCCCGACATTGCGTCGACATTCTTGGTGAAGTCCTCGAACACCTTGTTGGCGGTCGAGCCCGCCGGCATCAGGGACTGCATCTTCCAGTTGATGGTCTCGGCCTGCGCCGCCGAGACCGAGATGGCCAGTGACAAGGCACTGCCGAGAACTGCTCGCTTCCACATGTTAGCCTCCGTTGCTTTTGTTTGATCGATGTCGTCGGAAAGCCCTTGGCTCCCTCAGTCAGGGATGTTCAGCATCGCCCTGGCCTCGCTTGGCGTGGCGATTTCCCGTCCGCAGGCCTTCGCCAGATCGACGATCCGGCGCACGAGTTCGGCGTTGGTGGGGGCGCTCAGCTCCGTATAGGGATCGTCGCCGATCCCGATCGCCACATGCCCGCCGGCGTGGATCGCCTGGGCGGCGATCGGAAACAGGTTTCCGGGTTTGGCATTCACGGTCCACTGGACCGGCCGGCGCTTTGGCAGGAAGTCCAGAAAGGCGCGCAGCCCGGCGGCGGTGGGCGGATGGCCGCCCAGGATGCTGCGGTCGGTGTGGACCAGGAGCAGGTAGGCAGGATCGTCCAGCAGTCCCATTTCCTGGAACGCCTCGACATAGCGCAGGAACGGGATGGCCCAGCAGGCGAGCGCCGGCTTGACGCCGATCTCGCGAAAGGTCTTCGCGAAGAAGAGCAGCGTCTCGGTGCTGTTAACGTAGCTTTTGGACGTCGTGGTGAACCGCTTCGCCACCGGGTCGTAGACATCGATGTTGGTGCTGCCGATGTCCATCGACGCCAGTTCCGGGCGGAGCGCCGGATCCTGGACCAGGCGCCGGATGTGCGCGACGCGCGCCTCGTCCCCCTGCACGGTGATCTGGCCCAGCGTGGAATGGATCAACAGATCGCTGTTGTTCCGGATGGCGCGGATCGTATCGGCATAAATGTCATAGCCGTGCGCGGGCGAGCCGTCCGGCTGGCGGGCATGGAAATGCAGGATCGAAGCACCGGCCGTGCGGATGGCAGCCGCATCCCGGCCAATTTCTTGGGCCGTCCAAGGCACGTTGGGGTTGCCGTCGCGCATTGCATACTCGTTGACGCGAACTTCGATGATCAACTTCTCCACGCCGCGCTCCGTCGTCGCCCACACACCTGATCGCAATGTGGAGTACAGTTACTAGAAATTGCATGCAATAGCCCAGTTGCGTATCCGAACATGCAATGTTGTCTGCCGTGGTGGAGAGGCATGGCGGATCCGTAGTTGCCGTGTTGCCCGCCAGCTCCCGTGATCACGACAGCAGGCGGAGGCGGGCTAATGAGGGTGGTGGGTTCGGACATCCACCGCGTGTTCGCCGAGGCGGTGATGCTGGACGACGGCAAGATTTCCCGGCTCGGGCGCGTCGGCATGACACGCGAACATCTAGGAGCGTTCGCAAGGTAGCTTGCGCACGACGACCATGTGGTGGTGGAGGCGACCGGCAACGCCACGGCGGTTGCGGAGGTGATCGGCTCACATGTCGGCCGGGTGGCGATCGCCAATCCATCCATCGGCAGGAGCCGATGGATCCGCTTCCCGCAGGGACGCTGGCAAGGAGGCCAGCGAGGGCCAGGTGCGGCTGATCGCCGAGGCGCGCATCAAGACCGACGTGATCGACGCGACCATGCTGGCACGGCTGTACGCGAGCGGCTTCCTGCCGGAGGTCTGGGTGCCGGACCAGCGAACCCTGGCGCTGCGGCGGCAGGTCACCCGGCGCAACCAGATCGTGCGGCAGCGCGCCCGGCTGAAGACCATCATCCAGTTAATCCTGCATGCCCATCTGGTGCCGCCTTGCCCGCACGCCGACCTGCTCGGACCCAAGGGCCGTGCATGGTTGCTGGGGCAAGTGCTTCCGCCCGACGAGCAGGACGCGGTGGCCCGTGACCTTGCCCCCTGATTGGCCCCGTTCATAACCAGAGTCCGTTCTGGTCGTGGTCCTGTCTGGACCGGGTTGCGAACTCGTTCGGGGTGAGGCCGCCGAGGCTCGTGTGGGGCCGGTGGCCGTTGTAGTCGTCCCGCCAAGCATCGATGGTCCGTCGCGCCATGAGCAAGCCCCGGAACACGTGCTCATTGAGGCATTCGCCGCGGAAGCGGCCGTTCAGGCTCTCGACGAAGGCGTTCTGGATCGGCTTGCCCCTGCACCGGCTCCTGCCGGTGCTCCCTTCAGGATCGGATTGCCGGTCTGCTGACCGGCAATGGTGCGATGTAGTGCCAGGCGACGTCTCGCTCCTCCTGCCAGAGCAGGATCGCGTGCGACGTCAGCTCGGTGCCATTGTCGCTGACGATCTGCAGCGGGCGGCCGCGCAACTCGACGATCCGGTCGAGTTCGCACACGACCAGCCGGCCCGACAGAGACGTGTCGGCGACCAGTGCCAGGCACTCGCGGGTGAAGTCATCCACGACCACCAGCACGCGCAAGCGCCGGCCGTCCATCAGAATGTCGGACACGAAGTCGAGCGACCATCGCTGGTTCGGTCCCTGCGGCAGCGTCATCGGAGCGCGGGTGCCGGGAGCCTGCTTGCGACCGCCGCGACGCCTCACGGTCAGCCGTTCCTCGCGGTAGAGCCGGAACAGCTTCTTGTGATTGAGGGCGACGCCCTCGCGCCTGAGCAGGATGTGCAGCCGCCGATAGCCGAACCGCCGACGGTCCGCCACGAGCGCTCGAAGCCGGCTCCGCAGGCCAGCGTCATCCGGCCGGATCGACGCATAGCGGTACGTCTTCGGCTCCATCCCGATCAACCCGCAGGCACGCCGCTGCGAGTAGCCCTTCTCCTCGATCGCCCAGGTCACGACCGTTCTCCGCGCGCCGGGCGTCAGAAGTTTTTTCCCAGCGCCTCGCGCAGCGACGCTACGTCGAGCATCGCCTCGGCCAGGAGCTTCTTCAGCTTACGGTTCTCCTCGTCGAGCACCTTCAGCCGCCGGGCGTCCGACACCTCCATCCCGCCGTATCGCGACCGCCAGGTGTAGAACGTCGCATCGCTGATGCCGTGCTTCCGGCAGATCTCGGCAACCGGCAGTCCGGCCTGACCCTCCTTCAGGATCCCGATGATCTGCTCCTCGCTGAACCGGCTCTTCTTCATCGTCCGTCTCCTGATCGACGGACCCTAGCTTCAGACCGAGGGCATTTCAGGGGCAAGGTCACCAAGCATGCTCGCCGACACTCAGGACCTCTATCTGTCCCTGGCCTGGAAGCCGTCGACCAGCGAAGCCCGGAGTCTGTGCAACGAGGTCCTCTCTCAGGTCCAGCGCCATTGGCAGCGGAATGGGACGGGCAAGCAGCCGATACCGGGCGCCATAGGGACCCAGGCAGCCGTGGGAGGGTTCTGTGGAGACTTGATGGCTGCGCTGGCGGCTTACCCGCGCCGCCGCCTAGTTCGTCTCTGGAGTCCGAAGAGCTTCAACGCTGAAGCATCAACCGGCGTGCCGGGGACCGGTTATCGCGCCGCCGCCGCCGTGCGAGAAGCGCTCATGAAACTAAATGGATCATAGACTTAGATCATGCAGGCAGCAAGGTTCCTGTCCCTCCGCCAGTTCCAGAAGCTAAGCTATCAGCACAGCCCGCTGAAGCACGGCCACGTCTTCTTGACCCTGAGCTTCAATCTGAACTCGCAGGCGGTCGCGAGGACCGGCTTGTTCAGATCGACCTCCACGAATTGGCCTCTGATCTCCTTGCGCACCTCCATGCTGCGCCAGCCGGCCTGAGCGGACCAGTGGACGCCAAGCTGGTAGCCGACGGTTGCAGCCGCTTGCCAGCTCTCGTCCGAGCTGCCGCCAAAGCCGCCCAGATCCGCTGCAGCCGTCAGGAACCAAGCATCGGTGACCTCATAGCGTCCACACAGGCCAAGCAGCGGATCGGCCCAGTTATCGTCGAGATCGCAGCTTCGGCTTTGGGCTCGCCCGGGTTGGAGCGTCAGGCCGACGTCGAGCGAGAGGAACCTCGTGCCGACCATGAGATCGAGGGAGGCTTTCTCGGTGTCCACCGCGCGCCAGGCTGCATCGGTCGAGATCGCGGACATCTTCGTGTCCATCTCGGTGCCGGACCAGAGCGCGCCCAGGGCATCGCTGGCAGTGGCTCGGGGCGCAGCGAGGCGAGCCGACCTTCAGCAGCTTGCATGGCGCAGCCGGGGTTGGCGCGAAGGGATCGCGGCAGCAGGGCCCCGCTGCCTGATTATGGTGGTGCGTGCCGCACAGACCCTGCGGATGCCGCCAGCTCGCGCCCGGTAGGACGTGCCGCCAGCGCGCCAGCCCCAGCAGCAGCCGGGAACGCCGGGCGGGACGAAGACGAGCGAGCCTGCCGATATCAGTGGCAGAGCAGGGTGCGGGTAGTCTTCAGATCGCGGCGGCGGTTCGGCCGGAACGACATGGCCGGCCGTCTTGGCGCAGACGGCCATGTTGCGGCTGGTGGCGGGTGTCCGGTCGATCCAGAAGCCTTCCCCGCTTACCTAGTGCGCCGGGGCCTCCTCCGGACAGCGAACGTCCGGTCCCATGGGAAACATGCCATCGGCCAGCCAGACGATGCCGAATCGTCGAGGGTTTGAACGGCAGGGTCTGCCGCCATCGCTTGCATCGCCAGTCCTTCCGCCACGCTGGTCCAGCCGCGCCGGAGGCGTGCTCTGGGACGTCACCGTCTGCTTGATGAGGTGTACGGGAGCGGTCCGATCCGATCGGCTGCCAGTCCTATGCCTTGCCGGCCATCCATATCGACCATGTCGGCAGACGCTCGATTGCCATGTCGCGCCAAGCATATCCGGCGGCAGGTGCGCTGCGTCATACCCTCCCAACGATGCAAGGCGCGGACAAAGTGCGCAGTGTGCCGATAGATTAACGCCCGCGCCACCGAGCCCACCGGCTTGTCCGACCCGGCGAAACGGTGGCAGGCCTGCCTATGGCGCCATGCCTCGACCAGGGCCTCGAAGGACATGTCGAGCCCAGCGAGGCGCCGCTGCAGGCTGCATAGCGATAGGCTAAGGGTGCCAGCGGCATTGACCAGCGAGGAAGCTTCACAAAGCGCTGCGTGCTCGATCACCCACAAAAGCGCCGCCGTCAGCCTATCGTCGTCGCTCCGCACATGATCCTGTGCAAGCGGCTCCGCCGACAGGATTGGGTGCCCGAGCGCCCATAGTGGGTTCGGCCGATCGAGCCAGGCGCGGTCGAAGCTCATCTCAAGGCAAGCGCCGGACCCGAAGGGATACCTCTGCCCGGAACCGATCCCCACAAGTTCGGGCGGGGCTTGCGCTCGGTGCGGCAAGTACACGTGATGGCCGCCTTCCGCATCCCCGCCGACCGCGCGCAGCGCACGGATCAGGAACGCTGCAATCCCGTCGTTCAGCACCTGAAAGGGGGCAGAGGTGGTTGCTCGATCTCGAACAGGCGGATCAGCTTGGTCCGTTCTGCAAGACAAGCCGGTCGGATGACCGCGTTCAACACATGCTGCGAATCACCCAGTTTGGGCATTGGACATCCGGCAGGCATATCTCTCGAATCTTGAGAACACGCTGATCGATCTTGTCGATGTACTGGTCGATCGGCGTCTGCTCCGAGACGGTATCGTCGCCACCCAAGATCTCGACGACAGCGGGATCTGGCACGGCCGTGAGTGCACCACCCCCGCTTTCTTCAGTGACCCTCTTCTTCTCAGCCATGAGCTTTTCGATGTCTTCACCCGGTGTGGAGCAGTCGACCCGATCCTCGGACTGGGCTTTGGCTTGCTCCTCTTCTGTCGACATGGTGCAGCCGCCGGCGGAGCCGATGATCGATAAGATCAGCAAGCTGAACTTGAGATTTCTTGCATCCACGACCGTCTCCAGATCTACTGCATCATCGCTGGCTGTGCTGACTCATGAACGACTTCATCCGGATTATCGTGAACCCATGAGGCTTTTTGAAGTCGGTGTGGGGGTTTTCGGTAGCGTCCTCGTCCTCAGGCCGGCCTCTCTCAATGCAGCCAAGACGCAATGCAGCCAAGACGCACTGCGCCGCCCGGAGCAGTGCGCCAACTACGCCGAGCAGAATGGGCAGGAATGGCTTGGCCGGCCTGGCATCGCACTGCATGACTCTCAACACCAATTGGTCCTTTGGCTGCTTGCTTCAGCCCAGCTTGGTTGAGGTGGAAGATACCCCTCAGGAACAAGGCTAGAGCCAATCGGCTTCAGTCGATGATGTGGTAGCCGCCGTCGACATAAAGGGTCTCGCCGGTCATCAGCTTCGCCGCGTCTGTGGCGAGAAAGGCGGTGGTGCGGCCGACATCCTCCACGGAGACCAGCGACTGCATCGGCGCCTTGGCCTCGGCCTTCGCCAGGAGTTCGTCAAAGTCGGCGATGCCGGACGCAGCGCGTGTCTTGAGCGGTCCCGGCGAGATCGCATGCACGCGGATCCCTTTCGGGCCGAGTTCGGCTGCCAGATAGCGGGTCGCCGCCTCCAGGGCGGCCTTGACCGGACCCATCAGATTGTAGTTCTCGACCACCATCTGCGACCCGTAATACGTCATGCAGAACAGCGTGCCGCCGTTCTTCATCAGCGGCTCGGCGAGCTTGGCCATGCGAATGAACGACCAGCAGGACACCTCCATGGCGGCAAGGAAGCCGTCCCTCGAGCAGTCCACCACCCGGCCCTGCAGGTCGTCCTTCGGCGCGAAGGCAATCGAGTGCAGCACCACGTCGAGCTGTCCCCATTCGGACGCCACCCGCTCGAACACTGCCTCGACCTGGCCCTCGACGCGCAGGTCCAGCGGCATGACGATCGAAGCTTCGAGCTGCCTGGCGAGCGGCTCCACATGGGGCAGAGCCTTCTCGTTCAGGTAGGTGACGGCCACCTCCGCCCCCAGCCCGCGCAGGGCCTTGGCGCAGCCCCATGCGATCGAGCTCTCGTTGGCGATGCCGGTCACCAGCGCCTTGCGCCCTTCCAGCGACACGATGGGGATCGGGATCATCACGCTAGTCCTTTCGCCCTGCGGAGCACCGCCAGCGTGTGCCGGGCGATCATCTGCTCTTCGTCGGTCGGGATCACGAAAGCCGGGATCCGGCTGTCTGCCGCCGTGATCAACGGCCCGTGCGCGGCGTTGCGCTCCGGGTCCAGCCGCACGCCCAGCCAGGCGCAGCGGGCCGCGATGGCCGCACGCACCGGCACCGCGTGCTCTCCAATACCGGCGGTGAACACGATGCCATCGATTCCGCCCATGCTGGCGCCAAGGGAGGCGACCGCCTGGCTGATCCGGTAAACGAAATAGTCGAGCGCCAGCCGGGCCTGCGGCTCGTCGGAGGCCAGAAGGTCGCGGACGTCGTTGCTGCCTCCGGAAAGGCCCATGAGCCCGCAGTCATGGTAGAGGAGGTGCTGGATCGACGCAGCGTCCTGGCCCTGCTGCATCAGGTAGAGCACGACACCCGGATCGAGCTGGCCGGGCCTCGTCCCCATGGGCAGGCCATCCAGAGCGGTGAAGCCCATCGTGCTGTCGACGCTCCTGCGGTCCATGAGGGCGCAGGCCGAGCAGCCGGATCCGAGATGCAGCGCCACCACGCGTCCGCCCGCGACCGTCGGCGCGATCTCCGGCAATTGGACCGAGATATATTCATAGGACAGTCCGTGGAAGCCGTAGCGTCGCACGCCCTCCTGATAGAGGGCCTCCGGGATGGCGAAGCGATCGGCAACTTCCGGATGTCCACGATGAAAGGCAGTATCGAAACAGGCCACTTGCGGCAGATCCGGCCGCCGCGCCCTGATCGACCGGATCGGCGCCAGATTGTTCGGCTGGTGCAGGGGTGCCAGCGGCGAAAGCCTTGCGAGCCGCTCGATCAACCCGTCGTCCACCAGCATCGCCGTGGCGAAGTCCGGTCCGCCGTGCACCACTCGATGACCGACCGCCACCGGTAGCTCGCCCAGATGTCCGAGCAGCCAGTTCCCGAGCAGCTCCTGGGCATCTTCCAGACTGGCGACCCTGTTCCCAGGATAGGTTTCCTCGTGAACCGGCTGCCGGTCCGCGTCCGCCACGACCAGACGCGGATGCCGCCCGCCCACACCATCGATCTGCCCTTTGAGGCGGCGGATCAGAAGGTCGCCCGATCCCAGGGCGAACAGCTGGAACTTGAGGCTGGAACTGCCGGCATTGAGGACCAGGATCGTGGCGCTCATGCGTTCACCGACTGGCGCTGGGCAAGATGGTGCGCATAAAGCGGGGCCACCGCGCAGGAAGCCAGGCGCGTGCGCACATTGTCGGCCCGGCTGGTCAGGATGATCGGCACGCGCGCGCCCAGCACGATCCCGGCAGCATCCGCTCCAGCCAGGAAGGTCAGGTTCTTGGCCAGCATGTTGCCGGCTTCCAGGTCGGGAACCAGGAGGACCTGCGCGCGGCCGGCGACCTCGCCACCGATCCCCTTGATCCTGGCCGCCTCCGGGCTGATCGCGTTGTCCAGCGCCAGCGGCCCGTCCAGGTGGCCGCCCACGATCTGGCCCCGTTCGGCCATCTTGCACAGGGCCGCCGCCTCGATCGTGCTCGGGATCTTCGGGTTGATCGTCTCGACCGCGGAGAGGATCGCGACCCGCGGCGTGCCCAGCCCCAGGCCGAGATGAAGGTCGATGACATTGCGTGCGATATCGGCTTTGGTTTCCAGGTCCGGGAAAATGTTGATCGCGGCGTCGGTGATGAACAGCAGCTCTGGGTAGGTCGGCACGTCCATGATGAAGACGTGGCTGATCCGCCGCTCGGTGCGCAGGCCGCAATGCTTGTCGACCACCGCGTGCATCAGCTCGTCGGTATGCAGGCTGCCCTTCATCAAGAGCTGGGCCTGGCCCTCTCGTACCAGCTCTACCGCCTTGGCGGCCGCGGCGTGGCTGTGCGGGACGTCGACCATGCGGAAGTGGCCTATCGCGAGCCGCTCCACCTCCGCGACCGCTCGGATCTTCGCCTCCGGCCCAACCAGGGTCGGGACGACGATATCCTGCTCGGCTGCCTCGACCGCACCGGTGAGCGAGGCCGCGTCGCACGGATGCACCACCGCGCACGCGACGGGCGGGATCGAGCGGGTCGCCTCGATCAGGCGCTCGTATTTGTCGTGCCTGGTGGTTCGCGGGCGCGGCTGCTCGGCCATCGCCCCAGCCTCGATACTCACCAGCTCAGAAACAGGCCGATGTCGCCCGGCATGCCGCCAGGGAACGACAAGACCTCCACACGTGCCTTGTAGCCGAGCGGTTGCAGATGCTCCTTGTAGAACTCCATGGCGGTCTTGGCGCGGCCCTGAAGCGTGGCCTGCCAACCCTCCTCGAAGTTGTTGATCGCCCGGCCGCCGTCCGTGCAATAGCTGGATGGAAACTGCATCACCTTGATTTCGGTCATGCCCTGTTCGGCGGCATTCCGGACTGCACGCATCACAAGCTCCATCGCGTTGGGACGAACCTTGTCCCACTGCATGAAAGCGTCATGCATTTCGCGCTGTTGCTGCTCGGCCTTCTGCATGCGAGCGTGCAGTTCCTCCATCTTGCGCGTTTCTCCCTCATCGGTGATCCGATGCAGGTCGCCAGGGCGCAACACTTCAGTCATCCTACCGCCTCCTGAACCTCGTCTCTTGCCTGCTCACGAACTGCGGCGAAGTCGGGGCACCTCCACCTCGGTGGTCTCCGTCTCCGCCAGGGGGGTGACGTGCGCCTCGGCTGCGGCGGCCTTCTGCACCGCCACAGGCTGGTGGAGCTTCGCGAAGATCTGCTCGATGACCATCAGCCGCCGCTGCCCCTCCTCTTCGAGCGGGCCGGTCGCTTCAACCATCCGCCGGATATCGGCAATCACAGCCTCGGCCTCTTTGTCCGAGGCTTTCCCCAGCAGACGCGGCAACGTGGCCAGGGCCGACTCGGGCTCGATCAGGAGCATCAGGTACTGGTCGCGCAGAAGCGTCTTGAACTCTGTCAGGCTCATGTCGCCGCCGCGCTCCGCGCGCATCCGCCGGAGCAGGTTGAAGCCACGCTCGTCGGCGACCGCGCCCGGCAGGCGAATGTAGATCAACGAGCGGACCGCAGCCTCTACCACGCCGCCCTCGGCGATCCTGCCGCGAAGTTCGGCCAGCCGCTGCGCAACAAAGGCGCGATGATCCGAAGCCTCGGCCGGTCGCTGCCTGGGCGGCACATCTGAACTGGACAGCCCGACCAGCGCCTGCAGCAAGGGCGACCCGTAAAGGTTGAGGAAGGTCAGTTCGACCAGATGATCGCGAAGCCAGCCCATGGTCTTCAGCGTCGTTTCGATCTGCGCGCTCGCCGCCCGCTCTGCCTGCAGAAATGGATTGTCGGGCGAGACCTGATGACGATCCTGCCGGACCTGATCAGCGGCTTTCTCCAGCGGCCGGAGCCAGGGATTCCTGTCGGAAAACAACTCGAACTTCAGGCGCTCCGGATGCAGCCGGCGCATCCGCTCGGCCACGGATTCGTCGACCACGGACTGGACCCCGGGCTGCATGAAGGTGCGATAGAGATCGAGATTGATGCGGGAAACGCGATCGACGGCAGCGAAGCGCCGCTCGTCCGCCGGGTCTTCCGCCACGATCAGCCTGATGTCGTCCAGGCTGCGGGCCACGAACCGCAGCAGGTATTTGCCCTCGATCAGCCCGGACTGGTCGCCGTCGGCTTGGTCATGCGGGGTGAGGACCGCCTCGTAGAGGCCGGGCGGCAGCACGTCGATGAAGTCGATGTTGGAGGCGAACTCGTCGTGCTCCTTCTTCGCGACGCTGCCGGAGACGAAGATGCCGAGATGCCCGATGCTCTCGTGAACGGCATAGATGATCGTCTGGCCATGGGCGCGGATGTCGTCGACGTCCCGGTAGAGGTCGGTGATCCAGCCGAGTGCCTGCTGCGGCGGCGTGATGTCGTCGCCCTTCGAGCAGAACACGATGATAGGCGACCGGATCTTGCGCAGGTCGATCTGATCCCCATCGCTCGTCAACAGCTTGCCGGTGGAGAGCTTGTTGCCGACGAACAGGTTGTCGACGATGTACTGCATTTCCTCGGCGTTCAGCAGTACATGGCCGCCCCACCACTTCTCGAAGCCGAGATAGCGCGGCGCCTCGGTGTCGATCTTGGAATAGAGGTTGTACTGCTTGGTCCAGTAGGTGTTGGCCGGATTCAGGCTCTCGAAGTTCCGAACCAGCCAGGCGCCGTCGAAGATCCCGTTTCCAAGATCGCCGGTAAGCGCCGTTAGCCAGCTTCCGCCCAGGATCCCGCCGGTGTAGCGCATGGGGTTCCGGCCATGGACGCCCGCCCAGTAGGACAGCGGCGAGCCTGCAAGGATGATCGGACCGAACAATTCCGGCCGGGTGGCCGCGGCCATCATGATCTGCCATCCCGCCTGGCAGTTGCCGATCACCACCGGTTTGCCATCGGCTTCCGGATGGAGCTCGATCACCTTTGCGACGAAGGCCGCCTCGGCCTTCATCACGTCCTCGACGGTCTGGCCGGGCATCGGGTCTGGCAGGAAGCCCACGAAGTAGCAGGGGTGGCCCGCCTTGAGCGCCACGCCGATCTCGCTGTCCGCCTTGAACCCACCGATCCCCGGCCCGTGCCCCGCCCGCGGATCGACGACAACGAACGGACGCTTCTTCAGATCGATCTCGGTGCCGGAGGGCGGCTTGATCCGCACGAGGCCGTAATTGACCGGCCGCGGCAGGTTCCGTCCGTCAGCCACCAGTTCCGTCCCGAAGCTCAGCACGTGGGGCGCCTGCATGGCCATGTGCTCGTGGTACTGGTTGCCGCGCTGACGCAGCACGTCCGCGAACAACAGGCTACGCTCCCAGGCGTCGACCCAGTAGGAAGCAAGATCAGCCCAATTGGGCCGTGGCAACAGCTCGGCGTTGTTGGCTGAATCCATGCTCATGCTCATGCTCTCAGCAGCGTGCTTTTATAGTGATTGCAGGGTCTTGAAGAGACCAGCGAGTCAAAAGAACACTGTCAGCGCACCCTGCCAGCAGGGCATGGCTAATGATACAGGCAGCGTCATGCCACCATGTTTCTGTCATACATCAGCAATCCGAAACTTTCATTTCAGCCGCTGATACGCAACCACGGTAGCACATGTTCGCTTGCGTTCAATAGGAATATTCTATTCAACGTGAGGATTTGATCTTGTTCGAGAATCATGAAGGAATGCGACCGACGCACTTGGCGATCTTCCCACCAACCTTCAGCCAGCCTGGAGACCAGTTGCTCCAGAGACCATATTGGCGCGAACTCCGGTACCCGGCTTTTCAGAAGGCTCGATGGTGGATGCCCGCAGTGCCCTCGTCACCATCAAGGTGCCACGCTCCCTCAGGAGGCCGCCCATGAGGTCCCGTCCGATCGTGGAAAAGGTCAGTATTTGTGCGGCACGAAGCGCCAGGCATAGGCCGGCTCCACGTAACCCTTGGGCTTTTGCCGGTCCGGGAGGACCACCTTGTCCCGTGGGATCTCCTGGTAGGGGATCTGCGAGAGCAGGTGGCTGATGCAGTTCAGGCGGGCGCGGCGCTTGTCATTCGCTTGAACCACATGCCAGGGGCTTTCATCGGTGTCGGTCGCCTGGAACATGGCATCGCGCGCCCGGCTGTAGTCGTACCAGCGTTTGTGGGATTCCAAGTCCATCGGGCTGAGCTTCCAGACCTTGCGCGGATCGTCGATCCGCTGCTTGAACCGACGGGTCTGCTCCTCCTGGCTCACCTCGAACCAGTACTTGATGATCTGCAGTCCGCTGGCGATCAGGCTTGCTTCGAACTTCGGCACGCTGGTCAGGAAGCGTTCGTACTGCTCGTCGCTGCAGAACCCCATCACCCGCTCGACACCAGCCCGATTGTACCAGCTTCGGTCGAACAGGGCGATCTCGCCGCCAGCCGGGAAGCGCTCCACGTAGCGCTGGCCGAAGATCATGGTCTTTTCCCTGGCACTCGGCGCCGGCAGAGCCACCACGCGAAACACGCGTGGGCTCACCCGTTCGGTGATCCGCTTGATCACCCCGCCCTTGCCGGCCGCGTCGCGTCCTTCGAAGAGCACCACGATCTTAGCCTTGCTCTCGGCCAGCCAGAGCTGAAGCTTGACCAACTCGCCCTGCAGCCGCGCCAGTTCCTTCTCATACTGCTTGCGCGGCAGCTTTTCGTACAGCGGGACAACCTCAGTGACGTTCTTCTTGGGCTTGGCCATCAGTGTCCTCCCGAGGGAATCTACAGTTTTCTCTTTGCACATGGTGGGACTGCGCGCAAGCGGACGGTCCTCTGGCCCCTCGCCTCGCGGCGGTCAAAATCCCGACTTGCCGCAGCCTGCAAATGTTCCTAGAAAGAATGAACCTATCAAAATAAAGCATAGGACTAAGCCCTCTACACCAACGCAACTTTCTTAAGTTGATTGATCGGCCTGGACTGGTTGTTTTCTCGTCCGCTGCCGCCGGGATCGCGCCCAAGCCGCAGCACGGGCCATGTAGCCGCGCAGGACTCCTGCCCGTCGACCACGCCTCGGCGAAACCGGAGGCAGACTGGACGAGCCGACCGTCGTCTCTTGCCAGCGCCACAGCACCGCGATCATGCAGAACGTGTAAACGATCGCGAACAGGATGTAGCTGATACGGGTCATGAACGATTCAGGCGTGCTCGCAGGCAGTGGCGAAATGCCAAGGCCGAAGAGAATCAGAAAGATCGTGAGCGCTCCTCCGAAGATCTTCCCGGATCGGGGATCGGTCGCGGCCCGTCCACCGAACAGGATACCCACCAGAAGAACCGTGAGGAACAGAAGCCAAAGCGTCGGCTGTACTTCCACCAGCGCGAAGGCCGCGGAGGCTACGACACCGCCAAGCAGGTTGACGATCATCAGGCCGAGTGCCGTCCGCAAGCTCTCGGCCGGATCCAGTTGGCCGAGCAGCGACGCTACGGTGATGGGGATGACGATCGCGGTCGAAAGGCGGTCGCTGGACAGGCACAAGGCGACGATCGCGGTGAGGATGAACGTGCTCACCAGGGCCTGGCGAGTGGGCGATTGCTCGGCGGCAGGCGCCCTTGGCACGGGAGGTCCGGGCTGCTCAGGATCGGGGAACAGGGCATGCATGGCCCAGGACAGGATCACTCCCCCCGCAGCCGCGTAAGCCAGAACGAGCATGAAGGGCTCGCCAAGATCGCTCCTCAGGATCTCGAGGAGTGGCACGATGATGGCAATGATCTGCACGAGCACCGGCGCAGAACCCGCTTTCTTGCGGGCCAGGAGCAGGAAGCATCCGAGGTAGACCAGCCAGAGGACCGGCAGGAGCACAGCCGGGCGATCGCCGAGAAGAACAGTGAGGGTTTCCATCACTTGGCCGGCAACGACGATCAGCAGGAACATGCCGAGGCCCTGCACGGGGCTCAGCGGCCGCCGGTGGGAGACCAGGAACTGGACCGCGAACAAGGGTGCCAGGAAGGGCACCGGGCTGCCGGCTGCTACCGCGAGCGTCATGCCCGCCGAGGCTGCCACGGCGATACGCCATCCCTGCTGTCGAACGTGCCGACGCTGGCTCGATGGCTCGACCTCAATCGCCCGGTCAGCTGACATAGGTCAGGATGGAGATGAGCCGGATCCAGAAGGCCCCAAGGCTGTTCATGACCGGGTTGCTTCCCGTATAGATCACGACGTTGACTTGCGATCCGTAGCGCGGACCCAAGGGTCGCGGTCCGTCCAGAACCAGGCGGACCAGGAAGCGCTGGGGCTCACGGATCCAGCCCGATGCTTCGCGCACTGTAGGCAATCCGCGGGACGCCTTATCCGCATCTTCGGCCACGCCCCAGCCAATGCTCTCGACTCGTGCCGTGAACAACCGGCCGGGCAGGGTGTCGAACAGCACCTCCGCCGGATCGCCAGCCTGAATATGCTCCAGGCTGTTCTCTTTGAACGCCGCCGAAATCCAGACCGTTGCAGTATCGATGAACGTCAGCGCCGGCTGCCCAGGACTGACCACCTGCCCAACCGCAAGCTGGAGATTGGTGATCACGCCGTCCGACGGAGCGACGACCACGGTATGGGCCAGGTCCAGCCGGGCCTGCTCCAGTGCCGCGAGCGCCTGCCGGAGTTCCGGATTGTTGTTGCCCGCGGGGCCCAGCTGCTGCCTTGCTTCCTCCAGGTTGGCCTCGGCGCGGGTGGCTGCGGCCTCGGCAGTATCGAAGGCGGCCTTGGCCTGGTCATAACGTGCTTGCGCGTAGACGCCCCGCTCTACCAGCTGCATGACCCGCTGCGACTGTTCGCGAGCAAGATCCAGGCTCGCCCGGGCCTCGACCACCTGCGCCTGCGCTGCGTCGACCGCCGATGTATTGGCCCCGATCGACTGCCCGACCTGGTCAAGGCGAGCTTCTGCATCGGCAACAGCGATCTCATACGGTCGAGGATCGATGCGGAAGAGAACTTGCCCGATCTCGACGCGGGCGTTGTCGACGACGCTGACCTCGACGACCCTGCCACCCGCCTCCGGAGCCATGGGCACGACATAGGCCTGGACGACCGCCTGCGATGAGGATGGGGCGCTGCGCTCCATCATGACAGACACCGTGAACAGGACAGCAATTAGGAGAACGACAAGAAGCGCCATGCGTCGCAAGGGGTTTTGCTGACGGACCTCGGCCGGGCGGCTCGCGGGCGTGACGGCTTCAGTATCGTCGACGGAACGCTCAGTCATTTCAGGAACCATCTGATCCATGCGTCATCGGCGTCAGGGCAGCATCGAATCTTGTTCGGCGCCAGGCCAGCAAGCTCCAGCAACGGAAACGATCCGGCTCCGGCTTGAGGGGTATCGAGACGGCTGGATAGCCCGCTGGCCGGCACGACCTACTTGGCCTCGATGCGCGCATGCCGCTTCGCGACAGCCTGCTGGATCGCAGCGATGAACACGGCCGTGGTGATCCCGAACATCATCAGGCCATTGGCTGCCTGCAATGGCCCAAGCAACCGTGTAGGGCTGTCAAGCACCACGTCGCCATAACCAAGCGACGTGAATGTCACCCCCGAAAAATACACCGCGGCCTCGAAGTCGTCGAAAGAACCCAGGACGATGTAGAACAGGGCCCAGCACATGACCTGAAGGATATTGCCGAGCATCAGCAAAATCATCAGAGTGGAGAAATGAACAAATATCGCCCACCAGGGCTGCAGCCCGGGCGATTCATTGGCATTCCTTGCGAAATGGCGAACGGCTATGACGGATGAACACGCCTGGATCGCAAGGCAGATCGACATCGCCACCAAGCCGAACACCAGGTGCACGATCACGGCGCGGGACCATCGATCTGCGCTGCGCCATCGACAGGGTGCTGGCGCATCCATTCCATGAGCAGCACGTAGCCGACAGCCAGCAGTACGGGCCCGACGAACAGGCCGAGAAGACCGTCGACGAGCATGCCGCCGATCACACCGATCAGGATCACCGGCATGGGTACTTCCAGGCCGCGGCCGAGCATCAATGGCTTGAGAACATTGTCGCTCAGGCCGGCAACAAGGGTCCATACCGCAAAAATGATGGCCGGCGTCGTTGCTTCGGTCACGAACACGTATCCGATGACGGGAAGTGTCACCAGTGTCGCCGGCACCTGGATGATGCCCAGGAACAGTATGGCAAGCGTCAGCAGGCCGGCTGCCGGCAGGCCGATAATGAAGAAGGCGATCCCGACCAGGAGCGACTGGATGACGGCCACGCCGATGATGCCTAGCGCCACCCCGCGAATCGTGGCCGCCATCAGCGCAACCAGGCGGGTGCCGCGCGCTCCGCTGCCTGTGACATGTCCCATCAGGCGCTGGGCGAAGTCGGCGGCGCCCTTGCCGTAGGCGACGAGCACTGTGCCGATCACAAACGAAATGACGAATGACAGCTCGCTGGCGGCCAGCCCGCTTGCGAACGACACCAGCCACCTCGCGCTGTCCCTCAGCATCTGGCCGTGCTTGGCGAGCACGGCCGGGATGTCCGTCGCGACGAGCAGCCAGGCCTCCGTCAACTTGCCGCCGACGAGCGGAACGTCCGCGAGCCGCGGCGGGGGTGGCGGCACGGTCAGACTTTGGGTCTGCAGGCTCGTGATGAGCGAGTACAGGGAAGAACCAAGCGACGTCACCACGATGACCATCGGCACCAGCAGCACCGCCACCCCGAACATCCCGATCAGCAGCGCCGACCAGCCATTGCCGAGCCTGGCGGCCAGGCGGAGATGCAGAGGATACAGCATCACCGCCAGCATCACGGCCCAGAGCATCATGCTGGTGAATGGCAGGACGATCCGGCTGCAGGCATAGACAAGCAGGGCGAGCAGCCCGATCCGGAGGGAGACATCGATGAGGCCCGGCCGTGAAGACGCCGGTTCAGAACCGGGCGTGCTCAAGTTTATCATGTCATCCTCACTGTCTGCGGCAGCGACCCTGTGGACTTGTTCGGACTGGAGTTTTCCATGGCTTTATGCGGCCGGTGAAGGTTGTCGTCGATCCTTCGTGCCTCTCCGGTGATGCGGCCGGCCGGCAAGCCCATGGAGACGCAACAGTTTGTGAGCTCAAGGCAGCCTCAGGCGGCGGTGACGGTGCTGCACGATGATGTACTGCCGCTCCATGCGAAGCTCGGTCTGCCAGTCTCCGCGGTACTCATGACGATGGGCGGGAGTTCTATGGCACCGGGCGGCCTTCCTGCGAACGCTACCTGGCCCTGAACGAGGCTCCGCGCCGGACGACCAGGGTGCGCACGCCGCGCACCAACGGCATGATGCCGGAAGAATTATTCCTGCCGGCGACCGCGGGAAATTGTCGAGCAAGTCGTCAGACAATGAGGTTGGGAGGACAGATAAACGCTTCCGCGCAACTCCCGATTGGCTTGGAGAGGTCGCTTTCCGCCGTTAGCCTGTGGTCCGGCGCTGTCCTGGGGACATCCGGATGCGAACTCCCTTCACGATCGGCTTCCTGCTGTGCCTGGTCCTGCTGCCGCCGTCGCGGGACGCGGTGGCCGAGGTCGTGCTGGACGGGTCGGTCGGCAGCCGTGGCCGGCTGACGCTGAATGGCCAGGACATCCGGATCACGCCGGACATGGGCACGATCCGGGGCGGCAACCTGTTCCACAGCTTTGACAAGTTCGGCGTGGCCAGGGGCGGCGCGGTGACGTTCGAGGGGCCGCAGGGCATCGACAAGGTGGTCGGCCGCGTGACCGGCCCGGAACTCTCGCAGGTCCATGGCATCCTGCGCTCGACCGTGCCGGGCGCAGCCTTGTGGCTGCTCAACCCGAACGGCCTAGTGGTGGGCAGGCAAGCGACCATCGACGTGCCGGGCTCGCTGCATCTGTCGACCGCGGACGAACTGCGGTTCGAGGATGGCAGCACGTTCAGCGCGCGGGACCCCGCCGGCAGCACGCTGACCGCGGCCGAGCCTCGGGCCTTCGGCTTTCTCGGTGGGCCGATCGGCCAGCTGTCGCTCGAGGCACCGGAATTGGTGCGCGATTCCGAGTTCTCGTTCACCTCGCTGACCGGCGGCGCCGTGACGCTGGACGGCACGACCGTCGTCACGCAAGGGCCGATGCTCATCGCAGCCCAGGCCAGCGCCGGGGAGATCCCGGTGGCCAGCGCGGCGGCTGTCCCGCGCGACGGCACGGTCTCGATCCGCAACCGCTCCCAGGTCACGAGCTACCTGTTCCTTCCCGATGAGATGCTGCGGATCGAGGGCGGGCAGATCACCATCGATACTTCCGGCCTCACGGCCGTCTCGACCGGCAGCATCGGCCTGGAGGCTACGCCGACCCTCTGGCTTGCTGGCAGGAGCGTGCGTGTCGACGGCGGCGGCGACCTGGCCTTCGGACAGATCTTGACCATGGCCGACGGCTTCGACCGGGCGCCCTCGATCATCATCGGGGGCGCCAATATCCTCCTCACCCGGGCGGCCGCCTACAGCCTTGCGTCGGAGACGGGATCCTCGGGCGAGGTGATCCTCAAGGGTGATCGAATCACGATCGCCGACGGCAGCGTGGTCGGCAGCCCGAGCACAGGGGCCGACACGCCCGGAAAGGGTGGCCGGACCTTCATCGTGGCGGACGATGCGCTCGTACTGACCATGGGCGGGCAGATCCTCAGCTTCACGGAAGGATTGGCGGACGCAGGCGATGTGGTGCTGCGGGTGGGAGACCTGACGGTCAGCGACGGCAGCATCGCCACCAGCAGCAACGGCGGAACCGGACGCGCCGGGAAGATCGAGATCGTGGCAGGCGGTGGCGTGTCTGTTGGTGGCGAATCCACCCTGAGCGCCTTCACGATCACGGAGGCGCCGGGCGGCAGCATCCAGATCTCAGCGGATACGGTCGATGTCGCCGGACGCGGCAGGATCACGACGTCCACCGAAACCGGCGGCAATGCCGGCAGCATTTCCATTGAGGCGCGGAACGTGCGCCTGCAGGATGAGGCCCTGGTTGATTCGCTGTCCACGGGAGCGGGCATGGCAGGAGCCATCCGGATCGCCGCCTCCGGGGAGATGAAGCTGGACGGGGGCCAGGTCGCGACCACCGCCGCGCCCGGCTCCGGCGGAAGGATCATGCTCCTGGTCGGCGACCGCCTGATCCTGGAGAACGGTGCCGGAGTGGCAACCCGGATCGAAGGCGGAGCGAGCGGCGAGCGGGCCGGATCCGTGACGATCACCGGAATGGAGGGCGGCGAAGCCGGACCCGTCGTGCTCGGCACGACCGCATTCATCATCGCCGATGCGCCGAATGTCGGGGATGGCGGCACCATCCGGATCGCCACCAAGGGCCTGATCGCCGGGCCCGGCCAGATCGATGCCTCGGCGCGACAGGGCAATGCCGGCATGGTCGCCAGCACCGCGCCGCAGACCGACATCGTGTCGAGCTTCGCCGGCCTGGGCGCCCAGGTGGCGCCGGCCGACCGGCTGCTGGCCTCATCCTGCGACGCGCGGGAGGTTGCCTCCAGCCTGGTGGTCGGTGCCGTCCAGGGTGGGGAGCCAGCCTTCGATCCCGACCGGCCGCTGGGCAGTCCGCAGCACGATGGCGCGTGCAGCCGCTAGATCGGGCTGGAAAACAGGTTCGAGACGGAACAAGACGGCCCTGCACGTTCAGCAGATCCGCGGCCGCTGCTCGCCGCTCAGCATGTCGATCACCCGCATGCCCCTCAAGGGTCCGCGACAGAAGACCTCGCCGGCGGTCGGTTCTCGATCCGGCCGATGACCGTCGCGCTCGCCGGCACGCCGCGGGTGAGATCGCGCAGGCCGCTAGCTCTAGGCAGCCTGGCCCAGGGCGATGTTGTCGTTTGGGCGAAACGCGCAGGTGCCAGAAGGGTTCGCACCCTACGGCGCGCAGCACACCCGCAGCGACAGAGCCGGTACCGGCCGCCGTCCTGCTCGTCGGTCCATCCACGTGGCAGATTCTCGACCGGTTCGATGTCATCGTATGCGTCCGCCCGATCCCGCAGGATCGGATCGACAACTCGGAAGCCACGCCGACGGAGGACCGGCAGCAAGTCCCGCAATCCGTCGAGTGTCACGATCGCGGTGGATGCGCCATTTCGTCGACCTGCTCCCATGAGATCTCCCTTCTGATCAGCGACCGTTCCCTGCCGAGGGCGATCCGGCTTTTCCCTTCGACCTTGGCACGATTGCCGGCCAAAGCAGCAAGGAATGCGGCTCGACCCGCTCCCTTTGCCAGGCCAGAATAGGCCCAGGCTGTCCTGGAAAGCCATCAGCCGGACCTCCTGGGCAGCGATCGGCAAGAACCGCCATGCCTGCCAGCCGCTCCGGCAAAAGAGCGGCTCAGGCTTGGCGTTGGACCAGACCATCCGGTTGATGGAGACCGGCCGACCTTCTTGCGCCAAAAGCCGCCCCCACCCCGATGATCACCGGGCCGGTCCCCTTGACCTCCGCCATCGTGGCCGCGAGGCTGCCGAGGGTGCAGTGCCACAGGCGCTGGTTCGGGCGGCTCACCTCCGAAGCGATGGCAGCCGCTGTCCCGCCAGGCATTCCATGGGCGATGAGCCTGGCCACGAGTTCCCCGATGGTGCGGCCGGCCATGTAGAAGATCGTCGTGGTCGAGGGATCCGCCATCGCCTGCCAGTCCAGGTCGTCCGGCAGGCCGCCCGTGCTCGAATGACCGGTGACGAAGCGTACCGACCTTGCATGCGCCCGGTGCGTGAGCGAGATGCCCATGGTCGCGGCCAGCGCGATGCCCGCCGTGATGCCCGGCACCACCTCGACCGGGATGTCCTGGGCATCGAGCAGGGCGATCTCTTCCCCGGCACGGCCGAAGATCATCGGATCGCCGGACTTCAGCCGCACCACATGCTTTCCGGCCCTTGCCAGCTTCAGCATCAGCTCGTTGATGTCGTCCTGCCGGCAGCTCGGCCGGCCGCCGCGCTTGCCGACCAGGATGCGCTTGGCCTCGCGCCGCGCCAGTTCCAGGACCCCGTCCGAAACCAGGTCGTCGAACAGGATCACGTCGGCCGACTGCAGGGCGCGCACCGCCTTGAGCGTCAGGAGCTCGGCGTCGCCGGGACCGGCGCCCACCAGCGTCACCCGACCGGTGCGCGGAATGCCGGCGCTGCCGATCCGCTCGATGTCGCGGTTGAGCGCCGCCTCGTCCGTTGCGGTCGGGGGCGCACCGAAGGCGCGGTCGACGAAGCCTTCCCAGAAGGCGCGGCGCCCAGCACCCGGCTCGAGACGCTCGTTCAGCCGGCCGCGCAGCCGCTGCGCGAGGCCTGCCCAGGCCTGCAGCGCGTGGGGCAGCAGCGTCTCGATGCGCCGGCGGATCGCCTGGCCGAGGATCGGTGCGGCACCCTCGGTCGAGATGCCGACCACCACGGGTGAGCGGTTGACGATCGAGCCGAACATGAAGTCGCAGAACGCGGGCTGGTCGATCACGTTGACCGGCACGCCGGCAGCACGCGCGGCGCCGCGGATCGCTTCCGCTTCCGCCTCGCTTGCGGCATCCGCCACGACCACCGCGGCCGCGGTGAAGCCCCCCGCCTGCCAGGATGCATCGATGTGGACGAGCGCACCAGGCGGCACGCCGCCGCTAAGGATGCGCCGGAACTCGCCGCTCAACGTGTCTGCCGGGGCATGGACGTGGACGATGGCGCCGGCCGCCGCGAGCAGCTCGGCCTTCCAGGCCGCCGCGTCGCTGCCGCCCACCACCACGGCCCGCTTCCCGCGCAGGCCCAGGAACACCGGCAGGACGGACAGCGGCGCCATACGCGCCGGGGCGTGGTCACTCGGCTGCCTGGAGACGATTTGCATCGATGATCCCCTTGATCTCGGCACGGCAGGAGCCGCAGTTCGTTCCGGCCTGGAGCGCCTCGCCCACCGCCGCGACGGTGGCGCAGCCGGCGCGCACGGCGCCGGCGATCTGGTTGGCCCCGATGCCGAAGCATGAGCAGACGGTGGCGCCGCGGTCGGCGACGCCGCGGCCGGGCCGGCCCGCCACCACCGCAAGGCGCGCGGCGCCGCTGTCGAACGGGACGGCGAGCTGGTCGACCGCCCAGGCGCGCGACACCGCCACCGGCTCTTGAGCCAGGAACAGCGCACCCAGGAGGCGGCCCCCATCAAACCACGCGAAACGCTGCTGGCCTGCCTCGGCATCGTGGTAGGCGAGGAAGTCGGCGTCCTGCAGGCAGCCGAACAGCCGCTCGGCCAGCAGGCGGCCCTCCATCCTGGCATCGCCGTGGGCAAGCTCGACGCGCCAGCCGCCACTGCAGCGGGCAAGCGCCCAGTAATCCCAGTCGAGTGCAGCCGGTCGTTCGCGCAGGACGGCGAAGCCGTAGCGGGCGGCGGCGAAGCGCTCGATTGCCACCGCGACATGCTTGGAGGCCGGCTGGCCGGAGACCGGGTCTGTCAGGGCCGGCACCAGCGTGTCGATGCGTGCCCGCGCGGCGAACTGGTCGGTCCAGTGGATCGGCACGAACACCGAGCCCGGTGCCTGGCGGTCGGAGAGCAGGGCGCGCACCAGCACGAAGTCGTGGCCGGCCGACACCCGGACGATGTCGGCATCCGCGATGCCGTGGCGGGCCGCGTCCTGCGGGTGGATCTCCGCGAACGGTTCGGCCAGGTGCTGCGACAGGCGCTGGCTTTGGCCGGTGCGGGTCATGGTGTGCCACTGGTCGCGCACCCGGCCGGTGTTGAGGACCAGCGGGCACGCCTGGCTGGTGCGCCGCACCCCTGCGGGCGGGGTCGGCACCAGGCGAGCCCGGCGGTCGGGCGTGAAGAAGCCGCCGTTCGCGAAGAAGCGCGTTATCGCCGCGGCCTCGCCCGTGCGGCGCGGCCACTGGAACGGATCCATCCGGTCGAAGGCGGCCCGGTCGATGCCGGCGCAGGCGCCGATGTCGAAGGCGCGGCTGTTGTCGTTCTCGAACGCGGAAAGCCTGGCATGTTCCGCGAAGATCGCGGCGGGCGAGGCGTAGGCGAATGCGGCGCCAAAGCCCATGCGCGCCGCCACGTCGCAGACGATCCGCCAGTCCGGCCGCGCTTCGCCGGGCAGCGGCAGGAAGGCGCGCTGGCGCGAGATGCGGCGCTCGGAATTGGTGACGGTGCCGTCCTTCTCGCCCCAGGCGGCAGCCGGCAGGCGCACATCGGCATGGCGCAGCGTGTCGGTGCGCGCGGCCACGTCCGAGACCACCACGAATGGACATTCCCGGAGCGCCGCCTCGACCAAGCCCGCTTCCGGCAGCGAGTCTACCGGGTTGGTGGCCATGATCCAGAGCGCCCTGATGCGCCCGGCCGCGACCGCCTGGAACATGTCGACCGCCTTCAGCCCCGGCCGCGCCGCAATGGTGGGCGAGCCCCAGAAGCGCTGCACCCGCTCGCGGTGCGCCGGGTTCTCGATCTCCATGTGCGCCGCCAGCATGTTGGCGAGCCCGCCCACCTCGCGGCCGCCCATGGCGTTGGGCTGCCCGGTGACCGAGAACGGCCCCATGCCCGGCCGGCCGATCCGGCCGGTGGCGAGGTGGCAGTTGAGGATGGCGTTGACCTTGTCGGTGCCGAGAGAGGACTGGTTGACCCCCTGGCTGTAGACGGTGACGACCTTCCGGGTGTCGGCGAACAGCGCGTAGAACTGCCGGAGCAGGTCCGGGGCGAGGCCGGTCCAGGTTGCGACGTCGGCCAGGCTCGCGGTGCGCGCTGCCGCAAGCGCCGCGTCCAGCCCGGACGTGTGCGCTTCGACAAAAGCCTGGTCGAGGGCACCCTGGTCGGCGAGCCAGGCCAGGAGGCCCGTGAACAGCGCCACGTCGCCATCGGCGCGGATCGGCAAATGCAGGTCGGCGAGGTCGGCGGTCATCGTCCGGCGCGGGTCGACCAGCACGACCCGCAGTTCCGGCCGGACGGCCTTGGCCGCGGCGATGCGCTGGTAGAGCACCGGGTGGCACCAGGCGAGGTTGGAGCCGACCAGCACGACCAGGTCGGCTTCCTCCAGGTCGGCATAAGTGCCGGGCACGATGTCGGCGCCGAACGCGCGCTTGTGGCCGGCGACCGAGGACGCCATGCATAGGCGCGAGTTGGTGTCGATGTTGGCCGAGCCGATGAAACCCTTCATCAGCTTGTTGGCGACGTAGTAGTCCTCGGTCAGGAGCTGGCCCGAGACGTAGAACGCCACCGCATCCGGGCCGTGCGCCGCGATCGTCCGGGTGAAGGTTGTCGCCACCAGGTCGAGCGCCTCGTCCCAGCCGGCGCGCCTGTCGCCGATCTCGGGGTGGAGCAGGCGCCCGTCCAGGCCGGCCGTCTCGGCCAGCGCCGAGCCCTTGGAGCAGAGCCGGCCGAGATTGGCCGGGTGCGCCTCGTCGCCCTGGATGGCCAGGGCACCGTCGGCGGCGACCTTCGCCACCACCCCGCAGCCGACCCCGCAATAGGGGCAGGTCGTCCGGACCGCTTGCTCCATCTCAGGCCGCCCGGACCTGCTGGGCCTCGACCTGGATGAGCAGCCGGCCCGCCTCGACCCGCACCGGGATCGTCGGCACCCGGCCCTCGTCGGCGCCCATGGCCTCGCCGGTTTCCAGCGAGATGACCATGTTGTGCAACGGGCAGGTCACGGCCGCGCCGTGCACGATGCCCTGGCTCAAGGGGCCGCCCTTGTGCGGGCAGCGGTCCTCGGTGGCGAACACCCGGTCGTCGGCGGTGCGGAACACGGCGACCCGGCCGCTTGGCGTCATCACGCAGCGGGCGCCGCGGCGCGGGATGTCGCCGATCGACCCGATCTCGATCCATTGCAGCATGATGGTCACTCCGCCGCCTGCGCGTAGCCGATCGACGCCATCGGCTTGAACTCGTGCTTGTCCTTGCCGGAAACGCGCTCCGACCACGGGTCGACCTGGGCGAACTGCTGGGAGAACACGAAGCGGTCGTAGTAGGCCCGCCGCCGTTCCTGGTCGTCCAGCACCTGGCGCCTGATCTCGTCGACGCCGATGCGCCTGGCCCACTTGTAGATGCGCTCCAGGTAGCGGGCCTGCTCGCGATACATCTGCACCAGCGCCACGATCACCTCGAGCGCCTCGTCCTCGGTCTTCACCAGGCCCAGGACCTCGGTGCCCTTGATGTCGAGGCCGGCCGCACCCGCGAAGTGGATCTCGAAGCCAGAATCCACGCAGACCACGCCCACATCCTTGCAGGTCGCCTCCGCGCAGTTTCGCGGACAGCCGGAAACGGCCATCTTGACCTTGGCCGGCGTCCAGGAGCCCCACATGAACTTCTCGATGCGGATGCCGAGCCCGGTGGAGTCCTGGGTGCCGAACCGGCACCAGTCGGTTCCGACGCAGGTCTTCACCGTGCGCAGCCCCTTGGCATAGGCGTGGCCCGAGACGAAGCCGGCCTTGCCCAGGTCCGCCCAGACGGCCGGCAGGTCCTCCTTGCGGATGCCCAGCATGTCGATGCGCTGCCCGCCGGTGACCTTGACCGCCGGGATCGCGAACTTGTCGACCACGTCGGCGATGGCTCGCAGCTCGGTGGAGCTGGTCATGCCGCCCCACATGCGCGGCACGACCGAATAGGTGCCGTCCTTCTGGATGTTGGCGTGGACGCGCTCGTTGACGAAGCGCGACTGGTAGTCGTCGGCGTATTCGTCCGGCCAGTCGCAGACGAGGTAGTAGTTCAGCGCCGGGCGGCACTTGGCGCAACCGCACGACGTCCGCCATTCCAGCTCCTGCATGACCGCCGGAATGGTCTTCAGCCCCTTGGCCTTGATCAGGCGGCGAACATCGTCGTGGCCGAGCGCCGTGCATCCACACATCGGCTGCACGGCGGCCGGGTTGTAGCGCTCGCCGAGCGTCAGCTTCATCAGCTGCTCGACCAGGCCGGTGCAGGAGCCGCAGGAGGCGGACGCCTTGGTGTGCGCGCGCACATCATCAAGCGAGGCCAGGCCCTTGGACGCGATGGCGCCGGTGATCCTGCCCTTGCACACGCCGTTGCAGCCGCAGATCTCCGCATCATCCGGCAAGGCTGCAACGGCCGCCATAGGGTCCAGGGGGGTCCCTCCCTGGTAGGCCTGGCCGAAGATCAGCGTGTCGCGCATCTCGGAGATGTCGACTGCCTTCTTCTTCAGGTCGTTGAACCAGGCGCCGTCGCCGGTCTCGCCGAACAGGACCGTGCCGATGATGCGGTTGTCCTGGATGACCAGGCGCTTGTAGACGCCGGCCGCCGCGTCGCGGAGCACGATCTCCTGGCGGTCGTCGCCATCGGCGAAGTCGCCCAGCGAGAACAGGTCGATGCCGGTGACCTTGAGCTTGGTCGGCGTGTCGCTGTGCACGAACCCGCCGGCATCGCTGCCAGCGAGCGTGCCGGCGGCGATGCGCGCCATCTCGTAGAGCGGCGCCACCAGGCCATAGACATGGCCGCCGACCTCGGCGCACTCGCCGATTGCCAGCACGTCCGGATCCGAGCTGCGCATGTAGGGATCGACGACGATCCCCCGGGCGACCTCGATGCCTGCCTCCCTGGCCAGGCTCGTGTTCGGCCGGATCCCCACGGCCATGACCACCAGCGAAGCCGGGATGATCGCGCCGTCCGCCAGCTCGACCGCCTCGACGCGATCGGTGCCCAGGATCGCCTTGGTGTCAGCCTTGGTGCGGACCTTGATCCCCCGCTCTTCGACCGCCTTCTGCAGAAGGTAGCCAGCTGCCGGGTCGAGCTGCCGCTCCATCAGGGTCGGCATCAGGTGCAGGACGGTGACGTCCATGCCGCGCGCCTTCAGGCCCGCCGCCGCTTCCAGCCCAAGCAGCCCCCCGCCGATGACCACGGCCCTGCCCCGGGCCTGGGTCGCCAGCAGCATGGCGTTGACGTCGTCGAGGTCGCGGTAGCTGAGCACCCCGGCAAGGTCCCGGCCGGGTACCGGGGGGATGAACGGCACCGAGCCGGTGGCGATCACGAGCTTGTCGTAGGGCTCGATCACGCCATGGTCCGACGTGACGGTCTTCGCCGCGCGATCGATCAGGACGACCTTGTGGCCCTTGTAGAGGGTGATGCCGTTCCGGATGTACCAGCCGTCGCCATGGATGACGATCTGCTCGTAGTCCTTCTCGCCGGAAAGCACCGGCGACAGCATGATCCGGTCGTAATTGACGCGCGGCTCCGCGTTGAAGATCGTGACCTGGTAGCGGTCCGGCGCCTGCTCCAGCAGATGCTCCAGCATCCGGCCGGGTGCCATGCCGTTGCCGACGATGACGATTCTCTCGGTCATGGAGGGATCCTCTGTGCCTCAGGCGGCGAAGTCGTAGGACGGCGTGGGGGCCGCCGCCGGCTGGCGGTTCAGGCGGTTGATGGCGAGCTGCATCCAGGCAAGCGAGGCCAGGATGATGACCAGGAGCAGCAGGAAGCAGCTGGACCACAGGCCGGTCAGGTCCTTGAGCGCGCCGAACGCGATCGGCAGGACGAAGCCGCCCAGGCCGCCCACCATGCCGACCACGCCACCGACCGCACCGATGCTGTCCGGGTAATAGACGGGGATGTGCTTGTAGACCGCCGCCTTGCCCAGGCTCATGAAGAAGCCCAGCACGAAGACCAGAACCAGGAAGACGATCGGGCTGATCGCCAGCAGGCTTGCGCTGGCGCCGCTTGCGGGCAGGCACAGGAGCAGGGTGGCGGCAGCCGAGACCATGAGCGTCATGTACATGACCTTGCGCGCCCCGATCCGGTCGGAGAGCACGCCGCCATAGGCGCGGAAGATGCTGGCGGGGATCGAGTAGCCCGCGGCGATCAGGCCGGCGGTCTTGAGGTCGAAGCCGTAGACGCCCACCAGGTAGCGCGGCAGCCAGAGCGCCAGGGCGACGAAGCCGCCGAACGCGAAGAAGTAGTAGAGCGCGAACCGCCATACCTGGACGTTCTTCAGCGGCGCGAACTCGTCCCAGAATTTCTTCGGCGCGGTCTTCCCCGCCCTGCGCGCCCGGAAGGCCGGGTCGTCGGTGGTCGTGAACCAGAACACGACCGCCATGACGCCAAGCCCGAGCGCCCACAGCACGGCCACGGCCTGCCAGTCCCAGGCAAGAAGAACGAAGGGCGCCAGGAACTTGGTGACGGCGGCACCGACATTGCCGGCGCCGAACAGGCCCAGCGCCGTGCCCTGCTTCTCCGCCGGGAAGAAGGGAGAAACATAGGCGACGCCGACAGCGAACGAGCCGCCGGCTAGCCCCACCCCCAGCCCCGCCAGCAGCATCTGCGGAAAGGTCGTGGCGAACGCCAGGCCGAAGGTGGCGAGCATCGCCGCCAGCATGGTGGCGGTGTAGACGAGGCGTCCGCCATAGCGGTTGGTCCAGACGCCTAGCAGGATCCGGACGAGCGAGCCGGTCAGGATCGGCATGCCCAGAAGGATGCCGAACTCGGTCTCGCTCAGGCCGAGTTCGTCTTTGATGCGCACGCCGATGATTGAGAAGATCGTCCACACGGCGAAGCAGACGGTGAAGGCGATGGTCGACATCCAAAGAGCCCGGGCAGGCGCATCGGCCCGGATCGGATCCAGTTGCTGAAAATCGGCCATGGTGATTGCTCCCGGGCGCGAGGGGATCGCGCGGTGGCATGTCGTTGGAACGACGCAGGCTGCCTGTCGGACGACGCCGCTCCGGCGCTGGAGCGTGCCTGTTCCTGGCCAGCAGCTTTGCTTGGGGGAGGGGGACGCCCGCCGTTGGACGTCGAGAGCAGACCCATGAAGGGTCGGATCCAGCTATGCAAAAGCCGGGCCAAAGAGCGCGGCCGACGAATGGCCTTTTCTAACAGCTAGTTACGGAGTGGGCCCGACCGGGACCTACGGCGACGGTTGCTCAAAGTGCCGCCAACCGCCCCGGCAGGCTGCTCAACGAACAGGCGTGTCCCGTGCTTCGGGCGGTGCGCCCGCTTCATCGGCTTCCCGCTGGCTCTGGATGTAGGCTTCCACCTGATCAGGGTCGAACCGGGCACCGTCGAAGAAGCCGTCCGGCCCCAGCACGAGGCTGGCGCCGCTGGCGCCTACCGGCGTCGCGACCTCCAGCCCGCCCTCGACCTTGGCATTGGCGCCCGGCAGAGCCGCACCCATGGACCGCAGCACCCGCCGGTAGATGTCTGGCCGATAAGTGTCCGCCGCGGTCGCCACGTGGTGGGTCTCGTGCCGGATCTGCTGCCAGCGCACCATCTGGGTGTAGAACCACAAGGCGTGGCTCTTCCATGGGAAGGTGGCTGCCTTGGCGAAGGGAATGAAGAAGTCGGCGACCTGCCTCGTGGTGCCGGCATCCACGCGGATGGCACCCGACAGGGCGGGCTCCAGCCAGGCCGCCGGCACGCCCACATAGCCGGGCCCTGCCAGGATTGCCGCCAGCTCCGGCCGATGGGCCGGTTCGGCGCACCAGGCCGCAGCTTGGTAGACAGCCCGCACCAGACCCGACAACGCATCAGGATGCTGCTCCGCCCATTCCTCCTGGGCGCCCAGCACCTTGTCCGGGCTCGACTGCCAGATCGCAGCCTTGACCGTGGCGATCCGGGCATGGCCACCCGTCACCGCCACGGTGCTCCAGGGCTCGCCTACGCAGAAACCGTCGATCTCGCCCGCTTCCAGAGCCGATGCCATCATCGATGGGCGCACGATCACCGTGTCGATGTCGTGGTCCGGCTTCACCCCGCAGCCGGCAAGCCAGTAGCGCAGCTCGTAGTGGTGCGCCGAATGCGGATGCACCACGGCGAAACGCAGGCGCGCTGCCCTGGCCGCGCGCCGCGCCCGGACCGTCGCCGCCAGGGCGCTGCCGTTGGCGTGAGGATCGAGGTCGGCGCGGGCGCCATGACGGAGCATCTCCTCCCACAGCCGGTCCGCCACCGTCACCGCGTTCCCGCCGAGACCCAGCGCCATCGGCACGATCGTCCGCGACCCCAAAGGCGTCAGGCCGAGATTGCCGGCGATCGGCATCGGCGCCAGCATGTGCGCCACCTGGAAGTTTCCGGCCGCCAGCCGGTCCCGGATGTTCGCCCAGGAGGCTTCCCGCACCAGCGTGAGGTCGATGCCCTCGGCCCTGGCAAAACCCTTCTCCCTGGCGATCACCAGGAGGGCGCTGTCGAGCAGCGGCATGAAGCCGGCCGTGACGGCATGAAGGCTCATGGGCTGCCTCCCTTGTCCAGCAGGCTGGCCGCCGTCACCAGGCTCTGGGCGATCTCCACGATCTTGCGGTTCTGGTTCATGGCCGTCCTGCGCAGGAGCGCATAGGCCGCCTCTTCCGAGCAGCCGCGCGAGTTCATGAGGATCGCCTTGGCGCGCTCGATCAGCTTGCGGTTCTCCAGCTCGCTGCGGGCATCCTCCAGCTCGCGCACCAGCCGGGAATAGGCGTTGAAGCGGCTGACCGCCATGTCGAGGATCGGCTTGACCCGTTCCCGCTTCAGCCCGTCCACGACATAGGCCGAGACTCCCGCATCGACGGCCCTCTGGATCGAGCTGGCATCCGAGCGGTCCACGAACATGGCGATCGGCCGCTGGACCGCCCGCGAGAGCTGAAACATGTTCTCCAGCATGTCGCGGTCCGGGTTTCCCAGATCGATGATGATGACGTCCGGATTGATCTCCGCGATCCGGCGCGCGATCCCGACCATGTCGTGGACCAGCGTGACCTTGTCGTGCCCGGCCTCCCGCAGCCCCGCCTCGATGATCGAGGCGCGGATATGGTCTTCGTCGATGATGAGGACGGCCAGGCCATGCGCGGTCATGCCGGCATCTTGCGCAGCCGAAGCCCCGCTTTCAAATCCAGATTGGCCCGGGCGGCGCGCTGGCGATGCGCCGCCGCCAAGGAGTGGTCAGCCGGTGCTGCCGGGCGGATGCAGCATCGCGTCGATCAGCCGGCGGCTGGCGATGGCGTCGTCGATGTTCACCATCGGCCGGCGGTTCTGGTCAAGCGCGTCCAAAAAGTCCGCGATCAGGGCGCGGTGGGAATCGCGGGGAAAGGCCATGGGATCGGCGCCGCCGCCCAGGGTCTGCTCCTCGCCGAGCTTCTCGTGTCGGCCATCCTGGTGGAACAGGTCGAGGCTGCCGCCTTCCAGGCGCGCGGTGGCCTTGCTGAACACCAGGTCGATCCGCTCGGAGAAGCCCGGATAGCAGGCGGTGGTGGCGAGGATCATGCCGGGCGCCCGGGTGGCGCCGAAGCGCGCCAGGGCCGAGACATGGTCCTCGGTCTCCATGCGGTGCAAAGCGGTGGTGGCGACGGTGGACGCCTCGATGGCGATCTCGCCCACCAGGGAGCGCAGCAGGTCCAGGACATGGATGCCCTGGGTGAGCAGGACGCCGCCGCCGTCGCGGGCCAGCGTCCCGCGGCCTGGCTCGTCGTAATAGCTCTGCGGGCGCCACCAGGGGATCATGCAGTGCGCCGCGCAGAGTTCGCCCAGCTCGCCAGAGGCGATCAGGTCGAACAGGCGGCGCGAGGCCGGGCGGAAGCGGTGCTGCAGGACGACCCCGATCTGCAGGTTCCTGGCAGCGGCCAGGTCGCGCAGTTCCTCGGCGACGCTTGTGGTCAGCCCGACCGGCTTCTCGATCAGAAGATGCTTGCCGGCCTGCAGCACGGCCTTGCCGAGCGCATCGTGGCTGTCCGGGGGCGTGAGCAGGACGACCGCCTCGACCCGGGCATCGGCCAGGACCTGGTCGATGTCGGTGATGGTCGGGAAAGGGAACACTTCAGCGAACGCCGCGCAACGTTCCTGCGTCCGGGCAGCGGCCCACACCACCTCGGCCCGCTCGGACAGGTCCTGGAGGCACATGGCATGGGGGCGAACAGCCATGCCCAGGCCGATCACGGCGATGCCTCGGCGCTGACGGCTCATCGGGTCTCTCCTGCAGCGAAGAAGTCGCAGATCGCTTCGACCTGCCCTTCCAGCATCTGCATGCCGCGCTGGACCTGGCAACCCCTGGCGGCGGCGGCCTCGACCAGCGGCGAGGTGGCGGGCTTGAGGATCACGTCCACGACCAGGGACGAGGGAGCGATGCGGGAAGGCTCGATCGGGTAGGGATCGGATGGCCGCATGCCGAGCGGGGTGCAGTTGACCACCACGTCGAAGCCGTCCGGATCGGGCGCTCCGGTCTCGACCGCCAGGCCCGGATGGGCCTGCCCGACGCTGGCGGCGAGTTCCTCCAGGCGGCGCTGGTCGACATCGTAGAGGCGCAGGAGTGCAGGCTTCTCGTCGGCCATGGCATGCGCCACCGCACGCCCGGCACCGCCGGCGCCGGTGAGCAGCACGCGCCGGCCGGCCACGCTGCGGCCGTCATCGGCCAGCGCCCGGATGCAGCCCTTGCCGTCGAAATTGTCGCCGACCAGCCGGCCGTCGGCGGTGCGGCGGATCGCGTTGACCGCGCCGATCCGCCGGGCGCTCGGCAGGATTTCGTCCAGGAGATCCATGACGGCGATCTTGTGCGGGACCGTGACGACGATGCCGCCGAGGTTCTGGATCAGGCGCAGGCCGGCCATCGTTGCTTTCAGGTCGGCGGGCGCGACATGGGCGGGCGCAAGCACCGCCTTGGCGCCGCGCCGGCGGAAGGCCGGGTTGAACAGGCCGGGCGAGCCCACCTGGGCGATCGGGTCGCCGATGATCAGGAAGAGGCGGGTGTCGCCGCCGAGCGGCAGGGGCAGGCCCGGCAGGTCGGGGAGGTCCTGGGTCATCCTACCCATTTCATGATGTGCCGGCCGACGACGCAGAGTTCGCCGTCGTGGCGGGTGATGGTGCATTCGGCGGTGGAGCGGGACGTCGTCTCGTCCAGCTCGACGATCCGGTAGCGGGCGGTCAGCGTGTCGCCCAGGAAGACCGGCGCCAAAAAGCGCAGGCGGTCGTAGCCGAGCGTGACCGGGCGGCGCGGCGACCCGCCGTCGATCGCCCGGGCGCTGAGCGCCGCCTCGGGCGCGGACAACAGGCCCAGCACCGCCAGGCCATGGGCGATCCGCTTGCCGAACGGCGTCGTGGCGGCATAGTGCTCGTTCACGTGAAGCGGATCGAAGTCGCCGCTGATCGCGCAGAAGAAGCCGAGATCCGCCTCGGTGAAGGTCTTGGTGAAGCTGGTCTCGATGCCCGGCTTCACGTCGCCGAACATGCTCATGCCGGCTTGGACTTGCGGTTCAGGAACGCGCCGACCCGCTCCTTGCGCTCCGGCGTGTCCAGGATCAGCGACGCCAGCAGGCGCTCCAGCTTGAGCGACTGGCGGATCGGGTCTTCCGCCGCCTCGCGCAGGACCTCGCGGGCAAAACGGATCGCCGGCGGGCTGCGCTCGGCGATCTTCTTGCCAAGCTCGATGGCCTTTCCCAGCACCTGGTCGGCCGGGACGACCCTCGCGGCGATGCCATGGGCGCCGGCCTCGGCGCCGGTGAGGGCGCGGCCGGTCAGGATCAGGTCGGCGGCGATGGCGCGGCCGGCCAGATGCAGGATGCGCTGGGTGCCGCCCTGCCCCGCGATCACGCCGATGCCGGTCTCCGGCAGCGCCAGGTTGGCGTCCTCGGCGCACACCATCAGGTCGCAGGAGAGCGCCAGCTCGAAGCCGCCGCCAACCGCATGGCCGCGCACTGCGGCAATGGTGGGCTTGCGGGCATGGGCAAAGCGGTCGAATTCCTCCAGCCAGTCGGCCAGGACCGCCTCGATCGCGGTCTTGTGGTGCACCTCGGTGAGGTCGGCGCCCACCGAGAAGTGGGTCGGCGTGCCGGCCAGGACGACCGCATGGATGGAATCGTCCTGCTCGGCCTCGACCAGCGCGGCCACCAGGTCCTTGGCCATCCGGTCGGAGAGCGGATTGCCACGCCGGGGCTGGCCGGTCATGGTCAGGATGCGGACGGGACCGTCCGTGGTGATCGCGAGATGCTCGGTCATGACGGGAAATGCTCCGCGCTCATCAGCCTGGGATGACGCACGATCGGGGTGAAGCCCATCCGGGCCAGGATGTCCTGCTCGATGTCGATGCCGGCGGCGACTTCGATGAGTTCCACCCCTTCCGGGGTGAGCGTGAACACCGCGCGTTCGGTGACGTAGACGACGGTCTGGCCGCGCTCCAGCGCCTGGTGGCCGCTGAAGGTGACGCCGGCGACCTCGTGGACGAATTTCTGGATCTTGCCGGGCTCGATCACCCGGACGCCGCCGCCGCCGATGTCGAGCCTGGTGCCCTTGGTGTCGAAGCTGCCGCAGAACACCACCTTCTTGGCGTTCTGGGTGATGTCGATGAATCCGCCGGGGCCGATGAAATCCTGACCCAGATGGCTGACATTGACGTTGCCGTGCCGGTCGCACTCGGCCATGCCGAGAAAGGCGATGTCCAGGCCGCCGCCATGGTAGAAATCGAACTGGTCGCAGGCCGACACGATCGCCATCGGGTTCACCGCCATGCCGAACAGCGTGCCGGTGATCATGGCCCCGCCATGGATGCCCTGCTCGATCGTGGTCCAGTAGCGGTGGAACTCGTGGCGCTCGGCGATGATGGCGGCCACGCCGGAGGATGCGCCGAAGCCGAAATTGACGGTGGCTCCTTCCACCAGTTCGGCGGCGGCGCGCAGGGCCAGGACCCGCTTCATCCCGCCCGAGGCGTCCTCGGAGACCGGCAAGGCGGTGGTGCGCTTCAGGCCGGCCAGCGCCGGATCATAGGATCCCCGATAGGTCTGCTCCTGGGCGGGCGCCACCAGGATGTCGGTGACCAGCGCCCCCGGCACCTTGACGTCGCGCGGCGGCTGGCTGGCAGTCTCCACCTGGGCGCGCACCTGAACGACCACCCGGCCGCCATTGTTGTGCGCGGCCATCGCTGCGGCGAAGCTGTCCAGGTCGGCCGGCTCCTCCACCAGGCTGAGGTTGCCGGCCGCGTCAGCGTAGGAGCCCTTCAGGATCGCGACGTCGACCTTGAGCGGCCGGTAGCGCAGGTAGGTCTCGCCCTCGATCTCGATCAGCTCGACCAGATCCTCCTTCGCCGCCGCGTTGATCTTGCCGCCCTGGCGGCGCGGATCGGCGAACGTCTCCAGCCCGGTCTTGGTGATCAGGCCCGGCCGGCCGGCGCCGCTTTCCCGCAGGAGCAGGCTGATCACGCCGCCGGGTAGCGAATAGGCCTCGATCTTGTCCAGGCGGGCCAGCTCCTGCATCGGCCGGGACCAGGTCCAGTGCCCGCCGATGACCCGTTTGACCATACCCTCATGAGCGAAGCGATTGGCGCCGCGCCGGTCGCGGTCGCCAAAGCCCAGGGCATGGACCAGGGTGAGGCCTCGGGGATGGCCGGTCTCCAGGAAGCGCTTCTCGATCGCCTCGAACACCAGGTCGGGCTCGAGCAGGCCGCCGCCGGATGCCGCCACCGCGATGGTGGCGCCGTCCTCGATCGAGGCGGCAATCTGCGCGGCGCTGCGGAGCTTGCCGGTCATCGCCTTAGTTTCCGAACATCAGGGAGGGGAGGAAGGTCACGATCGACGGCACCAGGATCAACAGGCCGATGGCGAGCAGCAGGGTGAAGAAGAACGGCAGGCAGGCCCAGAACACCCGTTCGATCGGCAGCCGCGAGACCATCGCCACCCCGTAGAGGGCCACGCCCACGGGCGGGGTGATCAGGCCGATCACGCACATGATGCAGAACAGCACGCCGACATGGATCGGGTCGACCGCCGTGGAGGAGATCAGCGGCATGATCGCCGGGACCACCATCAGGATGATCGGGGTGGCATCCATGAACATGCCGAGCAGCAGCACCACGAGCAGGATCATGATGGTGATCAGGGTGGGATCGCTGGTCAGGGAGGTGACCTCGCCCGAAAGGAGGAGCGGAAGCTGCTCGCGGGCGAACACCCAGCCGTCCAGGCCGGAGATCGAGACCACCAGGAGAAGGGCGCCTACGGCGGTGCCGGCGGCGACGATCTCCTGGTAGAGGTCGGTGATGCGCAGGGTGCCGTAGAACAGGCCGAGCAGAATGACATAGGCCACCGCGATCACCCCGGCTTCGGTGGGGGTGAAGATGCCGGTGAAGATGCCGCCGATGATGAAGACCGGGGTCAGGATCACCAGGGCGGAGTTCCACAAGGCGGCACCGACCCGGCGCAACGAGAACGGCTCGCCCTTGGGATAGCCGCGCTTCCAGCTCAGGATGCCGACCATCGCCATCAGCAGGCCCACGATCATCAGGCCGGGCAGGACGCCGCCCACGAACAGCTTGCCGATCGACACGTTCGCGGTGGCGCCGAAGATGATCATGATGATCGAGGGCGGGATGATCGGGGCGAGCGTGGAGGCGCTCAGGGTGACGGCCGCGGCAAAGCTCGGGTCGTAGCCGCGCTCGCGCATCGCCTTCACGGTGATCGTGCCCACGCCCACCGCATCCGCCGCGGCCGAGCCGGACATGGCGGAGAAGATCATGCTGGCCAGCACCGCCACATAGCCGAGGCCGCCGCGGATATGGCCGACCAGGGCCTGGGCCAGGCCGAAGATGCGTTCGGTGGCGCCGCAGAAGTTCATCAGGCGCCCGGCCAGCAGGAACATCGGGACGGCGGCCAGGATGTTGTCGTTGACCGTGCCGATGATCCGCTGCGGCGCCAGGGCGAACGGAATGCCCTTGAGCTGCAGGTAGAGCAGGGCCGGAGCGCCCAGCGCCACAAAGATCGGGGCGCGCAGCGCGATCAGGACGAACACGCCGAGCAGGACGGTGGTGAGCATCGGGTCAGCTTCCCACCGGCTCGTGCATGCTGGCATCCCGCTGCTGCGGGGTCGGCACGCCGATGGGGTGGCGGCGCAGCAGCATCATGCAGGCATGGCAGAACATCATGGCGAAACCGATCGGCATCGCGATGGTCTGGGCGCTCGAGGTCACGCCCAGCGCCGGCATGACCTGCCGCGGCCCGAACAGAGAGTGGCGGAAACCGATCCAGGCGATCATCGCGATGAAGACGATCACCACCGCGTCGACCAGATAGCCCACCAGCGTGCGAAGCGTGCCCGGCAGGTTGTTGACCAGGACGTCCACGATGAAGTGCTCGGCCATGTAGAGCGCCCGCGCGCCACCGATGAACACCAGCCAGATCATGAAGATCCGGGTCAGTTCCTCGGTGAAGTCCAGGGGCGAGGCGAGCACGAAGCGGAAGAACACCTGCAGCAGCATGGCGATCACCAGGCCGGCGAAGGCCAGGAAGATCAGCAGCCCTTCGAGATGCACCAGCCAGCGCTCGGCGCGCGTCAGACGCTCGATCATGGCGACGTCATTCCTGGATGGAGGAAGGCCTGGGAAACGGGTGAACGGGCGGCCTCGCCCCGGGTCCGGATCGGGATCCGCGCCCGGGGGCGAGCCGCGCCTTTCCGATCACTGGGTGTCGCGGATCCGCTGGACCAGTTCTTCGCCGTACTGCTGGGTGAACTTGTCGGCGACCTCCTTGGTCGCGGCCTTGAAGGCTTCGCGATCAGGCTCGGTCACGGTGACGCCGTTCTCCTTCAGGAAGGCGATGTCCTCCTCGAAATTGGTGCGGAACAGCTCGCGCTGCATTTCGGTGACCTCAGCGAACGCCTCGTCGAACTCGGCGCGCTGCTCCGGCGTGAGGGCCGCCATCGCGTCGGCGTTCGCCACCACCACCTTGTACAGGAAGAAGTGCCCGGTCAGGGAGAAGTGCGGCGCCTGCTCGTAGAAGCGCATGTTGCGGTAGCCGGAATTGTCGTTCTCGGCGGCGTCCACCGTGCCGGTGGCGAGGGCGGTGTAGACCTCGCCATACGGCATGGGCGTCGCCTGGGCGCCTAGCGCGTTGAAGGTGTCGATGTAGACGGGGCTGCCAATCACCCGGATCTTCTGGCCCTTCAGGTCATCCGGGGTCTTCACGTCGACTTCGCGGGTGAAGACGTGGCGCAGGCCGGCCGACCACCAGCCGAGCACTTCCAGGCCGGACTCTTCCTTGATCTTCGCCTCGATCTCCTCTCCGATCGGACCGTCGACCACCGCCCAGGGGTGGCTGCTGGCATCGCGGAACAGGAACGGGATGTCGAACACGCCCACGCTCGGTGCGAACTGGGAAAGATGCGAGCCGGCCACCGTGGTCATGGTGATGGCGCCGATCTGCGCCTGCTCGATCGAGTCGGTCTCGCCGCCGACCTGCCCCTGCGGGAACACCTTCATGCTCAGGCCGGTCTTGGATTCCGCGAGCTTCTTCTCCAGCGCCGCGAACGCGGTGTTGGAGGGCTCGCCCGGCGGGTTGACGTGGGCGGCGGTCAGCTCGACCGCATGACCGAGCGTGGTCGAGGCGAGGAGAAATGCGGCGGCGAACATGCCGCTCAGGCGGATCTTGGACATCCAGCGAGCCTCCCTGGCTTTTTTGATGTAGGCCATATCGTGGCTACTAGTTCGTTCTACTAGATCGATGTAGTGTCGTGAAAACCGCCTGTCCACGCCTTTTTCGGCTGGAATTGGCGGGATCAGGGATGGGAGCGGATGGATCGGCGGCTACTGCAGCGCACCGACGAGCTGGACGAGCGGCATCGCCGGATGCACCGCACCGTGCAGGATTTCGTCGAGGCGGAGGTGCGCGACCGGGCGCAGGAACTAGACGAAAACGAGGCCTTTCCCCTCGACCTGTTCCAGGCGATGGCCGGGCTCGGCCTGTTCGGGATCGGCGTGCCGGCGGAGATGGGCGGAGCCGGATCGGACTGCGTCGGCTACACCGTGGTGATGGAGGAGCTTTCGCGCGGCTATGCCAGCATCGCCGACCAGTGCGGGCTGGTCGAGATGGTCGCCACCCTCCTGGCACGGCATGGCACGCCGGAGCAGCGTGCGCGCTATCTGTCGCCCCTGCTCCGCTACGAGCGGCGCTGTGCCTATGCCGTCACCGAGGCGGAAGCGGGCTCCGACGTCTCGATGATCCAGACCCGCGCCGAGCGGGTCGCCGGCGGGTGGAAGCTGGATGGCAGCAAGACCTGGATTCACAACGCGCCGGTCGCCGATTTCACCGTGGTGCTGGCCAAGACCGATCCGGAGGCCGGCACGCACGGCATGAGCGTGTTCCTGGTCGACGCGGACCGGCCCGGCTACGCCATCGGGCCGAAGGAACGCAAGATGGGCCAGCGCGCATCCCAGGTGGGCGCGCTGTCCTTCGACGGCATCCTGCTTCCGGACGAGGCGCTCCTGGGCGAACCCGGGCAGGGCTTCGCCATGATGATGAGCGTCCTGGACAAGGGAAGGATCGGGATCGCCTCCCTGTCGGTGGGCCTGCTTCAGGCGGCGCTCGAAGCCTCGATCGACTATGCGAAGACCCGGCGGCAGTTCGGCCGCACGATCGGCGAGTTCCAGGCGGTGCAGTGGATGCTGGCCGACATGGCCACGGACCTGCAGGCCGGCCGGCTGATGGCGCGCGACGCCGCGGCGCGGCTGGACCGGGGCGAGCGCGCCTCCGTTCCCTGCGCCATGGCCAAGCGGTTCGCCTCCGATGCCGCTGTCGCCCACATCTCCAACGCGGTGCAGATCCATGGCGGCATCGGCTTCATCCGCGGCGTCGAGGTCGAGCGGCTCTACCGGGATGCCAAGATCTGCCAGATCTACGAGGGCACCAACGAGATCCAGCGCATGATCATTGCACGCGAGTTGCTAAAATGAACGGCAAGGAACAGGCGCCAGCCCAGCGGGCCGCCCTGGTCACCGGCGGCGGTCGCGGCATCGGCCGCTCGATTGCCCGGGCCCTTGCGGCCGACGGCTTCGCGGTGGTGGTCAACGACCTGCCGGACTCCCCCGACCTTGCGGAAACCGTCGCGATGATCCGCGCCGATGGCGGCATCGCTCATCCGCTGCCGGCCGACATCGCCCTGGTCGAGGACCATGCCGCCCTGGTGGAACAGGCGTTCGCCCTTGCCGGCGGGATCGACTGCCTGGTCAACAATGCTGGGATCGCCGCTCTGCGCCGGGGCGACCTGTTTGAGGTCAGCCCGGCGCAGTTCGACCGGCTGATCACCGTCAACCTGCGCGCGCCGTTCTTCCTGTCGCAGGAGGTGGCCCGGCGGATGACGATGCAGCCGAGCGGGCGGTTCCGCTCGATCATCACCGTCTCCTCGATCAGCGCGGAGATCGCGTCGGTGGACCGGGCGGAATACTGCATCGCCAAGAGCGGCCTCGCCATGCTGACCCAGCTGTTCGCGCTGCGGCTGGCGCCGCATGGCATCCGCGTCTACGAGATCCGGCCGGGCGTCATCGCCACCCCGATGACCGCGCAGGTCAAGGACCGCTACGACCGGCGCTACGAGGAAGGATTCACCCCGATCAACCGCTGGGGGCAGCCGGACGAAGTCGGGCGGGCCGCCGCCATGCTGGCATCGGGCACCCTGCCCTTCTCGACCGGCGAGGCCGTCCGGGTGGATGGCGGCCTGCACATGAGGAGCTTCTGATGGGTGCTGATTCGACCACCCTGGCCGGCCGGGAGCTGACCAGCGGGATCTACGACTTCGACCAGATCGAGGTCGGCGACCATTTCCATACCTCGCGGATCACCGTCACCGAATCGCATGTCGTGGGCTTCGCGGGGCTGTCCGGCGACATGTTCGACGTGCACATGGATGATGGTTTCGCCAGGGCGCACGGCTTCGCGGGCCGGATCGCCCACGGGCTGCTGATCCTGTCGATGGCGGACGGGCTGAAGAACCGGGCGCCGGTGCGGATCAAGGGCATCGCCTCGCTCGGATGGAACGACTGGCGCTTCAAGAAGCCGGTGCTGATCAACGACACGATCCGGGTGACCGTCACCGTGGCCGCCAAGAAGCCGCACCGGGCACCCGACCGCGGCATCGCCACCCTGCGGTTCGTGGTGTTCAACCAGCACGACGAGGTGGTGCAGGAGGGCGAGACGCTGCTCTTCTGCGAGCGCGCGAGCGAAGCGCGCTCAGCCTGATCCACCACCATGACCTTCCTGCGACGCCCTCTCGATGTCGAGCCGGATAAGCCGGCGGCGAAGAGCCGGATCACGCTCAGCGACATCGCCCTGGCGGCCGGGGTGTCGCGCGCCACTGTCTCGCTGGTGCTGCGCAACAGCCCGACCATCCCTCGCCGCACGCACGAGCATGTCCTGCGGCATGCCGCTGACCTGGGCTATGTCTACAATCGTGCGGCCGCCGCCCTGCGCACCGGCGGCACCCACATCATCGGGCTGGCGATCCACGACATCACCAATCCCTATTTCACCGCGATCGCCGCGGCGGTGCAGCGCGAGCTGCGCGTGCTGGGCCGCATGGCGTTCCTGGGCGATTCCGGCGACACGCCGGATCTGCAGCGCGCCTTTGTCGAGGCGGTCCGCGAGTACAATGTCGACGGCATCATCATCTCGCCGTCGGCCGGCACCGATCCCGCCTGGATCGCGCGGCTGCGCGAATGGCGGCTGCCTTGCGTAATGGTCTCGCGCAGCCTGCCGGGCGTCGAGGTCGATTTCGTGGGCGGCGACAATTTCGGCGGGATGAGGCGGCAGACGGCCCATCTGCTGGAACTCGGCCATCGGCGGATCGCGATGATCGGGGTCAACGAAACCATCTCCACCGGCCGCGAGCGCCTGGCAGGCTACCGCGCGGCACTGGCCGAAGCGGGGATCCCGCCCGACCCGTCGATCGAGATCGCGTGCCCGGGCGTGCGCAAGGCCGGCCACGACGCGCTGATCCAGTTGCTCCGCGACGACGATCCGCCCACCGCCTTCGTCTGCTTCAACGACATCACGGCGTTCGGCGTGATGCTGGGCCTGCAGAGCCTGGGCCTGAAGGCCGGCCAGGACATCTCCGTCGTCGGCTTCGACGATGTCGAGGAATCGGTCCTCTGGCGGCCGGCGCTGAGCACCGAGCACGTGTCCTGCGATGCGATCGGCGTCGCCGCCGTGCGCCTGCTGATGCGGCGGATCGCCGATCCCGATGCGCCGGTGGAACGGGTCGTGATCGCGCCCGAGCAGCGGATCCGGCAGACGACCATGCCGCCTCCGTCCCGTCAGCGGCTGCGCGGCATGATCGGGGCCGCGAGACAGTGGACGGAGCCGGCGCGCTGACCCGGGCAGGCGTCGCTCAAGGAGCCGGCTCCCCCAGGCAGGTGGGCGGGCCATCCGCCAGCGCACGAGCGGCTTCGTTGCTGCTGGCGCGGCCCGCCAGGCAGGGTTGCGGCTGGTCCAGGCGCACCACGAACAGGACGGAATCGTTCCGGACCGGATCATCGGCCTTCGGCACCGCGGCCCGGAAGATCAGGGCCCGGGGCTCGCCTGCCTCGTCCAGGCGCCACTCCACCACGTCCGATCCGCCGATGTTCGCGAACGGGCCGGTGAGCTTCCGGTAGGCCGGATCGTCCGCCCCGCTCCAGCGGGCCCCGTCCCGGCGCAGTTCCAGCCAGGAACGCTCGTCGGTGTTCAGGAACAGCAGGCGCCATCCAGCCAGGCCGGGACATTCCTGGCCCTGGACCCCTTGTTCGGCCAGCGAGTGGGCAAGCGCGTCAGGCACCTCATGGCAATCCTCGGCGCGGACCGAACTGTAGCTGCTGTCCACCCCCTTGGCGGCGCCGGCCAGGGGCGGAAGGAACAGGAGGCCCAGCGCCATGCCGATCCGAAGCCTGGTCATCCGAGCCCCAGCCGCTCACTGGTACGGCTGCCGACCATGCCGTCCGGAACCAGGCCCGCCTGCGCCTGGAAGGCGACCACCACCGCCCGCGTCGCCGGGCCGAAATCGCCGTCCACGACCAAGCTGGCGCCAAGCTCGTTCAGCCGGCGCTGCAGGGCCACGACCTCGGGACCGCGGTCTCCCAGGTTCAGGACCATGGCCGGTGCCGCCCTGCCGACACCCAGCCGCCCCTCGCCATGCCAGCGCCGGATCAACTGGTCGCTGACCTCGAAATGCATGGCGTCCTCGGTGCGGAAGGCCGCGCCCCAGAACCAGCCATGGCGGTTGAAGATCGGGGCGATCCGGGCGAGCCCTTCCTGGACAGTGCCGTCGCCCCGCTGGTCGAGCACGCCGTCCAGGGTCAGGTCGATGGCGGTTCCCCAGGAATGGTTGCTGATGGACGAGGTGGAGCCGCGCACGAGGCGGGCGCACAGCATCCCGGCGGTGCCAAGCCCGGCATGGACATCGGGCACCTCGGCCCGGACGTCGATCAGGACCTGCTCCAGGCTCTCCACGGCGGGCGCGATGCCGCGCACGCGGAAGGGCCCGACATCCTGGAGGCGGATCTTGGCCCGCAGGCTGGGGTTGGTGATTTCGCGGCAGACCGTGTCATAGTCGTCGCGAGGGTTGCCCAGCAGCGAAAGCATGGTCGTCTGCCGGGCACAGCTCAAGCCATTATTGATGTTCTCAGGAATTCCGACAAGGTCAGTGATGGACATCACATCACCCCGCGCATATACGATTGGGTCTAGACTTGCGGTTGATCTGTCATTCTATAATTCTTCTACGGAGTGGTGACAACAGTGCAGTCCGGCAGGGACATGCGCGCGGGAGCGGGGCGGATCAGCCGACGATCGCCTCGGCCTCGATCTCGACATCGTAGTCGCCCACCAGGCCTCCGACCTCCAGCAGGGTATTGGCGGGGCGGATCTCGCCAAAATAATGGCCGTGGACCCGCGACACCGGCTCCCACTGCCCAGCGTCCCGCAGATAGATGCGGGTGCGGACCACGTCCGCCATGCTGCCGCCCAGCGAGCGGATCGAAGCGGCGATCTTGTCCAGGATGTAGACGGTCTGCGCGGCGGGATCGCCCTTGCCGATCATCTGGCCGGAGCCGTGGGTGGCGGTGGTGCCGGAGACCAGGATGCGCTCGCCGATCCTCACGGCGCGGGCATAGCCGCAGACCGGCTCCCAGACGCTGCCGCTGTCGATGCGCAGGCGGCCGGGCCGGCCGTCGATCGGAACCGCGTGGTAGACGGGAGGGATGCTGTCCAGGTGGTGGGACAGGTCGCCCGAGGCGGTCAGGAAGGGCGGCCGGCGATACTCGTCGCCGCAATCGCCCGGGATCCGGGTGCTCTTCGCCAGCGCCTCGTCGATGCGGGCGAGGTCGTCGCCGTCCAGGGTGAACCCGGACAGGCGGTGGTTGTCCGCCCGGTGCTCGCGCTCGCCCAGCCGGGCGCCGATGATCACCGCGCCCACAGCCTCCTGCTGCATGACCCAGCGGGTGGCGACGTTGGCGATGGACACCTGGTGCCTGGCCGCGATCGGGGCCAGGGCGTGGAGGATCGCCTGGAGCACGCCCCAGCCGCCGGCGGCCTCGATGAAGCGGTGGTACTTCATCTTGCTCCAGTCGCCGATCTTGGCCGGCTCCGGCGCATCCAGCCAGCGATCCGACAGGAAGCCGCCGGCCAGCGTGCCGTAGGCCAGCAGCCGGATGCCGTGGAGGCGGCAGAACGCGGTCATCTCCTCGGTCGCCCGCCGGTCCAGGAGCGAGACGCAGACCTGGTTGGTCACCACCGGGATCTTCTCCGCGACCAGCACGCGCAGATGATCGGTGTCGGTGTTGGTGACCCCCAGATGGCCGATCAGGCCCTCCTCCTTCAGCCGGGCCAGCTCGCGCATCGCGTCCAGCCAGCCCGGATGCTCGAACAGCCACCAGTGGAACTGCATCAGGTCGATGCGGTCGGTGCGCAGCCGCTCGCAGGCGCGCTCCACCGCAAGGCGCACCACTTCCGCGGTCATCGGCCCGGGCTCCGGGCACCATTTGGTGAAGGCGATCGGGCGCGCATCGGCAGGAGCCTGGATCGAGCCGTCGGCCAGGCGGTCGCGCAGCCGGCCGAGGATCAGTTCGGCGCTGCCGTAGTGGTCGGCCATGTCGAAGCTGTCGAACCCATCGGCCAGGTAGCCGGCGAGCGCCCGGGCGCCCTCGTCGGGGTCCATCAGGCCCGTGGTCCGCTCGATGTCGGCGACCTGCCACAGCCCGGTCACCACCCGCGCGATCTCGAGCCCCGGCGCGATCTCGGTGCGTTCGGCGGTCTTGGTACTGGCGGTCACGGCGGCGGTTCCTTCTCGGCTCTGGCGATCGAGGTAGCAGGTCGCGGCGTCCGCGTTGAGGGGATCAAACCTGCAGGGTCGGGCTGCGAAAGCTTCGGGCTCCACAGGTCGTGCCGCTGCGGCATGGTCCCGCCGGCCAACTGCGGGAGCCGCACCTTGCTCGAACCGGGAAACGAAGCCTTGCGCGTGGTCGACGTGACCACCTTGTCCGATGACTGGTACGTGCTGCGCAAGTACGCCATCGACTACCGCCGCCGGGACGGCGCCTGGCGCCGGATGAACCGCGAGGTCTACGACCGCGGCAACGGCGCCGTGATCCTGCTCTACGACCGCACCGCCCAGACCGTCGTGCTGGTGCGCCAGTTCCGGCTGCCGGCCTATGTGAACGCGCACCCGGACGGCTGGCTTTTGGAGGCCCCGGCCGGGCTCCTGGATGCGCGTGACCCGGTGCAGGCGATCCGCCGCGAGGTCGAGGAGGAGACGGGCTACCGCGTCGGCGAGGTGGCGACCCTGTTCACCGCCTACATGAGCCCCGGTTCGGTATCGGAGCGGCTGCATTTCTTCGCCGCCGAGATCGATCCCTCCATGCGGATTGGCCAGGGCGGCGGCTGCCCGGAGGAGAACGAGGACATCGAGGTGGTGGCGGTGCCCTATCAGGAAGCCCTGGCGATGATCGGCCGCGGCGAGATCGTGGACGCCAAGACCATCATGCTCCTCTACCATGCGCGCATCGGGGGCCTGTTCGACCATAGATGAGGGGCCTAGCTGGACTGGGATGATGTTCGGATCTTCCTGACGGTGGCACGCGCCGGCAGCCTGGCCGGTGCGGCCGCGACCCTGCGCACCAGCGAGGCCACGGTCGGCCGGCATCTGGCGAGGCTGGAGGAGGCGTTGGGCCTGCGCCTGTTCGACCGGCTCGCCAACCGGCTTCGGCTGACCCGGCAGGGCGAGCAGCTCCTGGAGCCGGCCAGGGCCATGGAGGAACGCGCCCTCGACCTCGCTCGCAAGGCGCAGGCGGCGGCAGCGGCGCCAGCCACACCGGTGCGGATCACCTCGACCGGCTCGGTGTCCCTGTTCCTGCTCCGGCATCTTTCGGGCCTGCAGCAGGCCGCGCAGCCGGCGCCGATCGAGCTGGTCGTGACCCGTGACCCGCTCGACCTGGCGCGGGGCGCAGCGGAGATCGCGCTCAGGATGCGGCAGCCACCGGCGCGGGGCCAGCTGGTGGTGCGACGGCTCGGACGCATCGCCTTCAGCCTGTATGGCCGCCCGGACCGTATGACCGGCCAGCCGGAACTTCTACCGCTGATCGGCCTGCGCGATGATCCGGCCTCGCGGCAAGGACGCTGGCTCCAGGCGCTGGCGCCGGAAGCCCGTCCTGCCCTGCGCTTAGGCGATGTCCGCCTGCGGCTGGACGCGGCGCTGGCCGGGCAGGGCGTGGCGCTGCTGCCCTGCTTTCTCGGCGATCCCGAGGCGGGACTGGCCCGGGCGCTGGCCCCGCCACCGGAACTCGACGAGGACGTCTTCCTCCTCGTCCACCAGGACCTGGCCCCGCTACCTCAGCTGCGCGCAGTGATGGACGAGCTGGTCCGACTGTTCCGGGCGCAGGCGGAAGCCCTCCTGGGAACTACTCGCCGGCCTGCTCCTTGAGTTCTCCGACCTCCGAGGCCGACATCTCGCCCACGGTGGTGACCTCGCCGTTCTGGATCCGCCACAGGCGGAACGGCCCGGTGATGTCGCCATACTGGTCGAACTGCACCGGGCCGATCACGCCCTCGTAGCGGATCGGCTTGCCGGCCTGGATCAGCTCCAGCGCCTTCTTGAAGCCGTCGGGACCGGCATGAACCGTCTCGCCCGCCGGATCGACCACCTTCGGGATGGCCTCCTTGATCTGCGCCTTGTCGGGGCTGCCGGCGATCGCCACGGCCAGCCCGACGATCGCTGCCGCGTCATAGGCGCGGTCGGCGGCCGGCGCCTGGCAGTCGAAGTCCTTGGCGAAGGCATTGTACGCTTCGCAGAAATACTCGGTGGACGGGGTCGCGGTGGTGCCGGACGAGGTGCCGAACGCATCGTCCAGATATTTCGGGCCGACATCCTGGATGAAGTCGGCGGCGTTCATGCCGTCGTTGAGCAGGAACTTGGCGGGGCCGCCCTGCGCGATCCAGGTGCGCGCCACCGTGGTGCCGTCGCCAGGATAGGCCACGAGATAGAGAGCCTCCGGCTCGCCATCCAGCGCGGCGGTGACTTCCGGCTGATAGGAGGCCTGGTTCGGGTTGTAGGGGGTGGTGGAGGTGATGGTGCCGCCGAGCCGGCCGTAGGCCTTTTCGAACTCGGCGACCATGTTGACGCCGAAATCGTTGTTCACGTGGATGATCGCGATCTTCTTCAAACCCTGGTCCAGCGCGTACTTGGCGGCGGCGGTTCCCTGCAGCGCATCCGAGGTGATGGTGCGGAAGAAGATCCCGCCGGTCTTGCCCTCCTTGGCGAGCGTGGTGAGAGTCGGCGAGGAGGAGGCCGGGGAGACCTGGACCACGCCGGCCGGGCCCGTCACCGAGGTGACGATCGGAATCGACACCGAGGAGATGATGCCGCCGATAATCGCCGGGACCTTCTGCAGGTCGACCAGCTGGCGCGCGGCATCCACCGCGACCGTCCCCTGGCTCTGCGCATCGCGCACGTCCGCCATGATCTTGCAGCCGACCACGCCGCCTGCCTCGTTGAGGTCGCTGAACGCCAGCTCGATCGACTTGGCCGCCGCTTGGCCGAACCGGCCGGCCGGGCCGGTGAGCGAGACCACCGAGCCGATGGTGACCGTGCATTCCTGGGCGGCCGCCGGCGCCGGCTGCAGGGCGGTGGTGGACAAGGCGGCAAGCGCCAGCGTGGCGAGACGGAGCTTCACGGAATCGATCCCCCTGGTCGGGCCGCCGCTCCCGGCCTCAGGCCAGGGCCTCGACGGCGCTGTCACGCGGAAGTGGAGGGCCAGCGTCCGCGGGCGTCAAGCGCCCCCCTCGGTCCGCTTCATCAAGCCGGTGAAGCGACGCTGCATCTCCGCCGGCTCGACCATCTCGATCCGGGTCGCGATGGACCAGCTATGCCCGAACGGATCGACGATCATGCCGCTGCGGTCGCCGTAAAACTGGTCCGCCACCGCCCGGGCCAGGGTGGCGCCGGCCTCCAGCGCGCGCGCCACCACCGCATCGGTGTCCTCCACATAGATGTGCAGACGGACCGGGGAGCCACCGACCGTCGGCGGCGCCAGCGCGCCAAAATCGGGAAACTCGTCTGCCAGCATGACGATGCTGGTGCCGATCCGGATCTCGGCATAGCCGATCTTGCCGTCCGGCGCGGTCAACCGGAACAGCTCCTTGGCGCCGAAGGCCCGGCGATAGAAGTCCAGCGCGGCCACTGCGTCCTTCACGAACAGATGCGCGGTCACCGTCTGCATCGTCATCGCACGCCTCCCATTTTGAATTGGAGCTACGATCCGGCACGCCTCGGCGAAAGGCAACGGGTACGGCATGCCGAAGGCCTGTCGTGGCCACCGACAGCGGCCTCAGGAAGCCCAGCCGAGCCAGGTCTCGTGCAGATGCAGCCAGACGACTCCGCAGGGAGCTGATGGCTCGAAACGGAACAGGGCGCTGGAACGGCGGGCGGTGGCCTTCCCGTCGTCCTCCTGGCGCTCGACATACGTCACCAGGACATGGCCCTGTCCGGCCTCGCGGGCCTCCGCCTCTGCGATCTCGATCCGGAAGGCCGGTCCGCGCCGGCCACGCATTGCTTCCAGAAAAGCCAGCACTGCGGCCCGCTCCACCAGGGCGCCGTCCGGCAACACCATCCGGAACTCAGGCGCCAGCGCTGCGGCAGCACGGGCAAGGTCGCCCTCGCCGGGGCCCAGCCAGCGCGTGAACAGGACGTGGAGGTCCGCGACCTCGTTCAGCGCCGCCTGCTCCAGCCCGGTCATGCCGGCGCGTCGCCCAGGTCGTACTTCATGATCCGGCCGTGCCGGCCATGGCGGTCGCGCTCCAGGTCAAAGCAGTCGCCCTCCAGCGGGCGGCGCTGCCTCAGGACCTCGTCGATTTGTGCATGATCGGCCGCGCTCAACGAGAAGCCGAACGTCGCTAGGTTGTCGGGCAGCCGGTCGGCATAGCGCGCGCCCACGATCACCCCCGCCACCTGCGGCCGCTCCAGGACCCAGCGGGTCGCCACGTTGCCGATGCCGACGCCGTGCCGGCCCGCGATCCGCTTCAGGCAGGCGAGCAGCGCCTGGAACAGCTCCCAGCCGCCGATGTCGTCGATGACCAGCTTGTACTTGACCAGCGACCGGTTCTCGAACCGCTCCGGCTCTTTGATCCCGAGCCAGCGCTCCGACAGGAAGCCGCCGGCGAGCGTCCCGTAGCAGAGCAGCTTCATTCCCTGCTCCGCGCCCAGCGGGACCACGGCTTTCTCCGGGCGGGCGTCGAGGAGCGAGTACTGGCTCTGCATCGAGACCAGCGGGAAGCCCTGCCCAATCAGCGCGCGGCTGTGGGCGGCATCGAAATTGGTGCCGCCCAGGAGATGGATCTTGCCGGCCTTCTGCAGGTCGACGAGATAACCGGCTGCCTCCTGCCAGCCCGGCACCGCATAGTCCCACCAGTGGAACTGCACGAGGTCCAGGCACTCGGCGTGCAGGCGGGCGAGCGAACGGTCGATCACGCGGGTGACATAGGCGCGGTCGATTTGGTGGAGCTGGCCCAGGTCCGGGACGAACTTGGTGTGGACCTTCAGGCGGGCACGCTGCGACGCGCTGGCCTGCCTGCGGAACCGGCCGATCAGTTCCTCCACGCCGGTATAGATGTCGGCGCAGTCGAACGTGGTAACCCCGGCGTCGACGAACGCGGCCATGTCGGCCACGGCGCGCGCCTCGTCCACAGGGCCGTGGCCGCCGGCCAGCTGCCATCCGCCGCGCAACATCCGCGAGATCCGGTAGCCGGGAGCGAGTTCGAAGGTCTCGACGGTCATGATGCGGGTTCGGCCTTGAGGGGGACGCGAGTGGTGTCGGCGTGGCGAAAGCTGGTCCGGCCGGTGCGCCGGATCAGGAAGCGCCCGCCGCAATGCGGGTCGGGACAGGCCACCACCGCGTCGGTGGTCATCCAGTCGTTCGGGTGGGTGTCGCGCTGCTTGGCGGGCAGCAGGGGCAGGAGGGCTGCCAGCGAATAGATCGGGAAGCTCTGGCCATCCGGCATCGACAGGTTCTCGCCGGACAGGAACAACCGGTCGCCCACCTGGTGATTGCACACCATCGGCTGCTCGGACGCGATCACCTCGACCTCGAGGTCGTAGAGCTCGAAGACATCGTCGGCCATGGTTTCGGTTCTCTTGTTCACGCCGGGCCGGGACGGGTCAGGTGCCAGACGATCACGCCCGGCAGGCCAACCCAGGCGGCCTCATTGGCATCGGGCAGCTTTTCCCGCGCGACCGTGACCGCGGATTCCAGTGTGAGCTGCGGTTCGTAGTACCCCGCGACCTGCAGGCCTGCCGCAAGCGCGGCGGCGGCATAGTCGGAAGGCAGGTGCGCGTTGAGGCGCATGAACCCTGCCCCGCCCGTGGCGGTGCGGAACTGCGCCTGCCAGCCGAGCCGGATCAGGAACGGATGGACGTCGCTGACCACCACCTGTCCGCCCGGCCGGACCACCCGGGCGAACTCGGCGAAGACCGGCCGCAGGTCCGGCACGTGGACCAGGGCCAGCGCGCATACGACCGCATCGACCGACTGGTCGGGAAGCGGCAGGCGGCCAAGCTCGCCCTGCTCGAACCGGCAGTCCGGCAGCTTCGCCCGCGCCTTCGCCAGCATCGCCGCCGAGGCGTCGACGCCCAGGACCTCATGCCCCCGCGCGGCCAGCCAGGCGGCATGGCGGCCGGTGCCGCAGGCGGCGTCGAGGACCTGTCCTTTGGGCAGGTCCTCCAGCAGGCGACGGACGGTCGGCTCCTCCACCGGGAACAGGCGCAGCGGCTGGTCGTAGGTCTCCGACCACAGGCCGTAGCCATCGGTCAGGTCATATTCGGGCGCGGCCAGGGGTGCTGCGAGCTCGGGCTCGTCCAGGCGGCCGACCAGATCGCGGATCTCGGCCACGCGCGCCGCGCGGCCCGCCTCGTCTGCGCTGAACGCCCGGCGCAGCAGCGCCAGTCCTTCGGTTCCCAGCAGCATCTGCCCGAGTGTCGGCAGCGTCATGACTTTCCTCCCTCGCCCGCCCGTTCCGCTATCCGGTCAGCACGACAGCGGCCAGTGCCTTCTCGACGCGGCGGCCACTCCGTCAGGCGAGAGGCTTCCTGCCCCAGGCCTGGACGACCCGCGCGATCGACATCAGGACGGCGGGATCGTCCGCCATGCGGGCAAGCTCCGCCACGATCCCGTCGATCCGGCCATGGTCGGCCAGCCCGGCCTGCAGCACCGCGTCGGCGATCGATTCCATGGTCAGGCGCGAGACCTGCTTCATCTCGCCCTGCAGGCCGGCCGGCTGTACCACCTGGACCTGCACGTCCGAGAAGCCGGCCGCCCGCAGCAGGGCTGGCAGGCGCGGCCCGAGGTCCGGATCGGCGCCCCGGGCTTGGGCCGCCCGCCGGTAGAGATCGACATAGGCATCGTGCGCGGCCGAGGGCGGATCGACGAGATGGGCCGAGATCTGGATGTCCTCCAGGACCAGGAGACCGCCGGGCAGGACCTGCGCGGGGAGCCTGGCCAGGGCAACTTCGGGAGAGCGCAAATGGCTGAGCACGAAACGTGAATAGACGAGGTCGGCCGGCGCCAGATCGGCAAGTCCGGTCTCGAGATCGGCCTGAACGAAGCTCAGGTTGCCGATGCCGGCGGCTTCCGCCCGGGCCAGCCCGATCTTGATGGGATCCACGTCCAGCCCGACGACGCTGCCAGTGGGAGCGACGATCCGCGCCAGCTCGATGCTGGCGTCGCCTCCCCCGCAGCCGACATCGATGCAGCGCATCCCGCCGTCGACCCCGGCGCGGGCGAACAGGTCCAGGCTGGCCGGCCGCATGACCCGCGCCAGCAGGCGCAGGCGCTCCCGTCCTTCCAGGCCGCCCCGGATGATGTAGCTGCCCGCCGCCATCCCGACCTCCCGCGTGGAGTTTCCCGCCGACTCAGTCCGTATGGAACACCTCGTCCATCGCCGCCCACCATTCGCCGTCCTTGCGGGTCTCGAACGGCTCCTGCATCGGGTCGGTGATCTTCCACCAGCGCTGCGTCTCGGGGTCAGCGGCCATCTTCGCGGCATCGGCGGCAAAATCGGTGCCGTGATACTCGAAATAGGCGAACAGGATGTTCTCGGGCCGCTTCAGGAAGATCGAATAGTTCCTGATGTTGCAAACGGCGATGGTCGCCAGCACCGAGGGCCACACCTCGGCATGGATGCGCTCGTATTCCGCGACCACCTCGGGGCGCAGCCGGATGCAGGTGCCGTAGCGTTTCATGTGCGGCTTCTCCTATTCGTCGAAATAATCGCGATAGCGCTGGCTGAGTTCGCCCAGCATCCCGATGATCACGTCCAGATGCGCGTTGAGCCGGCTTCGCGCCAGCGCCAGGTCGCCGGCCTCGAAGGCGTCCAGGATCGCCCGGTGCTCCAGGGCCACCGCCTTCATCCGGTCGTTCACCGGAAAGCCCAGCCGGTGCAGTCGGTCCAGATGGGCCTTGGCATGCTGGATCGGCCGCCAGACCCCCTCGACGCCTGCCGCACGGGCGAAGCACTGGTGGAACTTCTCGTCGACCCGGAAGAAGGCCTGCACGTCGCTCAGGTCGCACAGCGCCTCGTGCTCGGCCAGGACGGCATGGGCCTCCTGCGACGCCTCCGGCGTCCACATGGTCGCCGCCTTCTCCAGTATTGCGATCTCCAGCGCCTTGCGGATGAAATGGCCGTCCTTGACCTCGGCCAGCTTGATCGGCGCCACGTAGGTGCCCTGCTGCGGGAAGACGTCGAGTAGCCCTTCCTCGACCAGGCGCACGATCGCGTTGCGGACCGGGGTGCGCGACACGCCGGTCTGGCGGCAGATCATGTTCTCGCTGATCAGGGTGCGCGGCGGCAGGCGCAGTTCCAGGACGGCATCCCGCAATCCCTGGTAGATCTGGTCGGCGACGTTGCGCCGGCGGTCGACCGGCAGGTCGAGCCACGACGCGCCGATACCTGCGGCGGTCTCGCGCCGCCCGATGGTGAGGTTCGTAGCCATCCCTGTCCTGCCGGCGCGATCTTGCGCGCCGTGTGCTTGTATCCTAGCATCCATGCCATGCGCCGCAACCCGGACGGGTGCCGCGCGAGAATTCAGGATCAGGGAAGCAAAGCCGTGACGAATACCGTTCGCGCACTCCGCATGGTCGCCGTCGGCCTCCTGCTGGGTGCCGCCGCGACGGCCGCCCAGGCCGCCGACGACACCTATGTCGCCCTCGTCCCGGGCGGGCCGCACCCCTACTTCGCCGCGTGGGAGCAGGCTGGCCAGGACGCTGCCAAGGAGTTCGGGCTGGAAGGCGCGGACTATCGCGTTCCGCCGAAGTGGGAACTGTCCCAGCAGAACCAGCTGCTCGAGAGCCTGCTCACCCAGGGCTACAACGGGTTCCTGGTGTTTCCGGGTGATCCGGTCGGCGGCAACGGCGTGGTCAGCGAGCTGGTCGAGCAGGGCGCGCCGGTGATCGCCACCGCCGGCTGCCTGAAGCAGCCGACCGATGCCTCGTTCTGCCTGGGCACCGACACCGGCAACTCCGCCTATCTGGGCACCCAGGAGCTGATCAAGCGCATGGGCGGCAAGGGCAAGATCGCCCACTTCACCGGCTTCCTGGTCGATCCGAACACCCAGCTGCGGATCGACGCGGTCAACAAGGCGGCGGAAGAGGCCGGCGACGACGTGGAGGTGGTCCAGGTGATCGCCGACATCGACGCGCCGGAGCCCGCCGAGGAGAAGATCAACGCCTATCTCGCCGCCCATGGCGACGAGGTCGACGGCATTGTCACCACCGCCTGGATCCCGGCGGTGGTTTCCGCCAACGCCCTGCGCAAGATCGGCGACAAGCGGATCAAGATGGTCGGTATCGACCATGACGAGGTCGTGCTGCAGGCGATTAAGGACGGGTTCGTCGACGGCACCATGCTGCAGAACCCCTACGGCCAGGGCTATATCGGCACGTTCGCGATCGACAGGCTGCGCAGCGGCTGCACGGTCAAGGAGGATGCGCCGTTCGCGTCCACCGCGCTGACCGACCAGTTCATCGACAGCGGCACGGCCTTCGTAGATGCCTCGGGCGTCGACAACTATGTCGGTGCCATGCAGGCGGTCACCAAGGAGATCATGTCCGACTTCGAGGACAAGTACCTGACCTGCGAGTGATCGCCCGCCCCTGCCGGCATCGGTGGCCGGCAGGGGCGCCCTCGCCTTTTTGACCCGAACAACTTCCGGCCAGGATCTCGATGCAACCGGCAAGCTCGCTCCCCGTGGCCCCGGCACGCCCGGCCAGCACCGCATCCTTCGTGCGCGCGGGCTTTCTCGGCGGCAACGAGTTCGGCCTGATCGTGCTGATCGCGGCGTTCGCCATCCTGTTCACGCTGGCCACCAAGGGCTTCGCCTCGCCCTTCAACCTGTTCACCCTCGGCCGGACCATGGGGATCGACATCCTCATCGGCTTCTCGATGATGGTCGTGATCGTATCGGGCGGCCTGAACCTGGCGGTTGGCGCCATCGGCGTGTGCGCGGTCATGGCGGCCGGCTACACCATGGAGCGGCTGGGCTTCTCCTGGCCCCTGGGCCTGGCGGCCTGCCTGCTGGTCGGCGCAGCACTGGGTGCCGTCAATGGGGAGGCGATCACCCGCTCCGGCGTGCACAGCTTCATCATCACGCTTGCCACCATGAGCATCTTCTTCGGCGGCATGGTGTTCCTCAGCCGCGCGGAGGCGTTCCGCGAGCTGCCGCCGGCCATCACCGCGTTCGGCAAGATGCGGCTGTTCGGAGTCCTCTCGCCCCTGCTGCTGGTGGCGGTCGCGACCGCGCTGGTGCTGGGCTGGCTGTACCGGTTCACCGCGCTCGGGCGGCGCATGCTGGCAGCCGGCTCCAGCCCGAAGGCCGCCGAGGTCTCGGGCATCCGGGTGGACCGCACCATCGTCGCCTGCCACGTCCTGTCCGGGATCCTGGCCGCGCTGGCCGGTGCGATGCTGACCGCGCGCCACGGCGCCGCGATCCCCTCCATGGCCGGCCATCTCGGGCAGGACTGGCTGCTGCCGGCCTTCCTGGCCCCGGTGCTCGGCGGCACGCTGCTCACCGGCGGCAGGGTCTCGGTGCTCGGCACCTTCCTCGGCGCGGTGCTGGTGAGCATGCTTACCAATGGTCTGCTGCTCCTGCGGGTCGGCGAGTTCTGGGTCCAGGCCTTCCTGGGCCTCCTGCTGCTGGCCGCCGTGCTGCTCGATCTTGGCCGCCGCCGTCTCCTCGCCCGCCACCGGATCGCCGTCTGATGCAGAGCTTCCTTTCCAAGGCCACGGCGACCGACTGGTTCGGCCCGCTCGCGGTCGTGATCGTCGCCACAGTCGTGATCGGCGCGATCGAGCCGACCTTCCTGTCGCCCTTCAACATCGAGGTGCTGCTCTCGGCGATCGCGGTGAACCTGCTGATCGCGCTGGCGCAGATGATCATCATCGCGATCGGGCAGATGAACCTGTCGGTCGGCGCCATCGGCGGCCTGGTGGCGATCGCGTTCGCCGGCATGATGGAAGTCTGGGGGCTGCCGGCGCCGCTGGCGCTGGTTCTTGCGCTGGCGCTGGGCCTGGCCGGTGGGCTGATCAACGGCTTCATCGTGGCGAAGACCGGCATCAGCGCCTTCATCATCACGCTCGCCAGCCTGTCCTTCTTCAAGGGCATGAACCTCGGCATCACCGAGGCGCAGCCGTTCTACGGCATCCCGGATGCGGTGAAGGCGTTCGGCAACACCAACATGTTCGGACCGATCCCCTGGCTGGTGCTGCCGGCGGTGATTGCCGGACTGTCGATCTGGTACCTGCTCGCCCGGCTGCGCATCGGCCGGCAGATCCTGGCGGTGGGCGGCAATGCCCATGCGGCGGAGCTTTCCGGCATCTCGATCTTCCAGACCACCGTCTGGGCGCACGGCCTCTCGGGCCTACTGGCGGCGCTGGGCGGCGTCATGGTGGTGGCGCGCCTGCAGATCGGCCAGCCATCCATCGGCGACGACTGGCTGATCCTGTCCTTCGCAGCACCGGTGATCGGCGGTGCGGTCCTGGCCGGCGGCCACGTCTCGGTGGCGGGCACCGCGCTGGGCGTGGTGGTGGTGGCGATCATCACCCAATCCCTGGTGCTGTTCCACATCGACCCGTTCGTCGTGCAGGTCGTGCTCGGCGCCCTGATCCTGTGGGCGGTCGGGATCAACCGCTGGCGCGAGGTCCGGGTCGAGCGCCGCCTGAGGAGGGTCGGATGAGCGAGGTGCTGCTGCAGGCGCGCAAGATCGGCAAGTCGTTCCCGGGCGTGCGCGCCCTGGACCAAGTCGACCTGACGCTGAACAAAGGCTCGATCCACGCGCTGCTCGGCGAGAACGGGGCGGGCAAGTCGACCCTGATCAAGGCGCTCACCGGCGTCCACCAGCTGGACGAGGGCGAACTGCTGCTGGAGGGCAGGCCGGTCCGGTTCGAGGATCCTCATGCCGCGATCGCCGCCGGCATCGGGGTGGTCCACCAAGAGCGCAACCTGATCCCGCGCTTCTCGGTGGCCGAGAACATCATGCTGGAGCGGCTGGGCCCCTCCGTGCTGTCCCGGGTCGACCAGTCGGTGCTGGAGGCCGAGGCAAAGCGCTGGCTGGACCTGCTGGAGCTGGACGTCGATCCGGCCACGCCGGTCGGGCGGCTGTCGGCGGCCAAGATGCAGCTGGTGGAGATCGCCAAGGCCTTGTCGCTGCGCTCCCGCGTCCTGCTGATGGACGAGCCGACCGCCTCGCTGACCCCGCACGAGACCGAGCACCTGTTCGAACTCCTGCAGCGGCTGAAGAACGACGGGGTCACCATCGTCTTCGTCAGCCACAAGCTGGAGGAGGTCCTGCAGATCTGCGATTCGGTCACCGTGCTGCGCGACGGCCGCAACGCCTGCCAGAGCCAGTCGATGGCGGGCATGGGCCGCCAGGACCTGGTGCGGCTGATGATCGGGCGCAACGAGCAGATCCCGGCCTGGGAAGCGCGCGACAAGACCACCGAGCCGATGGCCCTGGAACTGAAAGGTGTCTCGACCTCGCTCGGCCACCGGGACATCGACCTGACGCTGCACAAGGGCGAGATCGTGGGCCTTTACGGGCTGGTGGGCGCCGGGCGCAGCGAGCTGGCGAAATGCCTGATCGGCCTGTTCCCGGTCACCGGCGGCAGCGTCGCCATCGAGGGCAGGGCCACCCAGATCGGCAGCGTCTCGGAAGCCCTGCACCGCCATGGGCTTGGCTATGTCAGCGAGGACCGCAAGCAGGAGGGGCTGGTGCTGGCCCATTCGGTGCTGGCGAATGCCGGCATCACCGTCTGGTCGAAGCTTGCCGGAATGATGGGATTCCTCAAGGACTCCACCATCCGCGGCCGGGTCTCGCCCGCGATCGAGCGCCTGGAGGTGAAGACGCCCTCCCTGTCGCAGCAGGTCGGCCTCCTGTCCGGCGGCAACCAGCAGAAGGTGTCGGTGGCCAAGTGGCTGGCGGCCGGCGTGAAGATCCTGATCGTCGACGAGCCCTCGGTCGGGATCGACATCAAGACCAAGGCCTACCTGCACGAGCTGATCCGCGCCCTGGCCGATGACGGCACGAGCATCCTGCTGATCACCTCGGACATGCCCGAGATGATCACGCTGGCCGACCGGATCGCGGTGATGGATGGCTACCGGCTGACCGGCACGCTGGTGAACGACCGCGACTACGGCCGGATGTCCGAAGGCATCATGCACCTGATCCACGGCGAGGCCCGGCAGCAGGCCGCCTGACCGACAGCGACGGGGGGCGGGCGCGGAACCGGACGATCCCGCTGAGCTTTCATGTTCGGTGCTGCTGCGCACCGATAAAGGAACAGCTCATGTCGGATCATACCTACCGTGTCATCGAGGTCGTGGGATCCTCGGCCAGCAGCATCGAGGATGCGATCAAGGGCGCCGTCGCCGAGGCGGCCAAGACCCTGCGCCATATCGGCTGGTTCCAGGTCGTGGAGACACGGGGCCATGTCGAGGACGGGCAGGTGAAGCATTTCCAGGTGACGGTGAAGATCGGCTTCACCCTCGAAGATCGCGCATGACGGTCAGGGAGGACGCTGTTCGGCATCCTCTCCCGACGGACCGGACCGCACTTCAGGATCGCCTGCCTATGTCGAGCATTGATTCGCGTATCGCCACCCTCGGCATGAGGCCGCCGGCGCTGGACGACCTTCTGGAGCGGGCCAGGGGGCTTGACCCCATGGGGGACGATCCGGCGCTGGACGAGGATCACGCCTTCCCCGCCGATCTGTTCGCCACCGCCAGGCAGATCGGCCTGCTGGAGGCGCCCCTGCCCACCGGGCATGGCGGGCATGGGCTGGCGAACGACCGGCAGCGGGCGGGCGACCTCTGCGACCTCCTGCGGATCGTCGGCGCAGCCAACCTGTCGCTGGGCCGGCTCTACGAGGGCCATGTCAACGCGCTGGCACTGATCGGCCGGTACGGGCGGCCCGAGCAGATCGCGAAGTTCGCCCAGGACGTGCGGGACGGCCATCTGTTCGGCGTGTGGAACACCGAGATCGGCGACGGGCTTCGCCTGGGCGAGGGACAACTGGCGGGCGGCAAGGTCTATGCCTCCGGTGCCGGCTGGGTGACCCGTCCGCTGGTGACGGCGCGGAATGAACAGGACCAGGTGCTGATGGTGATCCCGTCCGTTCCTGCGGGGGAGCGGGCCGATCTGTCCCGCTGGCAGGCTCATGGCATGCGCGCCTCCGCGAGCGGCGCCCTCGACTTCACGGGGATCGCGATCGGGCCGGAGGAGACCCTGGGAGAGCCCGGCGACTATCACCGGCAGCCCTTGTTCTCGGCCGGAGCCTGGCGGTTCGCGGCGGTCCAGCAAGGCGGGATCGAGCGGGTGTTCGACACCTGGCGCGAGCACATGCGCCAGACCGGCCGCGGCGGCGATCCGCACCAGCAGGCGCGCCTGGGCCAGGCGGCGATCCAGGTCGAGACGGCAAGGCTGTGGGTCGAGCGCGCGGCCGGGGCGGAGCACCTGCCGGACGCGGAGCAGGCTGTCGCCTATGTGAACCTTGCGCGCCTCGCCGTGGAACGGGCCGGGCTGGACGTGCTGGAACTGGCGCATCGCTCGGTGGGTTTGGCCGGCTTCATGCGCACCCACCCGCTGGAGCGCCTGTCGCGCGACCTGGCGACCTATCTGCGCCAGCCGGCGCCTGATCGGGCCCTGACCCAGGCGGCGGCCTACGTGCTGGACCGGGACGTGCCGAGTTTCGGGCTGTGGAACGATGCGCGCTGAGGACTTCCTGGATCAGGCGGAGCGCCTGCCGCTTGCCGGGCTGCAGGAGATCCTGGGCAGTCGCGGGGTTGTGGTCGTCGCCCCCCATCCCGACGACGAGTCTCTTGGCTGCGGTGGGTTGATCGCGCAGGCTTCGGCACAGGGAACAGCGGTCCGGATCGTGGTGGTGAGCGATGGCGTCGGCTCGCACCCGGGCTCGATCTGCTACCCACCCGTGCGGCTGAAGGTGGTGCGCGAGGCGGAGACGCTGAAAGCAGCGCTAAATCTCGGGCTGGAGAGCCGTGCGGTCACCTTTCTGGGACTGCCGGACCGTGAGGTTCCGGCCGAGGGCCCGCGTGCCCTGGCGGCAGCCGAGCAGATTGCCTCGATCGCCAAGGAAATCGATGCCGGAACGCTCCTGGTCACCTGGAAGCACGACCCCCACTGCGATCACCAGGCCGCCCATGCCCTGGCAAGGCATGCCCTGCGGCTTCTCGGGCCCGGCGTTGTGCTGCGCTCCTATCCGATCTGGGGCCGCAGCCTGCCGCCCGACCAGGACGTAGGCGCCCATGCTCCGAGCGGCGTGCGGCTGGACATCTCCGCCCAAGCGGCGGCGAAGCGCGCGGCCATCACCGCCCACGCCTCGCAGACCGGCCGTCTGATCCACGACGACCCGGGCGGCTTTCAACTGGACCCCAAGATGATCGAGCGCTTCGCCACGAGCCCCGAAATCTATCTGGACGAGCCCTCGTGATCGGCCGTCGCCAAGGAACGCTGCCGCCCGAATACTTCGCGAGCCTCTATGACGCGGCAGCCGACCCGTGGTCGTTCGAGACGAGCCCCTACGAGCAGGCGAAGTATCAGGCGACGATCGAGGCGCTGGAAGGTCGCCGCTACCAGGCGGGCTTCGAGGTCGGCTGCTCGATCGGGGTGCTCACCGAGCGGCTGGCGGGCCAGGTCCAGGACCTGCTGGCGGTGGATGTGAGCGACACGGCGCTGGCGAAGGCCAGGGCCCGTTGCCGTTCCCTGCCTCATGTCCGGCTGCGGAACATGCAGGTCCCGGGAAGCTGGCCGGCCGAGCGTTTCGACCTGATCCTGCTTTCCGAGGTGCTCTATTATCTCGACCGCTCTGACCTCGACGCCCTGATCGAGCGGGTCAGGCTGTCCCTGATCCCCGGCGGCGAGGCGGTGCTGGTCCATTGGACCGGCGAGACCGACTATCCGCTATCCGGCGACGAGGCGGCCGAGCGCTTCATTGCCGGCAGCGCCGCCTTCATGCAGGTGCGGCGGCAAGAGCGGGCGGCGAATTATCGTCTGGACGTGCTGCGCCGAGTTCCTTGAGCAGCACCTTGGTGCGCAGCGTCAGCAGCGCGGCATGGCCTGCCATGATCTGCTCGGCCAGTTCGGCCGGGTGCAGGGGACAGGGTGCCAGCAGCGGGCTGGTGTTCTCGATCTGCCGCCAGCAGGCGGCGAAGTTGGGCGCGCGCAGCGCATGAACGACCATGAAGGAGGGCACCGCCAGCGCGGCGACGACCTCTCCGACGGCCAGCCGCCCGGTGCCCTGGTAAGCCTGTCGCAGCCGGCCGCGCCATCTGGCGCGCAGAATGGCGGTGCCGAGCGGCTCCAGGCGAGGGTCGCAGCGCGCGGCGGGATCCTCGTTGCGCAGGCGGATCGTATCGGCGGCCCCGCCGGTCGCCCGGCCGAACAGCCGACCGGACGTCACCACGCGCACCTGCGGATCATGGCGCAGGCGCCAGCCGCTAGCGACGAGCGCCTGGGCCAGGGCCCGGTCCTCGCCGAGCGGGACCGGCGGCACCCCCCCGATCCCCTCGTAGGCATCCAGGGTCACCGCCAGGCTGGCGCCGGACGCGGTGTCATGGCGCGGCCAGGGATCGTGCGGGATCGGGTCCAGCAGGCTGTCGATCTCGATCAGGATGGCCTCGTAGGCTGCTTCGCGTAGGCCGCGCTCGCGCAGTTGCGGTGTCAGCGTAGCACTGTCATCGGGGTCGAGGGCGACAGCACCGGCCACCGCGTCGGCCCCCTGCGCCAGCGCCCGCTCCGTCGCGGCCATCCAGCCTGGCGCCACCCGCGTGTCCGCATCCGTGGTGAGGATCGCCTTGAAACCAACCCGTCCGGCACGCAGCCAGTCCGCCGCCACGTCCATGGCGAGCCGGCGCGCCGTGCCGGCATGACCGATCTCGCTGGGCAGGTCCGCCTGCAGCACCGCCAGCCGGTACGGCAGCATGTCCGCCATCGCGCGGGCACGCTCCGCGCTGTCGTCGCTCGAATTGTTGACCAGGAGGACCACGCCGAACCCGGACGGGTCGATCCCTTGCTGAGCGGCGAGAGCGTCCAGGCAGCGGCCGATCTCGTCCGCCTCGTCCTTGGCCGGGATGGCCACCACCGCTTGTGGCGGCTCGCCATTCAGATGCGGCCGGAGATCGACGAGCAACCGGCCCAGGATATGATCACGCAAGTCGTGGCCCTTGATGTCGTGAGAACCGGCCACTGGCCTGGATTCTCACAACATCAGGAGAGGCTCAGCGTTCCTTCATCTGCCTGCCGTACATTGTCGAGCGCATGCTGCAGGCGCTCGCCCAGATACTGCAGGACGGCAATCTCGTAAGGCTCAAGTTCTGTGCCAGGCTCCGAAGCCGCCATTTCTGTCTCGATCTTCAGAACCTGGAACAGTTCACCTGCCAGATAGTCATCGATGATCTGCGGGTGCACGTAGCTCTTGCGGCAGATCGTCGGCGTGTGGCCCAGGCGCCGGGCCACCTCCTCGATGGCCTGCTTCAGGTTGCGCTTGGCGGCGGCCTGGGTATCGAACTCCTCCAGCTTCGCCAGCGCGCAGGCGCACAAGACCGTGGCCGACCAGGTGCGGAAGTCCTTGGCGGTGAAATGGTCGCCGGCGATCTCGCGCAGATACTCGTTCACTTCCGCGGAATCGATCGCCTGACGGGCGCCTTCCTCGTCCAGATACTGGAAAAGCTGCTGTCCCGGCAGATCCTGCAGCCTTCCGACCAGCCGCGCCAGCCGCCGGTTCTTCAGGGTGATCTGGTGCTCCTTGCCACTCTTGCCCTTGAAGCGGAACCGCAGGGTCGCGCCGTTGATCGCCAGGTGGCGGTCCTTCAGCGTGGTCAGGCCATAGCTCTTGTTGGTCCTGGCATATTCCTCGTTGCCGACCCGGACATGGGTGACTTCCAGCAGGCGCACGACCACCGCGAGTACGCGACGCTTGTGCAGGCCGGGCTTGCGCAGGTCCGCCTCCACCGCGGCGCGGATCGTCGGGAGGCTGCGGCCGAATGCCAGCATGCGCTCGAACTTGGTCGCATCGCGGGCGGCGCGCCACTCGGGATGGTAGCGGTACTGCATGCGCCCGCGCTGGTCGCGCCCGACCGCGAGCAGGTGGGCATCCTGGAAGGGAGCGATCCATACCTCCGTCCAGGCGGGTGGGATCGCCAGGGACCGGATCCACTGGAGGACCGCCTTGTCCTTCAGCAGCTTCCCCTCGGGATCCCGGTAGCTGAAGCCCGTGCCGGACCGGCGGCGGGTGATGCCGGGGATGTCGTGGCTCACATAGCGCAGGGGCAGGCCGTCCAGGACGGTCGAACTTTCAGCAGGCGTCATGGCATCCCAAGGTCACAGCACGAGGATTGCATGGCCGGGACCATGGCGGCCGGTCACGGCAAAGGATACGTCGCGACCCTTGCCATGGATCTCGACGTCGAGGCGGGTGGTGCCCACGTCCAGGCCGCGGATCGTGATCCCCTGGAACCGGGTCGGCAGGTAGGGCTCGACGAAGCGGACCCGCTCCAGTTCGGTGTCGAAGGACATGCCGAGGCAGGCCTGCAGCAAGGCGAACGGCGCCGCCGCCGCCCAGGCCTGCGGCGCGCAGGCGACCGGATAGAGGGTCGGGCCGCGCTGGCCGCGGCGGCGAAAGCCGCAATAGAGTTCCGGCAGGCGCTGCAGGTCCATCCAGCAGGCAGCGTCGAACAGCGCGTCGACGATGCGCAGCAGTTCCGACTTCAGGCCGTAGCGCGCGAAGCCCAGCGCGATCAGGGCGTTGTCGTGCGGCCAGATCGAGCCATTGTGGTACGACATCGGGTTGAACCGCGCCTCGCCCTGAGCCAGCGTGCGCACGCCCCAGCCGGAGAAGGACTCCGGACCCAGCAGGACCTGCGCCACGGACAAGGCGCGCTCCGGCGAGGCGATGCCGCCGAGCAGGGCGTGGCCGGCATTGGAGCTGATCACCCGGCAGGGACGCTTGTCGCCGTCGAGCGCCAGGGCATAGGTGCCGAGATCCTCGCACCAGAACGCCTTCTCGAAGCGCTCCCGCAGCAGTTCCGCCTCCGTTTCCAGCCGAGCGGCGGTGTCGGCTTCGCCCAGCGCCAGGGCGACCTTCGCCAGCGCGCGCTTGGCGCCATAGACATAGGCCTGGACCTCCACCAGGGCGATCGGCCCCTCCGCCAGATCGCCGTCGGCATGGGAGATGGCGTCGTGGGAGTCCTTCCAGCCCTGGTTGGCGAGGCCACTTTCGGAGGCACGATGATATTCGACGAACCCGTCGCCATCGGCGTCTCCCGGGCCGTCGATCCAGGCGAGCGCTGCCCGCAGGGACGGCCAGAGCTGCCGCATGAGGCGCGCATCGCCGGTCCGCTCGAAGTAGAGGCCGGCAAGCAGCAGGAATAGCGGGGTCGAATCGACGCTGCCGTAATAGAGGCTGAACGGGATCTCACCCAGGGCCGCCATTTCGCCGCCCCGCATCTCGTGCAGGATCTTGCCGGGCTCGGCATCGGCATCGGGGTCGGGGGCGGTCGCCTGGAGCGCGGCCAGCCGGCAGAGGACGCCATGGGCGATGGCAGGATCGAGCCAGAGCGCCTCGATCGCCGTCAGGATCCCGTCGCGCCCAAAGGTCGTCGAGTACCAGGGAATGCCGGCGTAGGGATAAGGTCCCTGCGGGGTGTCGGTGCACAACATGTAGAGATCGGCCGACGAGCGTTCGATCACCTGGTCGATCCGGTCGTTCGCGATGGTGATGGCGGGCGCGCGCGCCCTGGCCTGCAGGGTGGCGCGCCGCGCCCGCTTGATGTTCGCCAGGAACGGCCAGTCGTCCTCGTCCGGCTGCTCGCCGCAGGCGACGCTCACGAAGTGCGAGCACCGCCCGCCCGGCGGCAGGCTGACCTCGAACCGTGCCAGATGCCCTTCCAGGGCGGCAGGCCGCGGCTGGAAGTGCAGCCGGGTGCAGCGCTCGGCGCTGTCCAGGCCGAGATAGGCCAGGGTGACGTCGCTGTCGTGGTGGACGGGCTCGCGCCGGCTGCCCCTGGCTTTCCGCTGCAGCCCGCGCACCTCGAACAGGTCGGCGAAGTCGGCATCGAACCGGTAGGTCAGCGTGAACCGGACCGGGTCGCGGCCGTGATTGTGGATGGAGCAGCGCTCGTGCAGCGTGCCGTCCCAGATGAAGAAGAACCGGCTGAGATAGACGGTGTCCTTGGCGAGGCGGAGCTTGCCGTCCCGCATCATGTCCGGGTTGGTCAGCTCGACCACCAGCCCGGTATTGTCCTCGGTGATCTCCGACCCGAGAACCAGCGGCTCGGCGTCGTCGATGTCCAGGGACAGCCGGGACAGGTGGCGGGTGCCGTCGTGGAAGATGCCGTCCGGACCGCCCGCCGAGACCCCGATCTCCCCATGCGAATCGATCACCATGAAGGTGTCACCCTGCTTGAGGTTGCGGCGCGGGCGCGAGCCAGGGCCGATCGCGGCGATGTAGAAGGAAGTCTGGTTCTGGGTGGCGGTCGGATCGACGGGCAGCATGACGGGATGCTCAGCTCATGTTGGCGGCGCGGGCCCCCAAAGGCAGGGCCGGCACGGCCGGTATGCTGGCACCATGCGGCCGGCGCGGCTTGACCCGGGGATCGGCCATGATGGCCGCACTGAACAGTTCAAGATAGTCGCGCGCCATCCGCTGCGCGGAGAAGCGCTGGACGAAGGTGCGCCGGACCTCCTGGCGGTCCAGGGCGAGGGCCGAGGGAAGCCTGGCCACCGCCTCCTCCACCGACCCGACCATCACGCCGTTCACGCCGGACTGGATGATCTCGGGCACCGAGCCGGCCCGGAACGCCAACACCGGGGTGCCGCAGGCCATCGCCTCGATGACGACCAGGCCGAACGGCTCCGGCCAGTCGATCGGAAACAACAGGGCCCGGGCATCGCCCAGGAAACGCGTCTTTTGCCGCTCGTCGATCTCGCCGATGAAGGTGACGTTCGGGCGATCCATCAGGGGTGCGACCACCTCGCGGAAATATGCCGCGTCCACGGCATCCACCTTCGCCGCGATCCGCAGCGGCATGTTCACGCGTGCCGCGATCTCGATCGCCCGCTCCACCCCCTTCTCCGGCGAGATCCGGCCGAGAAAGGCCAGGTAGTCGCCAGCCGGCTGCATGGTTGGCCGGTGCAGGGTCAGGGGCAGGCCGTGATGGATCGTGGCGACGAAGTTGGCATCGGGCAGCGGCAGGCGCTGGTGGTCGGAGATCGAGATCAGGGGGTATTCGGAGAACCGCCGGTAGAAGCCGCGCAGGGACGGCAGGTCCTGGCGGCCGTGCAGGGTGGTGAACACGCGCGACGAGCGGCCCCGGAACAAGGGGAAATGGAAGCCGTCGACATGGAAGTGCAGGATGTCGAATTCATGCGCCCGCGAGGCGACCTCGTCCATCATCGCGAGGTGGCGCAGGACAGGATCCTCGTGCGGCTCGCTCAAGCGGAGCGCGCGCTCGACGCAGGGAACCAGCTCGGCCTTGGTGAGGGAATCGCCGGAGGCGAACAGCGTCACCTCGTGGCCCATGTCGACGAGCTGGTCGGTCAGCCAGGACACCACCCGTTCGGTCCCCCCATAGAGGCGAGGGGGCACGCTTTCGATCAGGGGGGCGATTTGCGCGATCTTCATGTCCGCTCTCAGAACAGGTCCGGAACGCTGCGGGCTGAAGAACCTTCGGTTGCAGGCGAGGTTCCTTGGGCTGACGGGCGCCGGTCCTCCCACCGGCCATCCTATCAGGATCGTGAAGATCGCGGCCGCCGATCCTTGGATCTATGCCCGCCGGTGGCGCATCCGGGCGCGCTGGCCCATGCTGCCGGCGAACCACAAGAAGACCCTCGGGGAGGGGTTGATGCCTCGAATTCGCTTTTCCGGCCCGCGCTGCCCTGCCGTCGGGACGGCTCCATGAGCGCCACCACGCGCCCGGTCATCTGTCTTGGCGCCGCTGTCGTCGATCTGGTGTTTCAGCTGGACGCGATCCCGCGCGAGCCGACCAAGATCCTCGCCCGGAGCAAGACCCTGCGCAACGGAGGTCCTGCCGGCACGGGTGCGGTCGCCTGCAGCCGCCTGGGCATCCCCGCCGCCTTCTGGGGCAATGTCGGCGACGACGAGCACGGAGCGCAGACCCGGGAGGCGCTGCGTCGCCATGGCGTGGATGTCAGCGGGCTGAACACGCTCGACGATGCCGCGACGGTCCTGGCCATCGTGATGGTCGATCCGACGGGTGAGCGGCTGATCGTGGCGCATGGCGCCGACATCTTCGAGCGGCCGGCGGGCCGGCTGCCGCTGGAGAAGCTCGGCAGTGCCGGCGCGGTGCTGGCCGACACCGCCTGGGTGGACGGCACGCTGGCGATTCTCGAGGCCGCCAGGGAGGCGGGCGTGCCCAGCGTGTTCGACGGCGAGGACAACCGCGACACCGGGCTCCTGCTGCGCCTGGCCAGCCTCTCCCGCTATCCGGTGTTCTGCGAGGGAGCGTTCGCCCAGGTTACCGGGAGCGCCGTGCCCGACGCCGCCAGCCTGCAGGGCCTGGCCAGCCGGCTCGGCCGCGATATCGGGGTGACGCTCGGCGAGCGCGGCTCCTTGTGGTGGATCGGCGGGACGCTGCTGCACGTGCCGGCGCTGCAAGTGGACTGCAAGGACACGACCGGGGCCGGCGACGTGTTCCACGGGGCGTTTGCCGGAGGGATTGCCGAAGGCATGCCGGTCGAGCGCGCGATCCGCTTCGCCAGCGCGGCCGCCGCCCTCAAATGCGCGGCCGGCAACGGCTGGGACGGGATGCCGGACCGGGAGACGGTCGAGAGGGCGATGGTCCGGATCGGATGAGCGGGCAGCGCCGTCCATGAAAAAGGGCCGCCCGACCGGGCAGCCCTTTCCGTTCGTGCTAAGGATGGATCCGGCAGGATCACATCTTGAGGACGGCCTCGGTGATCTCCGAATCGGCCGAGAGGTCGCGCATCGGGCGGATGCCGGCCTTCTCCAGCTCGCCGTGATAGGCCTTCACCGCCTCGGCCGGGTTGGTCTCGCCGTCGATCACCGCCTTCATCAGCTTGACGATCGCCAGCGGATGCTCGGCCAGGTTGATCTTGCGGCCGAACAGCACCAGGCGCGCACCGTATTTCTGCGAGGCGGCCAGCAGCTCGAACGTGTCGCGGGTGGTGCCGGCACCGCCGCCCAGGATGCCCACGATCAGGCGCGGGTCGTACTCGGCCAGCTCGGTCAGCGCCTTCGGGCCGTTGAACGGCATCTTCAGGAACTGCGGCTGGGCGATCTTCGGCACGCCGGCGATGGCGTGCAGGATGCTGTCGTTGACGAAGTCGCCGATCTCCTCGATCGAGCTCTTGTCGAAGCCGACGTTCGGATTGAACACCTCCAGGAAGTGCTTGAAGCCCCACTCCTCGGCCTCGGCGCGGAAGTCGCGGTAGTGGTTGAGGGCTTCCCGGTCCTGCTCCGCGTCACCGACAAAGGTCACCGAGTAGAGGCCGAGATCGGTCAGGGTCGGCGGGGTGCCGGGCTCCACGTCCAGGCGGCCGTACATCGCGTGCGGGATCTCGGCCGTGCGGAACGGCAGGGAGGCGGTCGCGCGGTAGTTGCTGTTGCGCGGGCCCTTGATCTCGGTGGTGTCGTTGGCGCGGATCGCGGTGCCGACCTTACTGCCCTCGAACAGGCCCTCTTCCTTGAGGATCTCCAGCGTGGAGACCGAGACCAGCATCAGGTCGACGATGTCCTGGCGGACGATGTCGCGGATCTGCTGGAGATGCGCCTCGCGGGTCTTCCACTTGCCGGTCGGCTTGCCGTCGGCGCCGCGCACCGCACCCGGCATCGGGATGCCGCCGCCCATGTCGCCGTCCTTGGCGTCGCAGATGGCGAAGTCCTTCACGCTCGGATCCTTGCGGATCCGTTCGAGCTTCTCCTCCAGACGGTTGCTGGCCATGATCACATCTCCACTGCTTCGTTGAATTCCGTGCGGATCGGCAGACCCGCCGCCGCCGCGCCGAGACCGGAATCTCCGACGACCACGAGGTCCTTGCGACCGGTCGATCGTCGTCACGCATTTGCCTGCCTGCCCGAGGGCTTCCTGCCACAGGAACGGTGACAGCGCGAGTGCAAGATGGCGACTTCCAGCAACATCCGGCAAAAAGCCGCATGATCCATGCTGCTACCCCCCTGAAGCTGGACGAGGCGCCGGCTCGCAGGTGACGGCATGGTGAAAAAAAGCCAATGCTGCGCCCGACGGCGCGGTAAGGGTGAAATGGCGTGGCAAGGGAAGTGGGCAAGGAGTTGGGCCGGTCATTGCGGCGAAGCGGCGAACTGCTCCAGCGTGTCGACAGGCCACGCTCCCTGGTCGCGATCGTGCTCGACCAGATCCGCGACCTGATCGTCACCGACGGCCTGCACCTGGGTGAGCAGATTTCGGAGAACACGCTGGCCGAGCGGCTGGGCGTCAGCCGCACGCCCGTGCGCGAGGCCCTGCTCCGGCTGGCGTCCGAACGCCTGGTCGAAATCCAGCCGCAGCGCGGGACCTTCGTGTTCCAATGCGGCGCCGACGAGGTTCGCGACATCTGCCAGCTGCGTGAAATCTTGGAAGTGGGCGCGCTGGGCCTGGCGGTTGCCCGCGACCGGGAAGGCCTGCTGGCAGCCCTGGATCCCTCGCTCGAGGCCGCGGCCAAGGCGGACCTGCGCAGCTCGGCCGACTACCAGCCCTACGACCACGCCTTCCACGAGCTGCTGGTCGCCAGCTCGGGCAATGCCGAGCTGATCGAGGCCTATGGCAAGATCAGCGGCCGGATCCGGGCGATCCGCCACCGGATCATCCGCACCCTGGACCAGGTCGCCGAATCGCAGGCGGCCCACCGGACGGTGGTGGAGCATGTCCGGGCCGGCGACGACGCCCTGGCCGAGCAGGCCCTGCGCCATCACGTCTACAGCAGCTATCGAGGTGCCCGCGCCCTGGCGGGCGGCAGCGACGACTGAGCCGCCGGCCGCTCAGGCCTGCGAGGCGCGGGTGGACAGCCAGATCGCGGTGAAGATCATGGTCGCCGCGACCAGGTGCTGGAGCCCGATCGGCTCGCCCAGGAATATCCAGGCCAGGACGGCGGCGATCACCGGCGCCAGGTTCGCCAGCACCACGGCGACCGTGGCGCCGGCCGCGGCGACGCCGCGGTCCCAGCAGAGATAAGCAACGATCGACGGGAAGATGCCTACATAGACCAGGCTGGCCAGCACTGGCGGATCCAACACCATGACCGGCTGGAACAGCAGCCACTCCGCCAGGAAGGCCGGCAGGAGCAGCAGGACGCCGATGCCGATCTGCGCCAGCAGCAAGGGCGTCATCGGCACCGGCGGCCGGGCGCGGCGCAGCACCAGCGTGTAGGCGACCCACACCATGGTCGCCAGCATCATCACCAGGTCGCCTTGGGCGAACTGCAGGTGCAGGAGGCGGGACGGGTCGCCCTGGCTGCCGACCGCGACCACCCCGCCGATCGACAGGAGCGTCGCCAGCACCGCCATGCCGCCCGGGAACCGGCGGTCGATCACGGCCTGGACAACCAGCACGAAGCTGGGCGCGGTGGCGCCGATCAGGAGCACGTTGACCGGAGGCGAGGTCACCAGCGCCGTGTAGAGCAGCGAGTTGTAGAGACCGACCCCCAGCACCGCCAGGGCCAGGGTCGCCTTCCAGTGCTGGAGCAGCACGTCCTGGTGGCGACGCAGCGCCCGGGCCGCGAAGGGCAGGAGGATCAGGAACGCCAGGGTCCACCGGCCGAAGGTCAGGGCCAGGGGAGGGAAATGTCCTGCGAGCGCCCGGCCGACCACGGTGTTGATCGCCCAGAACAACGGAGGGAACAGGAGCAGCCATCCGTCGCGGGGAAAGGAGCGGTTCATGACCGCCGCCGGTAGCGCGTCGGCGTGCTACCGGCAACTGGCCATGAGCGAGGTCAGGCCTCCTCGCCGGGCGGCTCGACCCGCAGCGCCTGTTCGGACGGCGGCTCCTTGGACGGCAGCTGCGGTTGCGGCAGCGCGTAGAACTTGGGCTCGCGCATGTCCAAGGTCGGCTCGAAGGGAAGCTTCATGCGCACGCCGGTGCCGTTCTTCATAGCCTCTTCCCAGGCGGTCTGCAGTTGCTCGGCCAGCTTCTGATCCCAGGGCAGCACGTAGGCGCGCGGCTCGGGATCGGCGGAGAACTGCAGCCACAGGAACAGCCCCTCGCCTTCGCGCATCTGCTGACCGAGCACCGTCGCCTCATCGGCGTTGCGGTGCCACCACTCCAGGCCCACCGGCTTCGGGCGGCTGAGGAGGTCGGCATAGGCGGCATAGCCGATCGGCAGGAAGCAGAGCAGCCCGGCAAGGGCGGCCAGCTTCACGACCGTCGCATGGCGCGACCAGAGGACGGCGGAAGCGAGGGCTGCGGTCAGCAGCACGGAAATCACGAACAGCAGGGTGAGGGTGGTCATGACTTGGTTCCAGAACGTAGCGGACGGAACAGCGTGGTGACGCTGTCCTGGATCAGCCTTCCCTCCTCGTCGAGGCGGAAGCGGAAGACCGTCCTTTCCTCGCCCTCCCGGTTCATGGCGACGTCGCTCACCAGGATCTGCTTGGAGACCTTGTTCTGGCCCTTCTTCACGCTGGTGACGACCTTGACTCGGATCGCCTGCAGGGAGGAGCGGTTGCGGTAGAGGTGGAGATTGACCGTGTATTCTCCGGGCAGCAGGCCGCGGCTGTAGCTGACCTCGTAGTTCTGCTCGGACAGGTCCATCTGCTTGCCCAGGTCGTCGCGCAGCAGGTTGAACAGGCCGCCGCCCTTGTTGGAGTAGCCGACCGGCACATCGCCCGGCCCCTGCACCCAAAGGTCGACATCGGCGTCGAGATCGCCCTGCCAGTGCGCCTCGATCATCACGTTGCCGGGCATGCTCGCGGCGTCCTTGCTGGTGGCCGCCTGGGCTTCCGGCCGCACATGGGCCAGGACGATCATGACCACGGTCACGAACCCGGCCAGCGCCAGCATGATGGTGTCGCGGAAGACCGTGTCGGCGGCGTCGTCCTCGCGTTCGTCAAACACGTCCATTGGATTCTCCCCGCTCGACCAGGCGTGACAGGAGGTGGACGCTGCCGGCTTCCAGGAGCCGGTAGTTCAGTATCAGCCAGATGTTGAGGGCGGAGCCGACCAGGGTCGTGTAGAGCGCGGTCGACATCCCTTCGAGCAGGCGCGAGACCATGCCCGGGATCGCCGCCACGTCGCCCACCGTGTCGGGCTGCACGCCGGACAGGGCCTGGATGAAGCCCAGCACGGTGCCGATCAGGCCGAGAAGAACCAGGACGTTGGCGACATGGCGCACCGTGGCGATCCGCTGGGCGAGCTTGAGCTTCAGGGCACCCGCGAGATTGGCCCGCACCGCGGCGTCGCGGCCCTGGATCCGGGCCAGCCAGTCGCCGACCCGCGTCTGGGGGGTCGGGCGCGGCTGGTCGAGGGCGTTCAGCTCGCGCGCCAGCATGAAGGCGCGCTGGGCCGCCCAGACCAGGCCCACCACGAACACGGTCACGATCAGCTTGACCAGGTGGGTGGAATCGGTGGCGAAGATCGGGTCGAGCAGGCCTGCCATCCAGGCAGCGGCGACCAGGGCCAGGCCTACCAGGTTGATGAGCAGGAAGCGGAAGGCGATCATCCAGCGCCAGGTGGCGCGGTGCTCCGCGACCGGAACGGCGGCGGGACGATCCTGGGGAAGGATTGCGGCGTTGGACATGGCGGTTCGTCTCCGGGCGTGCCCAGCGGGGCCGGCAGGAGATCGCAGCGCTGCGATCTCCTGCCGCCGACCTGGGGAACAGGAACGACGTCAAGCCATGGCGACGACGATGGTCATACGATCACGAAGCCGCGAATGCTGCAATGCACAAAACTGCGCAGATGACATGCGCGTGACGGAGCCTGTCGTCGTTCGAACCATCTGCAACCGTCGTGGCACGGTTGGGTGTGTCACTTCCGAATGGCCAGAGCACCACCTTCAGTTCAGTGAATGGTTCTTTAGCTCCAGGCTACGCAAGCCTTGCCCTAAAATGATGTTGACAGGGAACGACTCGCAATCATCGAAAACGATATCATTGTGAATTTTCTTACTCAATCTCAAAGCTGACTCCAAGCTTGATCCCTCACAACGAAAAATCGCAATGCTAAGGCGCGTGGGTCTTAGGCATCAGACCCTTCCGAGTAGCAGTGGGAGCTCCCGCATGTCAGGTTCATGCGCGACAATTTGCTGCAATGCATCAAACCGCCGGTGACATGCGTGCGGCAGACGCGCTGGCGGGTTGATCCGCCTGCGGCCACCGGGCCACAGGCGCTTGAGAGCGCTGCGGCATCCTGGACTGGTTCCAGAACGGCCCTCGCCAGCGTCTAAACCGTCGCTTAACCTCGGCTTAATAGGCATCGGGCAGGATCGGTTCGGGATCGGGATGACAGACGGCGGTGGAGTGCGGGTCGGGCAGGGCGTTGCCGCGGACGAGGTGAAGACCACCACCTGCTACATGTGCGCCTGCCGCTGCGGCATCCGGGTGCATCTCCAGGGCGGCGAGCTGCGCTTCATCGACGGCAACCCCGATCATCCGGTGAACCGCGGCGTGCTGTGCGCCAAGGGATCGGCCGGGATCATGCAGCAGCATTCCCCGGCCAAGCTGCGCAAGCCGCTGATCCGCACCGGCCCGCGCGGCAGCGGCGAGTTCCGCGAGATCGAGTGGGACGAGGCGCTGCAGACCGCCACCGGCTGGCTGTCCCGTATCCGCCACGACGACCCGAAGAAGCTGGCCTTCTTCACCGGCCGCGACCAGTCGCAGGCGCTCACCGGCTTCTGGGCCAAGGACTTCGGCACACCCAACTTCGCGGCCCATGGCGGGTTCTGCTCGGTCAACATGGCGACCGCCGGGATGTACACCCATGGCGGCTCCTTTTGGGAATTCGGCGAGCCGGACTACGAGCGGACCCGCTACTTCCTGATGTTCGGCGTGGCCGAAGACCATGACAGCAACCCGATCAAGATCGGGCTGGCGCGGCTGAAGGAGCGGGGCGCGAAGTTCGTTTCGGTGAATCCCGTGCGCACCGGCTATTCCGCGATCGCCGACGAATGGCTGCCGGTGACGCCCGGGACCGACGGCCTGTTCGTGATGGCGCTGATCCACGAGCTGCTGCGCGCCGGCAAGGTCGACATCCCCTACCTGCAGCGCTTCACCAATGCCGGTTGGCTGGTGGTGGAGGCGCCGGGAGCCGCCACGGACGGGCTGTTCGCCCGCGACGGGGACGGCCGGCCGCTTTGCATGGACCTCGCGACCCGTTCCCTGCAGCCCGCCGAGGCGGCCGGGGTCGACCCGATGCTGGCGGGCTCGGTCGAGCTACCCGACGGCAGGCGGGCCCGGCCCGTGTTCGAGCTGCTGGCCCGGCGCTACGGTTCGGACGAGTATGCGCCGGAGAAGGTGGCGGCGCGCTGCGGGATCGATGCGGTGGTGATCCGGCGGATCGCCCTGGAGCTGGCGCAGGCGGCGTTCGACGAGGCGGCCGTGGTCGAGACCCCCTGGACCGATGTGTGGGGCCAGCGCCACGAGCGGTTCGTCGGCCGCCCGGTCGCCATGCACGCCATGCGCGGCATCAGCGCCCATGCCAACGGCTTCCACACCTGCCGCGCCATCCACGTGCTGCAGACGCTGCTGGGCGCCATCGACACCCCCGGCAGCCACCGGTTCGAGACGCCCTATCCCAAGACCATCCCGCCAGGCCCGAAGCCGGCCGGCAAGCCGGAGCACATCGTCCCCGGAAAGCCGCTGCCCGGCATGCCGCTCGGCTATACGCTGGGGCCGGAAGACCTGCTGGTCGACGATGACGGCGAGCCGGTGCGGATCGACAAGGGCTTCTCCTGGGAGGCGCCGCTTTCCGCCCACGGCCTGATGCATCTGGTGATCGGCAACGCCCGGCGCGGCGATCCCTACCGGATCGACACGCTGTTCATGTACATGGCGAACATGGCCTGGAACTCGGCCATGAACACCAGGGAGACGATCGACTGGCTGACCGAGATCGACCCGTCGACCGGCGACTATGTCATCCCGCGGATCATCTATTCCGACGCCTACCATTCCGAGACGGTCGCCTATGCCGACCTGATCCTGCCCGACACGACCTATCTGGAACGCCACGACAGCATCTCGCTCCTGGACCGGCCGATAGGCTCGGCCGACGCCATCCAGGACGCGATCCGCCAGCCGGTGATCCCGCCGGACCGGGACGTGCGGCCATTCCAGGATGTGCTGATCGAGGTCGGCTGGCGCCTGGGCCTGCCGGCCTTCACCGGTGAGGACGGCGAGGCGCGCTACGCCTCCTATGCCGACTACATGGTCCGCCACGAGCGCACGCCGGGCGTCGGGCCGCTGGCCGGATGGCGCGGGGCGGATGGCGGGTCGACCGGCAAGGGCGCACCCAATCCCGACCAGCTCCGGCGCTACATCGAGAACGGCTGCTTCTTCAAAGAAGAGCTGCCGGAATCCGCCCGGTTCATGAAGCACTTCAACAAGGACTATCAGGAGTACGCGGTCCGCACCGGGATGATGCCGGCGGTCGGCCCGCTGACCATCCAGATCTATTCCGAGCCCATGCAGAAGTTCCGCCTGGCCGGCCAGGGCCATGGGCATGTCCTGCCGCCGGAGCGCCACCGCGCCCGGGTCGCCACCTATTTCGACCCGCTGCCGTTCTGGTACCCGCCCTTCGACGCCGCCCACGACCGCGACCGCTTCCCCCTGCACGCGGTCACCCAGCGGCCGATGGCGATGTACCATGCCTGGCATTCGCAGAACGCCTGGCTTCGCCAGATCCATGGCGAGAACCGGCTCTATATTTCGGCGCCTTTGGCCCTGCGCCATGGCCTGGCCGACGACGACTGGGCGCGGCTGGAGAGCCGGCACGGCGCCATCGAGGTGCAGGTCCGGGTGATGGAAGGGGTCAACGCAGACACCGTCTGGACCTGGAACGCGATCGGCAAGCGGGCGGGGACCTGGGGGCTGAGCGCCGACGCCAACGAGTCCAGCCGCGGCTTCCTGCTCAACCACCTGATCGACGACCTGCTGCCCGACCGGGGCGAAGGGATGCGCTACGCCAATGCCGATCCGGTCACCGGGCAGGCTGCCTGGTACGACCTGACCGTGCGGATCGAGAAACTGCCCCGCCACGCCGGCGGGCGGACCCAGCCCGCCTTCGCTCCCCTCGCCCGCCTGCCCGGCCTGCCGCGCCCGCCCGAGGCAGTCGCCTATGGCGGCCGGTTCGGCGCCTGGAAGCCCCAGCCATGACCATGCTCCCCTCTCCCGCTTCGGCCAGGCGCCTGGGCCTGGTGATCGACCTCGACACCTGCGTCGGCTGCCAGGCCTGCGTGGTCGCCTGCAAGGAATGGAACACCGGCGGCTATGGCGCCCCGCTGGCCGACCAGCACGCCTACGGCAAGGACCCGAGCGGCGCCTGGCTGAACCGCGTCCACGGCTTCGAGGCCGGCGAGGGCGCCGAGGGCCGGATGGTCCACTTCCCGAAATCGTGCCTGCACTGCGAGAACGCCGCCTGCGTCACGGTCTGCCCGACCGGCGCCTCGTTCAAGCGGTCCTCCGACGGCATCGTGCTGGTCGACGAGGACAAGTGCATCGGCTGCGGCCTGTGCGCCTGGGCCTGCCCCTATGGCGCCCGCGAGATGGACCCGCAGGCGGGCGTGATGAAGAAATGCACGCTGTGCGTCGACCGGATCTATGCCGAGGACCTGCCGGAGGAGGAGCGCGAGCCGGCCTGCGTGCGCACCTGCCCGACCCATGCCCGCCATTTCGGCGACCTCGCCGACCCGGACAGTCCGGTCAGCCAGCTCGTCGCCGCGCGCGGCGGCTTCGACCTGATGGCCGAGCTCGGCTACCGCCCGACCAACAAGTACCTGCCGCCCCGGCCCGGCAAGCGCGGCTGCGGCAGTGGCCAGCCGGCGCTGGAGGATGCGTCGCCGAAAGGCGGCTTCCTCGGCTGGCTCGACAAGGTTTTGTCCTGATCCCATCCCGGCACCCGGCCCAGACATGCATCCAGCCCGCTCGATCCTCCTGTTCTCCACCCTGGCCGGGGCGGGCTACGGCCTCCTGTTCGTGCTGGCGCTGGCGCTGCTCCTGGGCCTGCTGCCGCCCGACCCGGCGCTGGGCCTGCTCGGCATGGGCAGCGCCCTGGCCCTGATCACGGCCGGCCTGGTCTGCTCGCTCGGCCATCTGCGTCGGCCGGAGCGGGCTTGGCGCGCGCTCAGCCAGTGGCGCTCCTCCTGGCTGTCCCGTGAAGGCGTCGCCGCCCTGCTGACCTACCTGCCGGCCGGCCTGCTCGCCCTGTTCTGGGTGCTGGACGCCGACACGCCCTGGCCGCTGGCCCTGCTCAGCGCCGCGGGCGCCGCCGCGACCGTCGCCTCCACCGGGATGATCTACCAGTCGATCATCCCGGTGCCGCGCTGGCACCACCCGCTCACCACCCCGATCTATCTCTGCCTAGCGCTTGCCAGCGGCGCCGTCCTGGCGGCCCTGCTGGCCGGCCCCTGGCTGCTCTCGTCCTTTCCCTGGCTGCACGTCCTGGCGCTCATCGCCTTGCCGCTCGCCTGGGCGGAAAAGTGGCGCTGGTGGCAGGCCACCGACCACGCCGCGCCCACCGCCACCATCGGCAGCGCTACCGGCCTTGCCCGGTTCGGCAAGGTAGGCCTGCTGGAGCCGCCGCACACCAGCTCCAACTACCTCCTGAACGAGATGGGCTACCGGGTCGCCCGCAAGCATGCCGCCAAGCTGCGCCGCATCGCCCTGGTCCTGGGCTTGGCCGTGCCCTGGCTGCTGGTCGCCGTGGCCACCCTGGCGCCCAGTCCCGCCTTCGCCATCCTCCTCACCTTCCTCGCCGCCGCCGCCACCCTGGCCGGCACGCTGGTCGAGCGCTGGCTGTTCTTCGCCGAAGCTAAGCACACGATGAACCTGTACTATGGCGAGCAGGCGGCCTGACGCGGAAGCTGACGCGCGGAGGAGTAGCCGCCTGCGCCAGGGCGGGCTTCCGACGGGGCCGCGAGCCAAAAAAGGTTAGCCATGCAGAACGCGCCCCGGCACCAGGTCCAGATCGTCACCTTCCCCGATACTCCGGTCGCGCTGATGCCCCACCTCGGCGACCCGTCCGGCATCGAGCGGACCGTGCAGCGCTTCGTCGCCTGGAGGCAGGCGGTAGGCCTGCCGCCAGGCAGGACGGCGACCTTCAACATCCTGCACGGCGACCCGGCGACCACGCCGCCGGACCAGTTCCGCCTGGACCTGTGCGTCGAGGCGCAGGCGGTGGCGCCGAACGATGCCGGGGTGGTGGCCGGGCTGATCCCGGGCGGCCGCTGCGCGCTCCTGCGCCAGGTCGGCAGCGAGGACGGCATGATCGAGGCGCTGCGCTGGCTGTCCGGCATCTGGCTGCCGGGCAGCGGCGAGCAGGCGCGTGGGACGCCGATGTTCTGCCAGCGCGTCCGCTTCTTCCCCGACGTACCCGAGCACGCCGCCGTCACCGACATCTACCTGCCGTTGCGCTGATCAGCAGGAAGCCACGCAAACCAGACCGGCCGCTCAGCCAATGTCCGCGGCGGTCATCCCGGTGACGCCGAACAGGGTGATGATGCCGCTCACCTCGAACACCGCGGTCAGCTGCGGCACCTTGGCGACGTCGATGATCGTCGACTGGCGCGTGCAGCCGTCCAGCGTGTGCGGTGCCACCGCCACGGCAGCGTCGCCATCGTCGAGGATGCTGTTCTGGTTGGTGTCGAGGTCGGCGAAGGTCAGGCGGTGGCGGCTGTCTCCGCCGCCGTCCGGGTTGCCCGGGTTGTAGGTGGCAAAGACGCTCAGCACGTCCTCCCCGCGCACGAAGTCGGCGATCACGTCGTTGGCCTCGTGGACGCGCAGCCAGGTCAACCCGTCGCCCTCGTTGAAGTTGTAGGAGAAACGGTCCCGGCCGGCCCCGCCGACCAGCAGGTCCCGCCCGTCCTCGCCCTGCAGCAGGTCGTCGCCGCTGCCGCCCAGGATGGTGTCGTCGCCAACGCCGCCCCGCAGGATGTCGTTGCCGCCGCCGCCCTCGAGCCGGTCGTCGCCCCAGTCGCCCGCGATCTGGTCGTGGCCATCGTCGCCGAACAGCCGATCGTCGCCCGCACCCGCATTGATCCGGTCGTCGCCCGCCCCGCCGCGCACGATGCTGCGCGTTTCGAACGGCGCGCCGGGCGCTTCCTGCTCGAAGTCGCCGGCCCAGTACAGGTCGTTGCCGGCACCACCGTAGAAGGTGACCAGCCCCGGCGTGGCCCAGGCCGAATCGTCGCCGTCGCCGCCGTACAGCACATCGCCGTCGCCGCCGTCGAGGACATCGTTCCCGGCCTCGCCGTGCAGCACGTCGCGGCCACTGTTCCCGTTCAGGGCGTCGTTGCCGCTGCCGCCCCAAAGCTGGTCGTTGCCGGCGCCGCCCAGCACCGTGTCCCGTCCGGCATCGCCCCACAGGCGGTCGTTGCCGTTGCCGCCCTGGATGTGGTCGTCGTGGTCGCCGCCGGAGACCCGGTCGTCGCCGTCCTGCCCCCAGATCCGGTCATTGCCGGCGTTGCCCAGGAGGAGGTCGGCGCCCTGGCCGCCGAACAGGTCGTCCCGGCCGATCCCGCCAACCAGGCTGTCATCGCCCTCGCCGCCCTCCAGCCGGTCGTCGCCGTCCTGGCCGTACAGCCGGTCGGCTCCGGCACCGCCAAGGAGGCGGTCATTGCCCAACTCGCCATACAAGGCGTCGGCGCCTGCTCCGCCGTTCAAGAGATCGGCGCCGCCCCGGCCATACATGGTGTCCTTGGAGGCGGTGCCGGTGATTGTGTCGTTCCTGGATGTCCCAATGAAAGTCGGCATGGAAACTCTCCCGTGACCTTGTGCAGATGTACGGGTGGCTTCTTATGGATACTGACAGCAGAAAATCCGAGCGATGCGTCTGCCACCCGTACTGTCTGGTTCTGCTGCAAAACATGATCGTCAACGACAAATGAAAATGACGAACGCAGACCATTTCCAGGAGGATCTCATCCTCCTGCGATCATCCCAAAGTTTCGAGAACGCATCGCAATTGTTCAATGCGCAGCAGAGTGCTGCGCACATTACAAAAAAGCAATCAATTCTTAACGAATTCGACATTGGTCGCCGCCGGCTGATGCAGCGGGGCCACAGCAGCTTCAGGCGGATCAGAGGCCGAAGGCGCGCTTGATGCCGTCGATGATGAACTGCACCGCCAGCGCGGCGAGCAGCAGGCCGAGCAGGCGCGAGAAAACATTGATCAGGGTGGCGCCCAGGTAGCGCTCCAGCCGGCTGGCCAGGAACAGGGCGATCGCGACCACCAGGATGCTGGTCAGCAGTGCCGAGAGCACCGCCAGCTGGCCTGGCCAGGAGCCGGCCTTGGCGCCCATGTGCAGGATCACCGTGGTGATGGCACCCGGCCCCGCCAGGAGCGGCACCGCCAGCGGGAACACCGAGATGTCGGGGACCTGCTCCTCGACGGCCCGCTCCTCCGCGACATGACCGGCGGTGTTCTCGCGGCGCTGGCTGCGCCGCTCGAACACCATCTCCAGCGCCACCAGCAGAAGGAGAATGCCCCCGGCGATGCGGAACGCGGGAATGCCGATCCCGATCGAGGTGAGCAGGTTCTCGCCCAGCAGGGCGAAGGCCACCAGCACGCCGGCCGCAATCAGCGTCGCCTTCAGCGCCATGCGCTGCCGCGCCACCTGGTCGGCTCCCCGGGTCAGCGCGATGAAGATCGGCACCAGACCCAGGGGATCGACGATCACCAGGAAGGCGACCAGGGCGGTGGCATAGGTCGCCAGCAGATCGGCCATCACCACCGCCTCGTCCGCCGGCCGGGATCAGTAGGTGGTGCGGCCACCGGACAGATCGAACGTCGCGGCCGTGGTGAAGCTGTTGTCCTCGGACACCAGCCAGGCGACCATCGCCGCGGCCTCGTTGACGTCGACGAAGCGGCCGCGCGGCACCTTGGAGAGCATGTACTTCACCTGGTCCTCGGTGATCTGGTCGAGGATCCGCGTCTTGGCCGGCGACGGCGTCACGCAGTTCACCGAGATGTTGTAGCCGGCCAGTTCCTTGCCCAGCGACTTGGTCAGCGCGATCACGCCCGCCTTGGCGGCGCTGTAGGGGGCCGCGTTCGGGTTGCCTTCCTTGCCGGCGACCGAGGCGACGCTGACGATCCGGCCGTAGTTCTGGGCGATCATCAGCGGCACCACGCAGCGGCAGCACCAGAAGACACCGGTCAGGTCCACGTCGATGACCTGGCGGAGCGCATCCACCGGGTATTCCCACAAGGGCGCGGCCGGACCCGCGATGCCGGCATTGTTGACCAGGATGTCGATGCCGCCGAGCGCTTCCACCGTCGCCTTGGTCGCCGCCTCGACCGTTTCCAGCGAGGTCTGGTCGACGCAGGCGCCATGCACCTTGCCGCGCTTGTGCAGGTCGTGGATCGTCAGCTGCAGGGCGTTGTCGTCGCGGTCCCAGATGGAGACCGACGCGCCGCTGTCGAGCAGGCGCTCGACCACCGCGCGGCCGATCCCCTGGGCGCCGCCGGTGACGACGGCGCGGCGGCCGGCGAGGTCGATTCGATTCATCGAGTACTACTCCCTGAGAACAAGCTTCGCCCCATCTTCCCAGGTCCGGCACGCTGCTCGCAAGGGACAAGCGCAAGGTGGCCGCCCCATCCTGCCGTCGCTTGTCGGGTCTCCCGCCCCTGCCTAGAAGGGAGCCCTGGCTGAACTCCCGAGGTGGATGCCCCCATGGTGGCTGCGGTCCCTTTGCTGATCCTCGTCGTCGGGGCCTATAATTTCATGGCGCTCACCGGTGCGGGGGTCGACTGGCAGTTGTTCAGCCTGGCCCTGCCCTCCGGCGCGCTGCTGCCCGTCCGGTTCGGCGACCTGCTGGTGACCGCCGGCATCATCCTCCTCTACCTGGAGATCTGGAAGAGCACCCGTACCGACCGCAGCTCGATCATCGACCACCTCCTGTCGATGGTCCTGTTCGTGGTGGTGCTGATCGAGTTCCTGCTGTTCGAGAGCTTCGGCACGACCGTGTACGCGATCATCCTCTGCCTGACCTTCGTCGACGTGATCGCCGGGTTCACCGTGTCGATTTCCAGCGCCAGGCGGGACGTGGAGTTCCGCTGACGGAAGGCATGGCAGCCGGCGCCGTCTGCTACCGGGTTGTCACGATCCGGGGGCATAAGGACCTTATCGCCCCGAAGGTCCGGACGGCCACGATGCCAAGCGTCGATCATTTCAGCTATGCCGACCGTCATCACCACTTGGTCCAGCGCCTGGCGATCCGTGGGATCGAGCGCATGACCGGGCAGCCGCGCCTCAAGCGCCTCTACGAGGAGCACCGCACCAGTCCGGCCCAGGGCGAGGACTTTTGGCATGGCGCCATCCGCCGCCTCGACCTGCGCGTCCGCTATGACGAGGCTGCCCTTGCCCGCGTTCCCGCCGAGGGGCCGCTGGTGGTGGTGGCCAACCACCCCTATGGCGTGCTGGACGGGCTGGTGATAGGCTGGCTGCTGGCCAAGCGGCGGCAGCGCTTCAAGATCCTGGTCCACAGCGTGCTCTATCGAGTCGAGGCGATCCGCGACCACCTGCTGCCGATCGATTTCAAGGAAACCGAAGAAGCCCTGCGCACCAACCTCGCCTCGCGGCTGGAAGCGCGCGCCATCCTGAAGGAGGGCGGCTGCGTGGCGATCTTCCCGGGCGGCACGGTCAGCACTTCGGAAAAGCCGTTCCTGTCGGCGGTGGATCCGCGCTGGAAGCCGTTCACCGGCCAGCTGGTCCAGTCGGCCCGGGCCACGGTGGTGCCGGTGTTCTTCGAGGGCCAGAACTCGCGGCTCTTCCAGCTTGCCAGCCAGATCTCGACCACGCTGCGCCTGTCCCTGCTGTTCAAGGAGGTCGCGGCGCGCATGGGCACCGAGCTCGGCGTGCGGATCGGCCAGCCCCTCGCCTTTGAGGACCTGCCGAACTTCCCTGACCGTCAGGCGTTCGCCGACTGGCTACGCGAGCAGACCTACCGCCTGGGCCCGCCCCAGTCCCAGGGTCGGCTGATGCTGCCGCTGCCCGACTGATCTGGGTTCAGCCGGTCGGGCGGCACAGCGCCTCGCAGGGGATGCCATCGCCGTCGCCGTCCATCCCGCCGACACCACAGCGGCTCACCACCTCCATGGCCGCGGCGCAGGAGGTCAACTGGCTGCAGCGTGGCGCCGGGCTGCAACCCGAACGTTCTGCGGTTGCTGATCGCGGCTGCTCGCCGGCGCGCCAGAGCCAGGGAGCCTTCGGGGCCGGAGCCGACCACAGCCCCAGGCCACGGCTGCGGGCATAGTTTTCCGCCTCGCGCAGGGCAGCACTCCGGTCGTAGCGAGTGAACTGCCAGGCATGTCCTGCCTGCACCAGTTGTTGGCCGACATCGCGCCCCTGCACTTCCAGCCGCGCCACCAGCCGGCCATAGCGGTCGCGCTCGGTCGGACGGACGTCGACCTCGCGGCCCTCGACCATGACGCGCAGCGCGACCCGAGCCGCGTGACCGCCCGGCTGGTCGCGCTCCGGCGCATCGATGCCGGCCAGCCGCACGGTGATGATCTGGCCGTCGCGAAGCACCCTGACCGTGTCCCCGTCGATCACCCGCTCGACATGGGCCGGCCAGCTCCAGGCCGGCATGGAGAACAGGCAGAGCAGCAGGGCAAGGAAGATACGCAGGTCGGCGGCCCCAGGATGGAGGTGTGGCTTGGCCTCCATCCATAGGCGAAACTTTCCAGCGCACCAGTAGGCTTTATCCTACTCGAGTACGCTTGGCTTGCCTGGACATGCGGGTTGTTCGAGGCACCCAGAGCGCTCAGTAGAGCTCCCGCCGATAATTGTCGTCGATGGCCTCATCGGCCTGCCCGGCATCCACCCCGGCGATCTGGTCGGCGATGATCCGGCCAAGCGAGGGAAACGACTTGCGGTCCTGGCGCGCATCCGGATCCCACAGCCGCGAACGGATGAAGGCCTTGGCGCAATGCATGAAGACCTCGTCCACGTTCACGACCAGCGCCGACAGGGCCGGCCTGCCCTGGACGGCGAGGTCCTCCAGCAGGGCCGGGTCGCGGCTGATCCTGGCCCGCCCGTTCACCCGCAGGGTGTCGTCGAAGCCCGGCACGATGAACAGCAGGCTGACATTGGGCTGGCTCGCCACGTTGGACAGCGAATCGATGCGGCGGTTGCCCGGACGGTCCGGCACCGCCAGCGTCCGGTCGTCCAGCACCCGCACGAAGCCCGGGGGATCGCCGCGCGGGCTGACGTCCTGCCGGCCGCTGGCGTCCGCGGTCCCAAGCACCAGGAAGGGCGAGCGCGCGATGAACGCCCGCGCATGCTGGTCCAGCCGCGCCATCACCTTGTCGCGGGCGAGCGTGGAGACCTCGCCATAGCTTTCCCGAACTTCCTCGACGGTCAACGCAGGTTCGGTCATCTCGTCCCTCTCCGCTGCAGCGGTCTCATTTCGCCACAGGCGAGCCGATCGGGGCAAGCCCGGCTACCAGCCGGAGGAAATCAGCCGGCAGGCCTGGGCGCGGGTCCCGATCGCGCCATGTCCTTCCATGACCTGTGCCAACCTGATGGAAAGTACCCGCCTCCGTGTCGATCCTGTCCGGCCTGCTGGGCCATGCCAGCGCCTTCGAGCCTGCCGAGGCGCAGGCGGAGTATGCCCGCCTGCTTGCCGATGGCGAAGTCGTGGAAGGCGCGTTCCGGCTGGTCCGGGACGTCATTCTGTTCACCGGCCGGCGGATGATCTTCATCGACAAGCAGGGGCTGACCGGCCGCAAGATCGAGTACATGTCGATCCCCTACCGCAGCATCGTGCGCTTCTCGATCGAGAGCGCCGGTCACTTCGACCTGGAGGCCGAGCTCAAGATCTGGGTGAGCGGCAGCGCCGAGCCGATCCAGCGGACCTTCAACCGCAAGCTCGACGTCTATGCGCTGCAGGCGGTCCTGGCCGGCTATGTCGGGCGCTGAACCGCGACCCGGCCCTCAAGCGTTCAGAGAAGCTTCTCGATGGCGCCCCGCAGCAGCATGGGCGGGGTAAACGGCGCGAAGCGGCGGACCGGCCGGCCCGTCCGGTCGATCAGGAACTTGGTGAAGTTCCAGCGGATCCTGGGCCCGGCCAGCCCCGGCAGCGCCGCGGTGAGGTCCTTGAACAGGGGATGCGCGCCGGCACCCTCGACCTCGACCTTGGCAAGCACCGGAAAGGTCGTCCGATAGCGCGCGGTGCAGAAGCCCTGGATCTCCCCGTCGTCGCGCGGCTCCTGCTGGCGGAACTGGTTGCAGGGAAAGGCCAGGACCGACAGCCCGCGCGGGCCATAGGTCTCGTGAAGCGACTGCAGGCCTGTGAACTGGGGCGCGAAGATGCATTGGCTGGCAGTGTTCACCACCAGGACGATCCGGCCGGCATGCTCGCTCATGGCATAGGCGCTTCCGTCAGCGCGCCGCGCCACGTGATCCAGCAGTCCGGTCATCCTGTCTCGTTCCGTTTCGCCTTGTCGGGAAGCAGCCTTGCCAGCAGCCGCGCGGTGGTGGTGCCATAAGGCGGCTGGCCGAGGGCCGCTAGGCTGAATCGCGGCGCGCGCACATGCGCCTTCAGGTTGGACAGGGCGTCGAACCCTGCCTGGCCGTGGTAGCGGCCCATCCCCGAGGCGCCGACGCCGCCGAACGGCAGATCGGCCATCGCGGCATGCAGGATGGTGCCGCCGACCACCAGGGCGCCGGCCGGGACCTCGTGCAGGAAACGGCCTTCGGCTGCCCGGTCGCGGGTGAACAGGTAGGTCGCCAGCGGTGCGTCCTGCTTCCTCAGGCGGTCGATCACCCGGTCGAGGTCGCCCAATTCATGCACCGGCAGGGTCGGGCCGAAGATCTCCTCCCGCACCAGGGGCGAATCGGCCGGAGGATCGACCACGATCGTCAGCGCCCCGTCCTGGAGATGCTGCGCCCGTCGATGCGGCACGACCCGGGTGCCCAGGCCCGCCGGGAAGTGGCGCCGGATCGCTGCCTCCAGGATCGGCACGAACCGCTCGGCCGGAACGCCCGCCAGCAGGACATGGTCTGGGGCGATGCAGGTCTGGCCGGCATTGAGGCCCTTGCCGGTGACGATGGCGCTGGCCGCGGCCTCCAGGTCGGCATCCGGCAGCACCACCGCCGGGCATTTGCCGCCGAGTTCCAAGGTAACCGGCACCAAGTTGGCGGCGGCGGCGACGGCGACCTCGCGGCCGCGGGCGGTGCTGCCGGTGAAGATCAGGTGGTCCATCTTCTGCTGGGCGAACGCACGGGCGGTCTCCGGCCCGCCCAGCACCGTCTGGACGATGGTGGGGCCAAGGCAATCCTCAAGAAGACGCTGGATCTCCAGCGCCGTCCGCGGCGTGTGCTCGGACGGCTTCAGCATCACCCGGTTGCCGGCGGCGAGCGCGCCGGCAACCGGCGCCAGGGACAGGAGGAACGGGTAGTTCCATGGCGCCATCACCCCCACCACCCCCAGGGGCTGCGGCACGATCCAGGCGCGCGCCGGCCAGAACGGCAGGCCGACCGGCACCCGGCGCGGCTTCGCCCAGCGCCCCAGGTTCTGGCGCGCGTGCCGCAGCATCGAGACCACGCCCAGCACTTCGCCGAACAGGGTCTCCTCGCGCGACCGACCCTGGAAATCGGCATTGGCGGCCTGGACGATGCGCTCCTTGTAGGCCAGCACCTCCCGTTCGAGCCGCGCAAGCAGGTCCTTGCGCTCGGGGATGCCCAGCGGACCCTGGCTGCGCTCGCTCAGGCGGAGGATAGCCAGCGCCCGGGCGCATGGATCAGGAAGCGGAGCGTTCATCGAGTTCCGCGAAGCTGACGGGATGGAGGCGTGGCGAGCGTTCCTTCTCTCCGACCTCGCGCACGGTCACGTCATAGGTCCGGGCGATCCGGGCGATCGTTTCCTGCACGATCGATTCCGGCACCGACGCGCCGGCCGTCAGGCCCACCGCCGCCTGCCCCTCGACGAAACTCATCGGCAGTTCCGTGGCGTCGCCGATCAGCAGCGCCTTGCAGCCCGCGGCGTCGGCCAGCTCGCGCAGGCGGTTGCTGTTGGAACTGCTGGTGTCGCCGCACACGATCACCCGATGCACGGTCCGGCTCAGCAGGGTGACCACGTTCTGGCGGTTCTGGGTGGCGTAGCAGATCGTGCGCGTATCCGGCCCGGTGATGTCCGGGAAGCGTGCCCGCAGCGCGTCGATGATCCGGCGAGCCTCGTCGACCGACAGGGTGGTCTGCACCACATAGGCGAGCCTACTGGTGTCCTCGACGACCAGGTCCTCGACCTCCGCCACGCTGTCGACCACCTGCACCTGACCCTGGCAGCGGCCGACGATGCCCTCGACCTCAACGTGGTTTCGATGGCCGATGACGATCAGGGTGCGGCCCTGCGCGACCTGCCGCTGCGCCTCGTGATGGACCCGGCGCACCAAGGGGCAGGTCGCATCGACCACCCGCAGGTTCCGGCGCTTCGCTTCCTCCTCGACCTTCGAGGAGACGCCATGGGCGCTGAACACGACGATGCTGCCCTCGGGCACCTCGGACAGTTCCTCGACGAAGCGGGCGCCCCGGCTGGCAAGACGACCGACCACCCGCTCGTTGTGCACGATGGCATGGCGGACATGGACGGGCTGGTTCGGCGGCGAGCGGTCGAGCGAACGCTCGACTGCCTCGATCGCACGCTCCACGCCGGCACAGAAGCCCCGCGTGCTCGCCAGCACGATCTCGATCTTCGGCTTGGTCATGCGGTGACCTCCCGCTCGACGGTCCGGAGAGTGCCAGACGACTGGATATGCCTGCCGACCGCCCCGACTGCCGCATGCGCGGCCTGCACCGCAGCTTCGATGGTCGCAGGCAGTCTGGTCGTCCAGTCGCCAGCCAGTGCCAGATTGGCCAGGGGTTGGCGTTCTGGTGGCCCGGCCAGCAGATAGGCCGGATCCTGTCGGGGCGTCGCCATCCGCTCCTTCACCACGCTCACCCGCTCTGCCCCAGCCCCGGTGATCTCGATCCCGCAGCGCCTCGCGGTGGCATCCACCTCCGGCCAGACCCGGGCAGCAAGGTTGGCGGCCGGCTCGTCCACGACGCCTCCGGCAGCCGAGATCGTGATGCTGATCATCCCGGGGCGGACCAGCATCCACTGGGCCAGGCCGCCGGTCAGGCCGATGAAGCGGACCGGCCCCCGGCCCTCATGGGGAAAGTGCAGGTTCACGATCGGCTCGAAGTTGGTGGGAACCTCAAGGTCCGGAAGCGCCAGCGACGCCGCCTGGGGCGGTATGGCCACGATCACCCGGTCTTCTTTCCCGAGCTCCAGCACGTTGCCGCCCACGAACGCCAATGCCGTGGCCCGACCATCGACCTGCCGGATGCCCTGGAGCCGTCGGCCAAAATGGATCTGGCCTTGGCGCAGGACAGCGTCCTGCAGCGGTTGGACCAGATCGGGACCGAGGCCGGTCCGGGCGACCATGAGGCGCGCGTTGCCGGGCCAGAGCAGTTGCTGGAACACCCGCGCCAGGAGCCGCGCCGAGCCATGGGCCGACGGCGTGTTGAGTACCGCCGCGGACATCAGCTCGAGGAGTTGCGTCAGCCCGGGCGAATCGCCGGCAGCGGACGCAACGGTTTCTTGCGGGCTCCTCCAGAGGCGCGGCGCCAGGCGGAGCAGATCGTTGACACGCACGCCCGCAGGCCGCCGCCGGCGGCCGAGCCACGACCAGGGCGACAACCCCACGATTTGCACAAGCGAACCCGGGAGGTCGACGATCGGCAGGCCGGCCGGCTCCGGCTCGATCCAGCGATCGCGCGCGCCGACGGCATCGAGCAGCTGCAGCGCGGCTCGATTGGCGCCAAGAAGGACATGGGTGCCATTGTCGTGGGAACGACCACCGCGCCGGATCGTCCGACAGCGGCCGCCGGCCTGCGGGCTCGCTTCGTGGACCGACACTCGCCAGCCTTGTCGGCCTGCCAGGAACGCCGAGGTCAGGCCAGCGATGCCGGCGCCGATCACGTGCAGCTGGCCGCTCATGCCGCCTCCTGGGTCGCAGCCAGCCAGGCCAGCCGTACCTTCTCGACCGGTCGCAGGCATGCCTTCGGGGCCTGGAGGTTCCAGCCGACGAGGCGCATCCGGGCCAGAAGCGGCCGGTAGCTCCACAGCATCAGGAGAGCCGGCTTGAGGACCCTGCGGTCGCAGTCCTCCAGCTGCCGTTCCGCCTCGACGAACGCCTGCTCGGCCTCCTCGGCCAGGGCACTCCAGGCCAGGGCAAAAGCCGGATCCGCGATGACCGCCGAGGCCTCTGCGTGCCCGATGCCCAGGGCAGACAGACGAGAGGCCGGGAAATAAACCCTGTCCCGCCTGGCATCCTCCGCGACATCGCGCAGGATGTTCACGAGCTGCAGGGCCCGCGCCAGAGACAGGGCGAAGCCGTCGGCCTGCCTGGTGCCGAAGATCCGCACCGACAGAAGGCCCACCGAGCCGGCGACCGCACGCCAGTAGAAGTCCAGTTCACCCTGGTCGGCCAGCCGCAGCCGCTCCACCGCGTCCATCGACAGGCCATCAAGCAGGAGACGCAGCTCGGCCACCGGCAGGTCGAACTGGTCGATAGCAAAGGCCAGCTCGCGGCCGATCGGCGTCCGCGGGCTGCCGCCAAGCCGTTCCAGCTCACGGCGCCAGCCATCCAGGAAGCGCAGGCGCTCCTCTGCCGGGGCGGCGCCGTCCGCCAGGTCGTCCGCGGCCCGGCAGAAGGCGTACACCGCATGAAGGCCGCGCCGGCGCTCTCCGGTGAGGCTACGGATCCCGAAGCGGAACGAGGTGCCGGACTGCCGCACGATTCGCCTGGTGATCTCCTCATCGGACGAAGACGGGCGAAGCAGCGCTGCGGGCAGGACACGCCCGATCTTGTCGACGGCGCTCAGGCGGACCGGCTGCTCGACCGGATCGTTGCGGCGCAGCCGTGCCGACAGGGCGTGGGCGCAGGCCAGGGTCAGCCTGGCCTGGACGCGCAGGCGGGGGCTGACAATCCGGCTTGGCAGGCAGGCGGCATCGTCCAGCATGCTCTCAACCTGATCGAGCGCCGCATCCAGCACCTCCCGCCGGGCCGTGCTGGGTGCCCTGTCGAAGAAGCGCTGTTCACCGCCCGCCCGCTGCAGCCAGGGCAGCGGCAGATACACCCGGTCCAGCAGACGACGATCCTCGCTTAGATCCTGCAGATGGTTGAGGATCTGCAGCGCCATGCACAGCGCATCCGCGGGAGCATCAGCAGGAGCGGCCTCGCCGTGGATGCGCAGCAGGAACCTGCCCACCGGCACCGCCGACAGTTGGCAATAGCGCAGGAGTTCGTCCCAGTCCTGGTAGCGCTTCTGGACAGCATCCTGCGCGAAGGCCTGGAGAAGGATTCTGGCTTCCGCCAGGCCGGTGCCGAAGCGGGCCTCGGTGTCGAGCAGCGCTGCCGCCAAGGGATCGGCAGTGCGCCGGTCGTCGAGCTGCGCTTCCATCATGCGCAGCCGCCGCAGCTTGGTCTCCGCAGGCAGGTCCGGTGCATCGGCGATGTCATCGGCGCGCCGAACGAAGCGGTAGAAGCTCATCACCGCACCGCGCACGGGAGCCGCCAGGGCCAGAGATGCCACCGGGAACTGTTCGGTGGCAGCGGTCTTGGGCGGCGTCATCGCAATGCTCACGGCGCAGCCTCGCTCGGGTAGCTGCGCCCTTTCCAGCCAACCGACCGACCGGTGCCCCCCCGGATCAGGGCATCCCACTGAATGGCCAGCGCCACCAGCACGCAGAGAGGGTGCAGCGGCACCGACAGGAACGGCTCGCGCGCGAACAGGGTGATCAGGAGACGGCTGCCCATCGAGGCCAGCACCGCGGCGAGCGGCAGAGAGATCGGACCGCCGGTCATCAGGGCTACGAGCAGGAGGACCCAGGGCAAGACATGGCCACCCAGGAGCAGGAAGGTCCAGACCGGCAGCGCCCGTGGCGTCGCCATGCCTTCCCGCGCGTTCTTGACGAAGCCCTCCCAAGAGGTACGCAGGCCGTCATACATCCGGCAGGTGGCGAGCCGGCTGCCCTCGATCAGGTCGGTCGGGTAGCCGTTCTCGCGCAGGAGCCTCGCCAGCTGCAGGCCGTCGTGGCGACTCCAGCGCACCGCGCCATGCCCGCCGACCTGCCGGTAGGCCCGGCGGTCGAACAGGAGCAGCTGCCCGCAGGCCGCCGCGAACGATGGATCCGGGCTGCGGCGCATCATCGGCACCGGCAGGTAGCCGTAGATCAGCAGGTTGATCATCGGCACGGTCAGGAGTTCGCCCAGGCTCGCCATGCGCTGCCGGGGCACCGCGCTGACCAGGGATGCCCCCCTGTCCTGGGCATGAGCGGCCATGGCCGCGATGGCATCGGGGGCCAGCCGCACATCGGCGTCCATGAACAGGAAATGGCTGCCCTCCGCCTGCTCGGACAATCGCTGGCAGACATGGGCCTTGCCGCCCCAGCCTGGCGGAAGTGGCGGAGCTTCGAGCAGGCGAACCCGCGGATCGGCGGCGGCATGGGAGCGGACGATGGCAGCAGTGTCGTCGGACGAGCCGTCGTCCATCACCAGGATGTCGATGTCGACACCCTGGCTGGCACGGACCGCATCCAGGGCGGGCCCGATATTGCTCTCCTCGTCGCGTGCCGGGATAAGAACGGAGACGCTTGGCAGGGGCAGGGTGCCGGCTGATCTGCGCCCGGCGGAGGCCAGGACCCATCGGTTCACGAGGCAGAGCATGACCGGCAGGGCGGCCAGGACCAGGGCCAGCCAGGCCAGCGCCGTCATGGCCGCTGCTCCAGATGGCCGGGCTGGAACCGCTCGCCATGGAGGCGGGCGCGCAGGCGGCGCCACAGGTCATAGATCCCGCCGATGCCCTGCCGGCCTTCGATCAGCGGCACGAAGCGGCTGGCATCGCGGCTGATCGCATCGCCGGCCAGGCGATCCATGGTGGCCGCAAGGGCCTCCTCCAGGGCCGTCAGCCGTGACGGCCGTGGCAGGTCGAGGAGATCCCGGGCGGCGACCGGCTGCCCGAATGCCACCAGCGCTTCGGCTCCCCGTTCGCTCCAGAAGCTGTAGTCGATCGCCAGGGGGACGAACCATGCATCCGGGGCATGCTCCGGCAGATGCGCCACGCCCGCCCGCAGAGCCACCGGGCGCCGGCGCACGTCCTGGAAGCTGCCCTGGGCGGTGATCCAGAGGGCATGCCGGGGAAGGCTGAGGATCGCGCGGGCCCGGCGCAGGAACTCGACCGCGCCGCGCCGGCTCTCCAGATCCAGACCAAACGCCCCCATCCGGCCGAAGAAGCGATATTTCGCCAGCATCGCCGCGTCGATCGGGGCAAACGAGACATGGGTGGGGGCGAGTTCCCGGGCGAGCAGGATGTACAGCACCGCATCCCACCAGGAAGGATGGTTGCTGTAGATCACCAGCGGCCGCTCGCTATCGGTCGAAAGCTGGCCCCAGCGCGCGATCCGCAGCGCGTTCATGTGCCGGCGGAAGAAGCGCTCGAACTGCCGTGCCATGAAGGCCCACAGCACAGCCGAGCGCGGCGGCAGGGCCTGGCTCGGCGGGGTGGTCATGAAGCTCGGTCCATCGGCCTGCTGCGGGCATCGGCATCGAGCGAGTCGGCTGCGATCCAGCCGGACATCATCACCATCGGCATGCCAGGCCCAGGGTGGGCGGAGCCGCCGGCGAGATAGAGGCCCTGGACCTGTCGGCTGCGGTTGCCGGGCTTGAAGGCCCCCAGGAACTTGCCATGGCTGGCCAGGCCATAGATCGCACCATTCAGCACCTTGTAGCGCTCGTGGATATCCTGCGGCGTCAGATGCCGCTCGAACACGATCCTCTCCTCCAGCCCCTTCATGCCGCCAGTCCGCTCCAGCTTGTCGATGATGGTGCGCCGGTAGGCGGGGAACATCTCCTGCCAGTTCTGGCCCGGCCGCAGGTAGGGCGTGTGCACCAGGACATAGAGCGCCTCGCCGCCGGGCGGCGCCACGGCCGGATCGGTGATCGCCGGGGCCGCGATGTAGCAGGTCGGGTCAGGAGCAGGCAGACCATGCTTGTAAATGTACTCGAACTCTTCATGCGGATCGCGTGAAAAGACGAAATCGTGATGCGCCAGGTGCTCGTAGCGCCGGTTCAGGCCAAGATAGAGCACCACGCCGGAGCAGGCCGGCTCGAAGCCCTTGCGGTCGTAATGCTGGCCCGCCGCGCCGCCGACCAGCTCGCGATAAGTACGGATCGCATCCATGTTGGAAACGACCGCATCGACCGTCTCCCGCCCGGTGGCGGAGCCGACCGCGCGCACGCGGCCGTTCTCGATCTCGATACCGGTGACATCCTCGCCCAGCCGGAACCGGCATCCGAGTTCGGTTGCCAGCTGCTGCAGCGCCTTGGCGACCGCTCGGGTGCCACCCCTTGGATACCAGACGCCATCGGCCGCCTGCATATGGCCGATCGCGCACAGCACCGCAGGCGATCCATAGGGCGAGGAGCCGACATACTGGGTGAAGTGATCGAGCATCTGGGCCAGGCGCTCGTCCTTGACCTTGCTCCGGATGGTGCCGGCGACCGAGCTGCCCATGCGCAGCGACAGCACGTCGCGCAGGGTGGCGGGATTGAAGTTCTTCTTGAAGTCCATGGTGTCGAACAGGTCTTCGACCGACTTCCAGAAGAAGAACCGCTCGGAGATGCCGTGCAGGTTCTCCGCGAGGTCCTGGAACGCCCGGTAGCCTGTTCCCGCCCCGCTCCCCGGCGCGAACGTGTCCATGGCGCCAGCCATCGTGTCGACGTCCTGCAGCAGGTCGATCTTGCTGCCGTCCTCGAAGAAGCAGCGCCATTGCGGGTCCAGCCGGACGAGGTCCAGATGGTCGGAGAGACGGCGGCCGGCCTCGGCGAAGATCCGTTCCAGGACCCGCGGCACGGTCAGGATCGTCGGCCCCATGTCGAAGCGGAAGCCCTGCTCCTCCAGGACCGCCGCCTTGCCGCCCGCCCAGTCGTTCTTGTCGAACAGCACGACCTCGTGGCCCCGCGCACCCAGCACGCAGGCAGCCGCCAGACCGCCAAGGCCACCACCGATCACCGCTACCTTCATTGCCCGCCGCCTTTGCCTAGCCGCCGCCGAACAGCGGCTTGACCGTCACCTCGACCGTCATGTCGCCGTTCAGGTCGAACAGCGCTTCGGAAAAGACGGGCGGGCTGAACCGGCCAATGTCGTTGCTGAAACCGTAAGGCTCGGTCGGCAGACCGAGCATGTTCTTGTTCAACGCGCCGTCTCCGTCCACGTCCTGGTAGACGGCGATCGCGTATCGTCCTGGGGACAGGTCAGGAAACAGGACGTCCAGCCCAGGCGGCATCGCAGCCCGGCTGGCACCGTGCGGACAGCCTTCAATATCGAAGCTGGCGTCGCAGACCGCGATCTGGATCTGGCCGGCGGCTTCTTTCACGCCCGACACCCTGACGGTCAGGCTGTCGGCCAGAGCCGGCTGCGCCGCGATCAGCAGGACAAAGGCCAGGACCGGCTTCATGCCGCAGCCTCCACCGGCTGTTCGGCGGCATCGGCCAGCGGCGAATCGTCCAGGATCGGCATGTCCCGATGGTCGATTCCCAGATCCTCAAGCACGAGACGCGCGCTGATCCGGGCACCCTCGAAGATCACCGGCAGGCCGCTGCCAGGATGGGTGCCGCCGCCCACGAGATAGGTACCGGGCGCAAAGCGGTTGTGTGGCCGGAACCACAGCATCTGGCGCAGATCGTGCGCAAGGTTGAAGGTCGCTCCCTGGCCGACGCTGTAGGTGGACTGCCAGTCCTCCGGGGTCACCACCCGCTCGAAACGGACCCGCCTTTCCAGATCGGGCAGGCCGATGGAGCGAAGGCGCTCGAACACCAGCCGGCGGTAAGCCGGCAGTTCCGCCTGCCAGTCGATACCGGACCGCAGGTTGGGGACCGGGACCAGGACATAGAGGCTGGCATGGCCTGGCGGCGCCATCCCGGCATCCGTGAAGCCCGCATGCTGCAGGTAGATCGACGGCCGGCGCGACAGGATGCCGGTCTCGATCTCCTTGATGTTCCGCTCGTAGTCCTCCGCCAGCAGGATCGTATGATGGTCGATCCCTTCGACCTCGCCCTCGATGCCCAGGTAGAACATCAGGGTGGAGCAGGACAGTCGGGCACGCCCGATCTTGCGGTCGCTCCACTTGCGGCGGTGGATTTCTGGAACGAGGTCGCGGATCGCCCCGGCGAAATCGGCGCCGATCACCACCCCATCGACCTCCTGCCTCCCCTGAGCCGTATGAACTGCCCGCGGCCGGTCGTTCGCGTACTCGATCCGCTCGATCGCGGTGTCCAGGGCAATCCGCACGCCCATGCGACGGGCCAGCTTCGCCATTGCCTCCGACACGGCGCCGCAGCCTCCCATCGGATGGAAGACGCCATGCTCATGCTCGAGAAAGCTCAGGATGGTGAACAGGCTCGGGCAACGGAAAGGCGACATGCCCAGATATTTGCTCTGGAACGAGAAGGCGAGGCGCACCCTAGGGTCGGCAAAGTGGCGGCGAAGATCGGCATCCACCGAAGTGAACGGTCGCAGCTTGCCAAGCGCACCGATCACCTCGGGATGCAGATAATCGGTCAGGCTGGTGAACGGCCGTTCCAGCACGGGACGGAATGCCTGGAGCTTGGCGCGATTATCCTCCAGGAAGCTCGGCAGCTTGGCGGCATCGTCCGGCGACAGCGTGGCGATGTCGCGGCGCAGCTGCTCATGGTCCGCGGAGGCCCGCAGGTCTCCGCCGCTTTCGAAGACCAGATGGTAGAGCGGATCGAGCCGGCGCATGTCGACCAGGGCGTCAAGATCGGCGCCGCAGGTTGCGAAGATCTCGCGCAGAACCCGGGGATAAAGAAAGAAGGTCGGTCCCAGGTCGAACCGGTAGCCCCCCGGAGCCCTGACGGTACGGGTCCGGCCGCCCACCGTGTCCGCCTTCTCGAACAGCGTGACCTTCAGCCCGGCTCGAGCGATCAGGAGCGCAGCCGCCAGCCCGCCCGGACCGGCACCGATCACTGCGATATGGAAATTCGCCCTGTTCACCATGCTTCAGGCCCGGAGCCTCCAGGATCGTGCACGAGGCCGGGATCATTCCGTCCACCGCTCTCAAACGCCGAACTAAGCCGGAGGTACGAAGAGGCAAGGACAGGCCGGGAAAAATTTTAGCTACTCAGGACTAGATCCTGCTCAAGCATCCACAGAATTCTACTTTTCGCCTACTTCCGCTTTAAGGCCAAAACACTCGCATACGTCGACAGTGCGACGCCGGATCATCATGTTGCCGCGATTTCGGGAATTTTATAGTTCCAGCGATCGATGAAGGGCTGCCATCGCGCCTGTACCTGGGCGATCTGACCAGAATCAAACCTGCGCGGTGCCTTCCGGTATGCGCGTACGCTGTCCAGGTAGGATGCGAAGCGAGGTTTTGCCGTCTCGTACCCGTCCAGGTGCAATGTAGCGAAGATGCGCTGCAACTCGTCCAGGGGCGCCCTCTCAAAATCCTCGAATCGCACGGAGCAGAAACTGCCCTCCTCCAGGCTCTCGGCTTCCTCCAGCAGTGCCGTCATCAGACGGGGATAGGTTGCGAGGACGAGGTCGTTGGCATCGATTGCATGGTCCTGGATGGCCAGTTCGCGGAACAGCGTCGCGAACATCCGGACCGCCGATGCATGCACGTCGAACGGGTTGCGGTGGACGTGGATGAACTTCGCATCAGGCCAGATCGAGCGCAGCAGGCCGATCCGTGCACCGTGCACCGGATTGCGGATCAGAAGCGGTCGCCTCCCCTGGTGCACGGTCATCTTCGCGACGTAGCGATGCAGCAGCCGCTTCCATTGCTCGATGTCATCGTGGCCGGCTCCGTCAAAGAACAGGCCACGCCCGATCCAGTCGGCCGCACGATCGGGGAAGTAGATTCCATGATAGAAGGACCAGGCCGACATGTTCGCGATCGCGAGCTCGTCTTCCTGCGGCAGTTCGGATCCGAGCGGCACATCATCGATCAGACGGGTCCGAGGATAGAACTGCTCGATGAATGGCCGCACCAGCCGGCCGAGGCCAAGGGCTTCGTGCGGCAGGCCAACGCAGATCGGCGGCAGGATTCCGAAGCCGTCGTGGCGGCTCAGCACGTTGCTCAGATGGGTCGTACCGCTGCGCCAGTACCCCACCACGAAGATCGGCGCCGGCAGGTCGTGCGATCTGAGGAACAACCTGCTCCCCGCCGCTTCCAGGAGGGTGAACGGCAGGCGCGTCAGGGCCGAGGCCAGCGCCAGCAGCGGAACGTGCAGGCGGCCCAGCGGAACGCCGCCGCTCCGGATCAGCACCGCGCACAAGGTCGCAAGGTCGGCCCCGCCCAGCGGATGGAATACCCGGTGGGCGCGTCCCGATCCTCGGCTCGCCGGCTGCGGCAGGTGCAGCATCGATGCTCCCAGAGAAAGTCAGCCCACGATCAAGGCTCAGCCTTGTACCCCTGGCCCACCATAAGGTTCCGGAGCGAAGCGACCTCCCTATCTCGGGAGCCGCGGGGTGCGGCACCGCCAACGATGCCAATTGTCTTGTCCATCAGGGCCTCCCACGATCAAACTGCGATCCAGCCGCAGAACAAGAACGGGGAGATCGTCCGATGAACGTCGAATCGATCCTGGCGGGCAAGGGCAGGGAAGTCTGCACCATCAGGCCCGACACCCTGATCGTGGAGGCGGTTCACCGCATGCGCGGCGAGCGGGTGGGCGCGCTGGTGGTTTCCCAGGATGGCGCCCGGATCGTCGGGATCATCTCGGATCGCGGAATCATCGAGGCGATGGCCGATCGCGGCACCGAGGTGATGGACGACCAGGTCGCCAGCGTGATGACCCGGGAGGTGGTGACCTGTTCCGCCCGGGACGAGGTCAGCGCGATCATGGCGACGATGACCAACCGGCGCATCCGCCATCTCCCGGTGGTGACCGAGGACGGCACGCTCTGCGGCATCATCAGCATCGGCGACGTGGTGAAGCACCGGATCGACGAGATCCAGTTCGAGGCGGAGGCGATGCGCGAATACATAGCCGGCGGGCGTTGATCAGCCCCGAGCCATGGCAGGCCCACAGGAGCGGCGCCCCTGTGGACCTGGACGTCAATTGCCCTGGACGAGAATCTCCACCCGGCGGTTCATCTGCCGGCCGGCTTCGGTTGTGTTGTCCCCGACCGGATCTGCCTTGCCACGTCCCTGGGCTGTAAGCCGCCCGGCGGGCACGCCATCGGTAACCAGGGCAGTACGGACCGCTTCGGCGCGCCGCTTGGACAGATCAAGATTGTAGCTCTCGGAGCCACGGCTGTCGGTGAAGCCGGTGATCGTCGCGCGGGACTCCGGATAGGCGTTCAGGACCTCGGCGATCTTCTGGAGCGTGGGCTCGTAGCCCGGTTGCAGCACGGCGCTGTCGAAGGGGAACATCACCTCGGACGGCATCACCAGCTTGAGCGCATCCTGCCGGACCCGCTGGATCTCCACCTGGCGGGACTGCGTCTCCTGGGCGAGTTCCTTGCGGAACTGCTGCTCCTGGCTGTCGAACATGTAGCCGATGCCGCCGCCCACGGCGGCGCCGATCGCAGCACCGATCGCCGTGCCCTCGCCCTTCACCCCTTTATGACCAAGGATGTTGCCGAGCACGCCGCCGATCACGGCGCCGGCGACCGCGCCGGTCGCCGTCTTGGTTCCGGGCTGCGCCGCGCCGTCCGGCCCCTGCGCGCACCCGCCAACCGCCAGTGCGAGCCCCAAAGTTCCGACCGCCAGGATCCTCACCCGTTCACTCCGTTGGTTCCGGTTCGCCGCCCGTCTGTCATGGAAACAGGCATGCTTCATTCCTCGGTTCGGACGCTATCTTTTCCGGTGCACAACGACCAGGGGGTCCTGGCGAGCAGGGTCCATGCAGCCTAGATCGCTCCTGCTGAGCAAGGCCTTGGCACACCTTGCGGCGCACCGCTGGAAGATACCACGAAGGGAGAACAGCCATGCACCCGACCACCGAGGGCTTCCATGTTCTTCTGTTCAAGGATGCCGGCGCCATCCCCAACAATCCCGGCCTTCCCTTGATCTGGTGGCAGGCGGCGCTGCCCCCTGCTCCAGGGCCAGAAGCTTTCGAGCAGCTGTTCGCCCGGAATGGATGGACCCAGTCCTGGCGCAACGGCATCTTCGATTATCCGCACTTCCACTCAACCAGCCATGAAGTCCTGGGGATTGCCCGAGGATCGGTGCGGGTGCGCCTGGGTGGCGCCACGGGCACTGAGGTCGAATTGCAAGCTGGCGATGCGGTGGCGATACCGGCAGGTGTCGGCCACCAGAACCTTCGCGCTTCGGCGGATCTGCTGGTGGTCGGCGCCTATCCCTCCGGAGCCGAGGTGGATCTTCTCCGAGATGCCGGAGCCGATACCCAGGCCCGCGACCGGATCGCAGCGGTTCCGGTTCCCCGGTCCGATCCGGTGGAAGGAGAGGATGGGCGCCTGCTGCGGCATTGGGCAGCCGCGAGAAACTGACGATCCTCAGCGTCTCTCTCAGCAGGGGCGGCAGCGCCGCGCACCACGGGCGCGGTACCGCAGGTCACCGCAGCCACGCCACGACCATGTCCAGCAGCACGCCGATGGCCAGCAGAGGTGTCCCGGCATAGAGCACGATCATCAGCGCCCCGTGGATAGTGAGGCGCGGGGACGGGATGCGGCGATCGATGCCAGGAGACAGCTTGTGCTTCCTCATGCCATGAGATTATCAACCAGAAGGTGAAATCATCAATGGCATATCTTACATGCTGGATGTCGCTGGCTGGGATCGGCTTGCTCGCGCCGGCGGGCGGGTGCCGCTGCAGCAATCAGCTGTGTACGGCCAGGCTCTAGCCGCAGGGGGACGTCGGGTTGCCCGACTGCCGATCGGAGAGGAACAGGGCGTCCAGGTCGTCGAGCGGAGCTGGGCCGGAATCCGGGTTGTCCTGGCAAGCCGCGGCCCGATCGGTGCGGGCACCCATCGGGCTGAGCATCCGGAGGAAATCTTCCGGGCGATCCGCGCGCATTTCGGCCGGTGCCTGCTCCTTTGGAGCCCCCAGCATCTCGGCCCGCAAATGGAAGCCTGTCGCCCGGTGGTCACCGGCTATGGCACCGTCTGGGTCAGGCTTCCTCCTGACCCTCAGGAGCTGCGCCTGGCGCTGGACGGCAAGTGGCGCAACCAGCTCCGTCGCGCCGAGAAGCAGCGCCTGGCGGTCCGGGAAGTGCATCGGGGACCGCCGGTCGAATGGCTGGCGGCACGTCATGAGGAGCATCGGCAGGCAAAAGGCTACAGGGCACTGCCGGTCACGTTCCTGCAACGGATGGCGGAGCTCTCGCCCGGCTGCCGCGAGCGGCTCGTCCTGATCGCGGAACTGGAAGGGCTGCCGGTCGCCGGAATCTGGCTGCAGGTCCACCACGGCTCCGCCACCTACCTGATCGGCTATGCCGACGAGGCAGGGAGGAGAAGCGATGCGATGCGCCTCCTGCTCTGGCGCGGCATGCTGGCGCTGCAGCGGCAGGGGATCGGCTGGCTGGACCTGGGAGGCATCGCGACCGACCGCGCGCCAGGCCTGTCGCGCTTCAAGCTGGGACTGGGAGGTGCCGTGACCATCGAGGCCGGCACCTATCTTCGCCCGCTGTTGCGATGAACGCGAAGAGGCCCGCGGAACACCGCGGGCCTCTCCACTCGGACCGGGCGACGCATGGCCGCCCAGTCCCTGAACTCGACCGGTAAAACCGATCAGAAGTCCATGTCGCCCATGCCGCCGCCCGGGCCGCCGGCCGGCATCGGGGCGTCCTTCTTGGGCTTCTCGGCGATCATCGCCTCGGTGGTGATGAGCAGGCCGGCGACCGAGGCCGCATCCTGCAGCGCATGACGCACCACCTTCACCGGGTCGATGATGCCCTTCTTCACGAGATCACCGTACTCGTGGGTCTGGGCGTCGAAACCAAAGCTGGTGTCGGTGCTCTCGAAGATCTTGCCGATCACGATCGAGCCGTCGACGCCGGCGTTCTCCGCGATCTGGCGAGCCGGCGCCTGCAGCGCCTTGCGCACGATCTCGACACCGACCTTCTGGTCGCTGTTGCCAGCCGCCAGGTTGTCCAGCGCCTTGAGCGCATACAGCAGCGCCGTACCGCCACCAGGAACCACACCCTCCTCGACGGCGGCGCGGGTCGCATTCATCGCATCGTCGACGCGATCCTTGCGCTCCTTCACCTCGACCTCGGTGGCACCGCCGACGCGGATGACGGCGACGCCGCCAGCCAGCTTCGCCAGACGCTCCTGGAGCTTCTCGCGGTCGTAGTCCGAGGTGGTCTCCTCGATCTGCGCCTTGATCTGCGAGATGCGGCCCTGGATCTCGGACTTGTCGCCCGAGCCGTCGACGATGGTGGTGTCTTCCTTGTTGATCACCACGCGCTTGGCCTTGCCGAGCATCTCGAGCGTGACGTTCTCGAGCTTGATGCCCAGGTCCTCGGACACGACCTGACCGGCGGTCAGGATGGCGATGTCCTCGAGCATGGCCTTGCGACGGTCACCGAAGCCCGGCGCCTTGACGGCGGCGATCTTCAAGCCACCACGCAGCTTGTTCACCACCAGGGTCGCGAGCGCCTCGCCCTCGACGTCCTCGGCGATGATCAGCAGCGGACGGCCGGACTGCACGACGGCCTCGAGGACCGGCAGCAGCGGCTGCAGGGTCGACAGCTTCTTCTCGTGGATGAGGATGTAGGGCTCCTCGAGGGTGGCCCGCATCTTCTCGCTGTCGGTGATAAAGTACGGCGACAGGTAGCCGCGGTCGAACTGCATGCCCTCGACGACGTCGAGCTCGGTGTCGAGGCTCTTGGCCTCCTCGACCGTGATCACGCCCTCGTTGCCGACCTTCTGCATGGCCTCGGCCAGCATCTTGCCGATCTCGGTGTCGCCATTGGCCGAGATGGTGCCGACCTGAGCGATCTCCTCGCTGGTGGTCACCTTCTTCGCCCGGGACTTCAGGTCGGCGACGACGGTCTCGACCGCCAGGTCGATGCCGCGCTTCAGGTCCATCGGGTTCATGCCCGCGGCCACCGACTTCGCACCCTCGCGCACGATGGCGGCGGCGAGCACGGTCGCGGTCGTGGTGCCGTCACCGGCCATGTCGTTGGTCTTCGAGGCCACTTCGCGCACCATCTGCGCGCCCATGTTCTCGAACTTGTCGGAGAGCTCGACCTCCTTCGCGACCGTCACACCGTCCTTGGTGATGCGCGGCGCGCCGAAGCTCTTCTCGATGACCACATTGCGGCCCTTCGGACCCAACGTGACCTTCACGGCGTTGGCGAGGATCTCGACACCGCGCAGCATCTTGTTGCGCGCATCGGTCGAGAACTTGACGTCTTTGGCAGCCATGGATGTTCTTACCCGTATAAGGTGATGGGGATCAGGAAGGAGAGGCTCAGGCGGCCTGCTTCATCGAGCCGGCATCGTCGAGGATGCCCAGGATGTCGCTTTCCTTCATGATCAGCAGGTCATCGCCGTCGATCTTGACCTCGGTGCCAGACCACTTGCCGAACAGCACCTTGTCGCCGACCTTGACGTCGAGCGCGTTCACCTTGCCGCTCTCGTCGCGCGCACCCGGGCCGACCGCCACGATCTCGCCCTGCTGGGGCTTCTCCTTGGCAGTGTCCGGGATGATGATCCCGCCCTTGCTCTTCTCTTCACCCTCGAGACGACGAACGACCACGCGGTCGTGCAGCGGACGGAAGCCCATGCCTACGATCTCCATGCTGAAGCGAATGCGGTTGTCAGCACTCTCGGGAGGAGAGTGCTAACGTCGCTGCGTCAGGTAGAGAAATTGCAGGAGGGATTCAAGGGGCTGTTTGCCAAACTGGCAGCACTTTTTGGTGTTGGCTGCTAACCATCTGAAACAGAACAGGAATTCGGCCTTCTCCTTGACGTCTGTCAAGGATCGGCCACAATCCGTTCGTGCCCCCTGCGGCGGTCGTAGGGGAACGAGCCAGGACAGATGTACCATGGCCGGTAAAGAACCCTCGCCCCTGGAGTTGCAGCTCAGGGGCTACCGCATCGCCACCGCTGAAATCCTGTACCGGATGCCTGACCACCCCAGCCTGATACAGAGCTTCATCTGGCAGCATTATGACATTGCGCCTCGCTATCCGGAGTTGTTCAAGTTCCTCGATTTCTGGGAAAAGAATATCGAGGGTCCTCTGGTGGGCGTGCGCGTCGGACGGAGCGAGCTGATCAAGCCTCAGGCCTGGCGACAGGGCCCGGAATTCCAGCTCCACTAGCCCAGCTGCAGGCCAGCTTCGCCTTCTCTAGGTGGGGAGGGTCGAGCGCAGGTCAACACCTGCGCTGCCGCGGCCCTGGTGTTCTGGTCGCAGCCACGAGGGCAACTCCGTCTACCGCGTCGGTGGCTGAGCGGCTGGCGCTGCACTTGCCGGTTGAAATATTGAACCGGTTGGGCTGTGTTGCGGGCTCGCCATCCCCGAAGGCATGATGACGGCGCCATCCAGCACCCTCGCCGCGGCGGTCCCGCATGGAACCGACCGGGTCGTCCGCTACTGTCTGTCTATCTGCCTGCTGGTGGCGGCCGCTCCGGTGATTGGCGCTGCCTGGCCCGGTGGACCGGCCGAGTTCGAGCTGGCCGCCCATTTTCTGGTCCAGTCCGCCCTTCTTTCCGCCTTGCTCCTGCTGGTCGGGGTGCTGACCGGCCGCCGCTACATCGTGCTCGTGGTCACGGCTCTGCTGACGGCGACCGCCCTGATCCTGACGCCGCACGTCTTTCCTGGATGGGCGCCTTTATACGCGGTGGCGAGGCAGGAACCGGCATCGGACCCGTTTCCACAGCTCCGTATCTATTTCCACAATGCCTGGGCCGGATCGGGCGATGCGGTCGCCACCGTGGACGCCGCCCTGTCCAGCGACGCCGATCTCGTGATGTTCGCCGAAACGGGCGCCTCGCGCTGGCGCAGCTTCGCCCGCCTCACCGGGAGCTATCCCCACCATATTTCCTGTATCGGACGCAGGGAATGCGATCTCACCCTGTTCTCGCGCCTGCCGGTCCACGACCAGGTGATCTACCACGACCGGCACAGCGGTGCCCGGGGTATCGCGGCCACCCTGGATGACGGCAGGAATGGCAGGCTGCGCGTGGTGGCGGTTCATCTGGCCCGGCCGATCCCACCGGACAGCCTCGAGGTGCAGATGCGCCAGGTGGAGGCGCTGCTTCGTTCCGACCTCTTCCGGCCGGACCTGCCCGTCCTGCTGATGGGTGACTTCAATGCAGTACCGTGGGGGCGGGTCGTCGGCACGTTCGCTCGTGGCCTGCAACTTCGCCCGGCCGGTGGGATCGAAGGGAGTTGGCCCTCGTTCCTGCCGCAGCCGCTGCGCATCCGGATCGACCAGGCCCTGGTGTCCCCGGACGTGAAGGTGCTGGATCAGACCCTCGGTGCCGGCAGCGGCTCCGACCATCGATCGCTGTCGATCACCATCGGTCCGGCTCGTTGAGGACCGACGGCTGCGGAAACGGCGGATGCCGCGGTACGCGGGAAGAACCGTGCAGGCAGCGATCGGCCGGTACCGGGAAAATTGCCACATGTCCTACCAGTGGATGCTCCGGCCCCTTTGCAGGCCAGGGGCTTCCTGATAGCAGATCTCGCAGTGCAAGCCTGTGCTGCGCGGGCCGAGCAACCTGCCTTTGCGAGGCGGGATCTGCCTTCCCGACATGAATGCCCGCCCAAGTCGTTTGGGGGCTTGTGACCCGGCAATAACGATCCGCGCCTCCGATCGGAAGAATAGTCGATGTCCAACAGCCCTAGCGGACCTCAGGATGTGGTGCCGCCCGGCAAGGTCGTGAACGGGACGACCGCCAACGACTACCTGCCAGGTGGCCGAGGTAGCGACTATATCCGCGGCTTCGCTGGCAACGACCTGTTGATCGGGGGCGATGGCGACGATCATCTGATCGGCGACGACGGCAACGACAACCTGATCGGCGGGGCTGGCGACGACCGCATCGAGGGCGGAGCCGGCGATGACCGGATCACCGGTTCGGCCGGCAACGACCTGCTCGATGGCGGTGCCGGGCTGGATTACCTGGATTACGAGCGCGAGAACGGCGCCGTCCAGGTCAACGCGGCGGCGGGTGTCGCAGTCGACGGCACGGGCGGCATCGACAAGATCAGTAGCTTCGAGGTGATCGTCGGCTCCCGCTTCGACGACTCGATCATCGGCTCGGCACAGGACGAAGTGATCGTCATCCGTCGCGGCGGCAACGATACCGCCGACGGCGGTGCGGGCTACGACACGCTGAACCTGTTCGTGCCTGACGATACCGCGGTCGATCTGGCTGCTGGCACCTGGAACTATGGTTCGTTCGCCGGCACCGCGCGCAACTTCGAGCACCTCATCACCGGCAGCGGCGACGATCAGGTCCAGGGCTCGAACGCGGACGAGTTCATCAACAGCAATGGCGGCGACGACTTCGTGGAAGCCGGAGCCGGCAATGACCGGGTCGATGGGGCCGCAGGCGACGATTATCTCTACGGCCAGACGGGCAACGATACCCTCGTGGGTGGTCCGGGCGAGGACACCTTGTTCGGCGAGGAAGGCAACGACACGCTGATCGGCCAGATCGGTCAGGACTGGCTCTATGGTGGAGTCGGCAATGATCGCCTGTTCGGCGGAGCCGACGACGACAGCCTGTTCGGTGACGACGGCAACGACCGGCTGGTCGGCGAGGCCGGCAACGACGTGCTCTATGGCGGCGACGGCGACGATGTGCTCACCGGCGGAGCCGGCGATGACGAGTTCGTGCGATACGAAAACGGCGGCAACGACCTCATCACAGATTTCGGCTTGGGCGACGACACCGTCCTGGTGTTCGGCGAGAGCGTATCCAGCTTCAATGAATTCAAGGCAGCGGCCAGCCAGAGTGGCGCCAATGTTGTGGTGAACTTCGGCGCCGGGCAGTCGATCATTTTCCAGAACATCGTGCTGGCTGACCTGACCTCCAGCAACGTCATCGTCAACTGATCGGGCAAGCGGGCGTCGCAGGCCCGCTCCTTCCCGCGCCGCCTGGGCAGCCATCCCCGATCCCCGGCTGGGCAGCCCCCTGCCCATCGACCGAGGACGTCCCGCTCGCGCGGAGGCCGGCTCGAGTTGACGATCCTCGCCATCCTCCAATTCCCCCAGCCACCGGCAGGGCGACACGCCCCTCGGACGTAGGGCGGGCAAATAGCCGAGCAAGAAGCGAAGTGCGGTGCCGCACCTTCGAAGCGATCCTGCCGGACCAGCCGGAGGAGCGTGGGAATGTCGAAGGTGACGAACAGGCCGACCGGAGGAATGACCGGGCGCGAATGGGCGATGCTGCTCGCCCTGGCAGCGGCGTGGGGTGGCTCGTTCTTCTTCAACGGCATCGCCGTCCGGGAACTGCCTTCCTTTACCCTGGTCTGGCTGCGCGTGGCGATCGCCGCCGCCGCCCTCCTGTCAATGGCATGGCTGCTCAGAATCCGGTTGCCCACCGCGGGCGGGACATGGGCGGCGCTGGGCCTGATGGGGCTGCTCAACAATGCGCTGCCGTTTGCCCTGATCGTCTGGGGCCAGCACCACATTGCGAGCGGACTAGCCTCGATCCTGAATGCCACGACGCCGGTCTTCACCATCCTGGCCGCCCACTGTCTCACCCAGGACGAGAAGCTGAACATCTTCAAGCTGGCTGGCGTCGTGGCAGGGCTGGTGGGCGCCACGGTGCTGATCGGGTTCGATGTGCTCCAGGAAGTGGGCGCCGAGGTCCTGGCCCAACTGGCCTGTCTGGCCGCCGCTCTTTCCTATGCGCTGGCTGGGATCTTTGGGCGCCGCTTCCGCCATATGGGCATCTCGCCACTGGCCACGGCTGCCGGCCAAGTGACCACCTCCACCCTGATCCTCCTGCCGGTCATGCTGCTGGTGGACCAGCCCTGGCGGCTGGCGATGCCGGAGGGGGCGACGATCGGCGCGGTCCTTGCGGTGGGGCTCCTGTCCACGGCGCTCGCCTACGTGCTCTATTTCCGGATCCTGGCGGTGGCCGGGGCCACCAATCTGCTGCTGGTCACCTTTCTCATCCCGGTCGTCGCCATCCTGCTGGGCGCGCTCTTCCTGGGAGAGACACTGCTACCTCGACACCTCCTGGGTATGAGCTTGATCGGCCTGGGCCTTGCGTGCATCGATCGAAGGCTGCCCCGTCTGCTGGGTGCTTCCGTACAGGCCAGGGAGCGCTGATATCTTTGTTCTTGCCGGCCCTGAGCGTGGCAGCCCCCGGGTCACCGCCAGCAGGCGCCGGCTCCTGACGCTCCCGGTGCCATCCCGTTGCCGCCGGGCCGCTTCACCCTTGAACCTGGAGCGCGGCACCGCCATCACCATCCGGTCGTCGAAGCCGAAGGAAGAAGCGCCATGGCCGCCGTTCGTCCACGTCGTTCCGTACTCTACATGCCCGGCAGCAATGCACGGGCGTTGGAGAAGGCGAAAACGCTTGCCGCGGATGCCCTGATCCTCGACCTGGAGGACAGCGTGGCGCCGGATGCAAAGGATGCCGCGCGTGCGCTGGTGGCCCAGAACGTCGCTGCCGGAGGCTACGGACACCGCGAGCTGATCGTTCGGGTCAACGGCCTGGACACGCCCTGGGGCCATGCCGACCTGCTCGATGCGGCAACCATGGGCGCCGACGGCATCCTGCTGCCGAAGGTTTCGGATGTGGAACTGGTTCGCCGCGCCGTTGACATCCTCGACGGCGCCGGCGCTGCACCGGACCTGCCGATCTGGTGCATGATGGAAACGGCACGGGCGATGTTCCGGGCCGACCAGATCGCGGATCATCCGCGGGTCGAGTGCCTGGTGATGGGCACCTCGGACCTTGCCAAGGAGCTGCACGCCGCCCACACGCCGCTGCGGCTGCCGATGATCACGTCGCTTGGCCTGTGCATGCTGGCGGCTCGCGCGGCAGGAATCTCGATCGTGGACGGCGTCAGCCTCGACCTGGAGGACGAGGAAGGTTTCCGGCAATCCTGCCTGCAGGGCGCGGAACTCGGGTTCGACGGCAAGACGCTGATCCACCCCAAGCAGCTGGAAGCGGCCAACGAGGCGTTCGCCCCGTCGCCGGAAGCCGTGGAGCGGGCCCACAAGATGATCGCGGCGTTCGAGGAAGCTCGGGCTGCCGGGAAGGGCGTGGTCGTGGTCGACGGCAAGCTGGTCGAGAATCTGCACGTCACCGAGGCCAAGCGGCTGGTGGCGCTGGCGGACGCCATCGCCGCGACTACGACCTGAGCCGGTCCCATCCGGCCTGAGCGGCGATCAGGCCGGAGCGACAGCCTCGCAGATGGCGCGGATGTGGCGGTGGTCGGTGCCGCAGCAGCCGCCGACGACGCATAAGCTTGGCAGCTTCGTCCGCATCGCGCGGTAGTCCTGCGCCAGGGCAGCCGGATCCCCACTGTCGAGCTCGGTCGCCGCGTCGAGTTCGGCATGGCTGCGTGTCGAGGCATTGGCGCGGATGCCGCGGATCCGGTCGAGCCAGGCGCCCCTGTCCTCCAGGACATGGGCAAAATGGCGGGGATGGGCGCAGTTGATCATGTAGTAGGCGGGATAGCCGCCGCTCGCCTCGTCGACCTGGGTGATGGCCGCCTGCAGGCTCTGCCCAGTCGGCAGGCACCCGTTTGTTTCCACCGTGAACGAGATGATGACCGGCATGCCGGCCGCCTTAGCCGCCTTGGCGATCCCGATGGCTTCCTCGACATAGTTCAGCGTCACCGCGCTGATCACATCGGCCGCGGTCTCGGCGAAGGTGTCGATCTGGGCGGCATGATAGGATTGTGCCTCGGTCTCCGACATCTGCGTGTCCGGCTGGTAGCCGTCGCCCCGCGGCCCCATCGCGCCGCTGATCACGATGGGGGCGACGTGGTCGGTTGCCTCGGCGCGAAGCTGTTCGGCGAACGCCACGGCGAGGCGATTGACCCGCTCCAGGTCGGCCGGGCCAAAGCCCAGCCGTGCCGCCCAGTCCGGATTGGCACGCCAAGTCGGCGTGTCGATGATGAAGCCGACACCGCGAGCGCGGGCAAGGTCCAGGTACGGCTGGAAATACCGGCGCAGAGCCGCCCGGCCCTCCTCCTGCTCGACCAGGGGGAAGGCCGCGAAGAGCGGAAGGTCCAGTCCCTCCGCATAGATCAGCGTCGTCTCCAGGCCGCCATCCGTCAGGAACAGATCCTGGCGCATCTGCGGCAGATCGTGGCGATAACGGGACATGGTTCGCATCCCCATAGGTCAGGTCGACCCATGTCCTAGTCCCCCGGAACGAACACGCTGTGCCGAATGTCACAACCCGGGAAGGAGTTCAGGCGCACGAGCTCCCGGGATCAGGACGTTCCGGCGAGATCCCCATGCGCTCGAGTCAGCGCGTCCAGGAAGTTCTGGACCTGCGCCTTGTCCAGGTCGCGGACGATGAAGACCAGCCGCGTGTCGCGGTCGTCGGACGGCCAGCGTTCCAGGGTGACCGGGGGGTGCATGACGTGCTGGACGGCGTGGAAGACCATCGGCCGGTCGGGCTCCTCGGCGATGTGCACGATGCCCTTCACCCGCAGGAGGTCGGCCCCGCGTTGCGCGGTGAGCAGGTCCAGGAACAGGGAGAACGCCTGAGCGGGTATCGGCTCCTTCTTGCGGATGGCGAAGGCCCGGATGTGCTCGTCGTGCCGGTTGACGTCGTGCGGGTCCTGACCCGGCCCATCGTGATCATGATGGTGGTGGTGGTGGTCATGTCCGTGATCGTGATGGTGGCCATCCGCATAGGCCTCCTCGGCGAGCCAGCGCTGGACGTCGACCGACTTGGTGGCTGGGTCGTAAAGGCCTGCCTCCAGCAGGCGGTCGGGCGCCACCTGCCCATGCTCCACCCGCATGATCGGCGCCGCCGGGTTCAGACGGCGCAGGCGGTCCTCCAGCCCGGCAACGACCGCCTCGGCGGCGAGATCCGCCTTCGTGATCAACAGGCGATCGGCCACCGCGGCCTGCTTCACCGCCTCCTCGTGCCGGTCGAGCGTGCCATCGCCGTTGACGGCATCGACCAGGGTCACCACCGACTCCAGCCGAAAGAAGTGATCGATCGCCGCATCCTGCATCAGCGTCTGCAGGATCGGAGCAGGATCGGCCAGGCCAGTCGTTTCGATCGCGACCCGACGAAATGGCCGGATGGTGCCCTCGCGCATCCGGCCGTACAGGTCGTGCATGGTCCGGACCAGATCGCCGCGCACCGTGCAGCACAGGCAGCCCGAGGACAGTTCGACCATGCTTTCTTCGCCGCCGGTCTCGACCAGGTCGTGATCCAGGCCGATCTCGCCGAACTCGTTGATGATCACTGCGGTGCCGGCCATGCCGGGGTCCTGGAGGAGGCGGGACAGCAGGGTCGTCTTTCCCGAGCCCAGAAACCCGGTCAGCAGGGTCACCGGGATCTTCTGCTCCTGGCCGGGTATCTCCACCTGCATCACGATCTGTCCTCCGGGCACACGGTTTCTGGCAAAGCCTGATATGGGTGCTTCCACCCGCCCATGGACCACGCTGCACGCCAGCAGCGTGCTCGCCGATCCAGCGGGCTGAACGAAGCGAAATCTGTCCCGATATGGGTGGCCGCCGGCTCGGCCGCAGCCCAGCCTCGCAGCATTCACAGGCTTTGTGTCGGAAACGCCCGGTCCGGCGACCGCCATCCCGCTGGTGGAAGCAGCGTGAACGTTGACACGTGCTTGCGGGAACCTAGGTTGCGCGCAGCAACAGACTGTCGATCTTTTCTGCTGCGATCATGAGCCTAGCAGACGTCGGAGGATGCGATCGTGCAGGCAAACCGGCCACTCTCGCCGCATCTCCAGATCTATCGCTGGTACCTGAGCATGGTCATGTCGATCATGAACCGGGTAACCGGCATCGCCCTCTCGGTCGGTCTTGTTCTGCTGGCCTGGTGGCTGGTGGCGCTGGCATCCGGCCCCGAGGCATTCGACACCGTGCACTCGCTCGCGGGGAGCTGGTTCGGACTCCTGGTCCTGTTCGGCTTCAGCGCCGCCTGGGCCTATCACCTGTTGAGCGGCATCCGGCATCTGGCCTGGGATGCCGGTTATGGATTTGACAAGCACGTCACGCACAAGGTCGGCATCGTCGTTCTGGGCGGCACCGCTGCCCTGACGATCCTGGTGTGGGTCGCCGTGCTGATCGCCGCTTGAGGAGGCCGGTCAATGGCAACGTCGTTTCGCTCTCCTCTCGCCCGGGCCCGTGGTCTCGGCTCCGCAAAGGAAGGCGTGCATCACTGGAAGCTGCAGCGCCTGACCTCGGTCTCCGAGTTCCTCCTGGAGATCTGGTTCGTCACCCAACTCGTACGTATGGTCGGGTCCGGCTACGTCGAATGGGTCGCGTGGTTCGGTTCGCCGATCAATGCGAGCTTGATGGCCTTGTGGATCATCTCGGTCTTTTATCACACCAAGCTCGGGCTGCAGGTCGTGATCGAGGACTATGTCCATGCTCGTGCCCTCAAGATCGGCGCCCTTGTGGCCCTCAACCTCGGTGTCACTGCCCTGGCCGTGGCGTCGCTGGTATCCATCGTGACCATTTCGCTGCGGGGCTGAGGCGATGAGCGCTGCCTATCCTATCACCGAGCACACCTATGATGCCCTGGTCGTCGGTGCCGGCGGTGCCGGATTGCGTGCCGCCGTGGGCATGGTCGAGGCGGGCCTGAAAGTCGCCTGCGTCACCAAAGTCTATCCGACCCGCTCGCACACCGTGGCCGCCCAGGGTGGCATCAATGCGGCGCTCGGCAACATGAACGAGGACGACTGGCGCTTCCACATGTACGACACCGTCAAGGGGTCGGACTGGCTGGGTGACCAGGACGCCATCGAGTACATGACCAAGAACGCGCCGGCCTCGGTGATCGAGCTTGAGCATTATGGCGTGCCGTTCTCGCGTACGGCGGAAGGCAAGATCTACCAGCGCGCCTTCGGCGGCCAGTCGGTGGGCTACGGCAAGTCGCAGGCCTATCGGACCTGTGCCGCGGCCGACCGTACCGGCCACGTGATCCTGCACACGCTCTACCAGCAGGCGCTGCGCAACAAGGTTCAGTTCTTCAGCGAGTATTTCGCGCTCGACCTGCTGATGGACGACGAGGGCGGCTGCCGCGGCATCATCGCGATGAACATCGCCGACGGGTCGATCCACCGCTTCCGCAGCCAGCTCACCTGCCTGGCCACCGGCGGCTACGGCCGGGTCTATTTTTCCGCCACCTCGGCGCATACCTGCACCGGCGACGGCAATGCGATGGTGTTGCGCGCCGGCCTTCCGCTCCAGGATCTGGAATTCGTCCAGTTCCATCCTTCAGGGATCTACGGGGCCGGTTGCCTGATCACCGAGGGTGCCCGCGGCGAAGGCGGCTACCTGACCAATGCCGAGGGCGAGCGCTTCATGGAGCGCTATGCGCCATCCGCCAAGGACTTGGCCTCGCGCGACGTGGTCAGCCGGGCGATGACGATCGAGATCAACGAAGGACGCGGGGTCGGTCCGAACAAGGACCATATCCACCTGCACCTCGAGCATCTGGATCCCAAGGTCCTGCACGAGCGACTGCCCGGGATTTCCGAGACCGCCAAGGTCTTCGCGGGGGTGGATGTCACCAAGGAGCCGATCCCGGTGGTGCCTACCTGCCACTACAACATGGGCGGCATCCCGACCAACTGGCAGACCGAAGTGGTGACCCGCAAGGGCGACAATGCGGACGCGCCGGTCCCGGGCCTGATGGCAGTGGGCGAGGCGGCCTGCACTTCGGTTCATGGCGCCAACCGCTTGGGCGGGAACTCCCTGATCGACCTGGTCGTGTTCGGGCGTGCCGCTGCGCATCGGGCTGCCGAGTTGATCACGCCGGGCGGCGCCCACAAGCCTCTGGCCAGGGACAATGCCGACAAGGCGCTCGACCGCCTGGACAAGCTGCGCAACGCCAAGGGCTCGCTGCGGGTCGGCGAGATCCGCCTGAACATGCAGCGCACCATGCAGCGTCATGCCTCGGTGTTCCGCGAGGGCCCGATCCTGGAGGAAGGCTGCACCAAGATCGCCGAGGTGGCCGACAGTCTGGCGGATGTGCGGATCGACGACCGTTCCAAGGTCTGGAACAGCGATCTGGTCGAGGCGCTGGAACTGCAGAACCTGATGCTGCAGGCGGTCGCGACCATGCAGTCGGCGACGTTCAGGACCGAGAGCCGCGGCGCCCATGCCAGGGAAGACTATCCCGAGCGGGACGACGAGAACTGGCTCAAGCACAGCATCGTCTGGATGGACGGTCACCAGGCAACCATGGGTGACCGGCCGGTCCATCTCAACACGCTGAGCAACGAGGTGGAGCCGGTGAAGCTTGCCAAGCGGGTCTATTGACCCGCTCCTGCCAGCCTCTTCGACCTTCACGCGGTGCGGAAGGCCCGGTGCAGTGCGCCGGGCACTCCATCGATCTCTCGGGTGCCGTACTGGACCTGCGGACGATCTGGGACAGGAACTCACATGGCTGAATTTGCCCTTCCGAAGAACTCCCGCCCGATCGAGGGCAAGACGTATCCGGCACCTGCTGGCGCCCAGAACGTCAAGGAGTTCCGGATCTATCGCTATGATCCGGAATCCGGCACCAATCCCAGCATCGATAGCTATCAGGTCGATCTTGGCCAGTGCGGTCCGATGGTTCTGGACGCCCTGATCAAGATCAAGGGCGAGATCGACGGCAGCCTGACCTTCCGGCGCTCCTGCCGCGAAGGCATCTGCGGCTCCTGCTCGATGAACATCGACGGCGAGAACACGCTGGCCTGCCTGAAGGCGATCGACGACTGCAAAGGCGCCGTGAAGATCTATCCGCTTCCCCACATGGAAGTGATCAAGGATCTGGTCGTCGACTTCACCCATTTCTGGGCCCAGTACGAATCGATCCAGCCCTGGCTCAAGACCGAGAGCCCGGAGCCGGCCCGCGAGCGTGTCCAGTCCGTGGAGGAACGCGAGAAGCTCGACGGCCTCTACGACTGCATCCTGTGTGCCTGCTGCACAAGCTCCTGTCCGTCCTACTGGTGGAACGGCGACAAGTATCTGGGCCCGGCTGTCCTTCTCCAGGCGCATCGCTGGATCGCGGACAGCCGCGACGAAGCGACCGGCGAGCGGCTCGACGATCTTGAGGATCCGTTCAAGCTCTATCGCTGCCACACGATCATGAACTGCGCCAATACCTGCCCGAAGGGCCTCAACCCGGCAAAGGCGATCGCCGAGATCAAGAAGCTGATGGTCGAGCGGACCCTGTGACAATCTGTCAACATTCCGCTTGTCCACGTCGAGAATTCCAATAAGATCGGATCATACGAAGAGGCACAAAGCCCACACACGCAGGTCCGAGTTCGAAGGGAGGTTCACGCCTCCCTTTCGTTTTTTCCAGCCCTGCCGTGCGCCACTGCTGGCGGGGTGCCTATGGATCGCGGCCAGCCCATCTTCAGGAGCGGCAGGGCCAGGCGCCAGTTCAGGTCCCCCAGACGGGAAAGGCACCAGTAGCCAAGCTGTTCCACCCTGCCCTCCAGGAGTTTAGGGTGGAAGGGCGGGGGACCACCCAGCAGAACCTCGCCGTCGCTGAGGCGGCGCTTGGCCTGCCACGCACGACGCTCCGCCATGATTGTCTGGCGCTCACGCCAGATCGTCCTTGCTGCTGCCTGCCAGTGCCGGTGCCAGCCCTTCTTCAAGCTCCCAGCGAACTGCAGCAGTTCGAACAGGGCGAAGGTGGGTGCCAGCAGGAAGATCGTGCGCAGTTGATAGCGCATCAGGATGATCCGCCAGCGGTTCGCGATCGTGCACAGCACCCGCCGCTCGGTGAAGGTGCCGGTAGCCCGGATCGACAGATCCGCGGTCCCCTTCCCATGACGGCACACGGCACTTGGTACCGACAGGATGCCAAGGCCGAGCTGGCGTGCGCGAAGGCCAAGGTCATGGTCCTCGTGGTAGATGAAGAAGCCTTCGCTCTGCAGCGGATGATCGCCCCAGCGCATCCGGTCGACCAGGAAGCATGCTCCAATGATCGAGCCGATCGGATGAACGACGCAGGAAGAGCAATCCCGCGGGACCTCCTGGTTCTCGATGGCCATGACCCCCAGGAAATGGGCTATGGCGCCGTCATACTGGATCCGCGCTGGGTCATGGGCATGAACGATCCTGGGCATGGCGAGAGCGGCTGCAGGATCGGCCGCCAGGGCCTCTGCCAGGCGGGCCAGGCAGCCCGGCTCCGGAGCCACGTCGTTGTCGATCATGCAGACATAGCGGCTGCCGGCTGCAGCGAAGCCTGCTTCGCGGGCGGGTCCTGGCCCCCGGTTCGCCGCCAGCCTGATGACCTCGACCTCGGCAAAGCGGTCGCGGACCATCTCCGCGCTTCCGTCCTCGGACGCGTTGTCGACCAGGATGATCCGGCTGGGGCTGGGTCGCTGCGCCCGGATCGCCTCAAGCGTCTCCGTGAGGACGGCACGGCCCTGATAGTTGATGACGCAGACCGCGACAGGAAGCCGGTGCGATGACACGGTGCATTTCCAGAACCACAGACCGTTACACCATCGTTCCCTGGTTTTCAGTGGGCAATCCCAAAATCTCCAATCTCGATGATGTAGCTACGGGGGAATCGAACCCGGCACATCACGCCATTCGGCGGCTGGCCGCGTCGGCCGATCTTGAATAGTCTCCATGCAGCGCTGAGGCGGGAGAGAGCGGGAACAACGATCATGCCAAGCGTCATCGCGGCAGGTCGGGCAACCTGCCGGTGAAACGTTCTTTGCAAAGTGGGGCAGGCTGTTGAGTTACGATTATATCGTGATCGGGGGAGGCAGCGCCGGTTGCGTGGCAGCCTGGCGATTGACGAGCGAGTTCGACGCCAAGGTGCTGCTGCTGGAGGCGGGGGGGCCGGACGACAACTGGCTCCTGAAGATCCCTGCCGGCTTTGTGAAGCTGCTCTCCAACAAGAAATACGTAAGCCATCACGATACCGTGCCCCAGCCGCAGCTCGACGGCCGGGTGCTGAACATCCCGCAGGGTCGGGTCCTGGGCGGAAGCAGCAGCATCAACGCGCAGGCCTACATGCGCGGGCGGGTGCAGGACTATGACGACTGGGCGGAGGCAACCGGCAGCGATCTGTGGAGCTGGCGGCGGATGCTGCCCCACTTTCGTACCCTGGAAGGCAACCGGCGGTTCAACAACGAGCATCACGGCGTCGACGGGCCTTTGAAGGTCGGCAGCGGAGGGTTCGTCTGCGAGATGACCGACCTGTTCGTGCGGACCGTGCAGGGCATGGGCCTGCCCTTCCGGCACGACTTCAACAACGGTGCCCCGGGCGGGGTCGGCTACCTGCAGATCACCGGCACGCCCGGGCGGCGTTGTAGCGCGGTCGATGCCTTCCTGCGCCCGGTGATGGAGAACCCGAACCTGCACCTGCGCACGCGCGCCCAGGTTTTACGCATCATGATGGAGAACGGGCGAGCTGTCGGGGTCGAGTATCGACACGATGGCAGGACCGAGACGGCGAGGGTCGACGGCGAGGTGCTGCTGGCCGCAGGCGCACTCGTATCTCCCAAGCTTCTGATGCTGTCCGGCATCGGGCCAAGCCAGCACCTCAAGGACCACGGCATCGCGGTGCAGGTCGACCTTCCTGCCGTAGGGCAGAACCTGCAGGACCACCCAGGCTCTCCGGTGGTGGCCTCGACCAACGGCAACTATGGCCATTACGGCCAGGATCGCGGCCTGAAGATGGTCCTGAACGGACTGGAGTACCTGATGTTCAGGCGTGGCCGGATCACCAGTACCGGGGTCGAATCCTGCTCCTTCCATGTGCCGGAGGATGGCGCCGGCGATCCGGTCATGCAGGTCTATTGCGTCCCCACCACCAGCTATGCCGGGGGAGTGCCGGACGTGGACGGGGTGACGCTGCACACCGTGCTGCTGCGGCCTCGCGCCCGCGGATGGGTCAAGCTGCGCTCCGCCGATCCAGGCGCCATGCCCCTGGTCCACCCGAACTACCTGGATCACCCGGACGACCTGCGCCACCACATCGCCGGGGTGCGGGTGGTCCGCGAGATCATGCGGGCCCGCCCCCTTGCCGACGTGATCAAGGAGGAGTTGCAGCCCGGACCGAATGCCACCAGCGATGAGGACATCGCCGCGCATCTGCGCCGGACCGCCCGCACCGACTTCCACCCGGTCGGGACCTGCCGGATGGGCCGGACCAATGCCGCCGACAGCGTGGTGGGGCCGGACCTGCGCGTCCAGGGTGTGGAGGGCCTGCGCGTGATCGACGCCTCGATCATGCCCAAGCTGGTCTCGGCCAACACCAATGCCCCGACCATGGCGATTGCCGACCGGGCAATCTCGATCATGCGGGGCGTCGAGCGAGGCTAAGTACCCTTGGGCACCCGAACAGTGCTGCGGGCGTTGCATATCAGGCTGCATCGGGCGATCTGATCCAACGACGCCCTTCCCGGCCTGGAGAAATGGATGTCCGATCATCGCCTGCAGCAGATCGCCAATGCGACCCTGGCAGGCTATCTGCGCTACAGTTCCGGGGACCGGCGGGCGGACGAGGCGACTGGCCGCAAGCATGGCATGGCTGGCGAGCCGAAGGCCGGTGATCGGGAATGTCTCTACTATATTGGCCTTCTGGGGCAGGCAAAGGCAGCGCTGGCCGCCTACGAGCGGGACCGGGCGGAGTTGGTCGTGACCAAGGAGCGGCAGGCTGAGGAGCTGAGCCGCGAGGGGGACGAGAACTACCAGAAGCGCAAGGCGGCGGTCCTGGAGGAGCGCGCCAGCGCCCTGGCCGAACTCGACAAGACAATCGGCCCGCGCAGTACCCAAATGCAGAACGCAGCCGATCAGCATGCGCAGGCGCGGGGACGGGCCGCGCAGATCGAAGCGGATCTCGGCCGGCCGCTGCGCACCAGCATGGTTCCGGTCTATCCTTTCGTGCTGCTGCTCATCGCGATCGCCGAGATCCCGATCAACCGGCTGGCTTTCGAGCTGTTCTTCCAGGAGGCGCCGGTCGTCTCCCTGTTCCTGTCCTTTGCTGTCGGTCTCCTGCTTGCCTTCTTCGCGCATCAGGCCGGCCTCTGGCTGCGCCAGGCCACCAGCCACAAGACCCTGGGCAGCCAGCTCGGCCATCTCGCCGGGGTTGCGCTGATCATCGCCATCGCGGTGCCGCTCATCTATTTCATCGCCGCGATGCGCCAGCACTACCTGGCCCTGATCGAAGCGGAGGCAGCCAGCGACTTCGGGACGCTCTTGCGGCAAGGCCTGGAAGGCGGCCTGTCCAGTGCCCGCGAGGTGCTTTCGGTCGAGCTGAGCGGACCGGGCTGGACCCTGCTGGTCCTGAACATGGCCCTGTTGATCGTCGGAGCCATTGTCAGCTTCGTGCGCCACGACCCGCATCCGGACTACGAGGCCGCCGTCACCCGGGCCACCCGGACAGAGCGCCGCCTGACCAAGATGCGTTCCGCCTACGAACGGCAGGAAGCGAAGCTGTCCCGCCGGTATGACGAGCGGATCTCGACGCTCGACCGGCAGCTGGTACGGGTCGATAACGAGCTGGCGGTCATTCGCCGTGCATTGGAGCAGGCAGCCGCTCACCGGCCGGCGATGATCCGGGCGGTGGCGACCACGCTGGTGGAGCGTTTCGGCGCCTATCGCCTGGGCAACCGGCTCGGGCGGCAGGACGATCAGAGCCCCGCCTGCCTCGACGACTTCAGTGAGCCTGCGATCGTGCAGGCCCTGCGACGGAGCCTGGAAGATGCGCCGATGGCTGGCGTCGATGATGCTGACAATGTGGTCGGCATGCGCCCTGCCGGCTGACGCCGGGGCTGCCGCTACCGATTATTGCGCGCAGAGCGACCGCTCGGTCCTGTTCCTGGTCGACCGCACGACCGCCTATGATGAGCGGGATCAGGACATCCTGGTCGATGGCCTGGAGCGGTTCTTCAGCGAGCTGGAGACGGGTGATCGCCTGCTGCTCTACACGATTGGCGCCACGGCCACCGACAGCCGGCGACTGTTCGATTCCTGCGTGCCCGGCTGTCCCGACAATGGGCTGCTGGACAGCCTGTTCAGCAGCTGCAGGGCGGTGGTCGCCCGGGCAGACCGGCAGGCCTTCACCCGCGACCTGCTGGAAACGCTGATCGACCTGCTGAACAAGCAGGTCGACCACGACGCGTCCGCGATCCTGGAGACGATCCGCACCGTCGCTGCCTCCAACTGGGCCACCGATCCCGCCCGACTGGTGATTTTCTCCGACATGCTGGAGAACACCGACCTGTTGACGTTCCGCCAGCTCGTCGACCAGGGGGCCGATGCAGCCCTGGAGCGGGTGGAGGACCAGCAAATGGTCCCCGACCTGACCGGCATCCAGGTGGATATCTTCGGGACCGGACGCAGCCATGCTCCGGGCAGGCCGCCTCTCTCGACGGGAACGACCCGGGTGCTGGAGACATTCTGGAAGGACCTGCTGCGCCAGGCTGGCGCTGCCCGGGTAACGATCGGTCCTGAGTATGCGCCAGGCGCGCGTTGAGGAGCCTCACCGTACCTGATGGATCGGGCTACTTAGGATCGATCCGACCAGTTCTCCCTGGGGAACCTCGGCAAAGCCGTCCAGCAGAAGCCGGCGCAGATCTTCCATTCCCAGCATCGGTGCAGCCGGATCCGGGATGGCTCCCGCAATGAACCCGGCCCGCTCGAAGGGCGCCACCAGCCAGGACGAAGTCGCCAGCACGTGGACCGGCACGTCATAGCCGGGATCCCGTCCCAGCACGCGCGCCGCCGGTTCATGATCGCCCATGATGATGGCGAGGCGTGGTCTTTTGGCCGGCAGCGCTGCCCAGGAGGCCACGACATCGATCGTGTCGGCAATCTGCCCGGCATAAGCCGAGCGAAGGGCCGGTGGATCGGACCAGAGCAGGGCAGGGCTGAGGCCAATGGGGATCTGGCCGGTGAAGACGCTCCCATCCCTGATGTCCTCCCAGGGCAGGATCGGCGGGACGGGGGGCGTGAACGGCGCATGGCTGCCGATCAACGCAACCTGTCCGTAACGGCCGATCATGGGATCATCGTCGCCCGCCTCCAGGATGCGCTCGACCCGTGCCAGGGTGAACTGGTCCGGCATCGTGACATAGCCTGGACGAGGACCTCGATATCCAAGTTCCTTGGCGAACAGCAGCTGGTCGAATCCAAGCCGCGCCGCCTCCGGAAATGGCCGGACGATCGCCGGCTGCATCATGAAGGTAGGGTGCCCGGCGCGGCGGAACAGATGGGCCAGATCCGCATCCGCTTCCTGCAGGTAGACGCGCCAGCCGCCCTGATCCGTCGTCCGGATCCCCGACGCGGCGGTGGCGTGGGCCAGCCAGGACTGCCCCCCGAGCGTCGGGGAGCGGACATAGCCGCTCACCAGGGTCTTGCCGCTGGCGGCTGCGGCAGCATCCAGCCGCGCCAGCGAGGCGCGCGCTACCGGCGCTACCTCGGGATGATCGAAGGCTGAACGGCCGTACGATTCCACGAACACCAGCAGCACATCGACCTCCCGCAGGGCCGGAAAGAGGCGGCCGGCAGCCACGCTTCGCCAGGGGTCCTGCGAGCGGGCCTGCTCGAAGCGCTCCTGGGCAGCGCGTGCATGGTTCAGCCGCTCGACCTGGCCGACGATCTGGTCCAGTCCGAACGCGGAGATCGGACCGCCCACGAACCACAAGGCAGCGACCAGGACCGGGGCGATGGCCGCCTTCTTGGGAAGCCGGGTCAGGGCGCAGAGACCACGTGTGACCGGCCAGGCCACCAGGAGCAGCATGGACGCCAGGAGCGCCCCCACGAGCGCCAGGGGCAGGTAGCGCCAGCCTGCCGTCGACACCTCCAGGAGAGGTGTGACCAGCTCCAGGTCGGTTGCAAGGACCAGTTCCCGCCCCATCCACAGCCAGATCAGCCGGTCGGCCACCCGGACGAGGATCGTCAGCGCCAACACCCCGCCCAGCACCCTCGGCAGCAACGGGTCGAGCCGCCTCCCGGCCAGGATCACCAAGGCTGCCGACAGCAGGAACTCCACCGGCAGGTACCAGAACCGGGGCATCGCCAGCTCGGCCAGGGAGTTCGGCAGGTTGAGGCCGAGCGTGGTCAGCACCAAGGCCGACAGGATGAGGAGCAGCCGGCCTGTCAAACCGCCGACCCGACCGTCGGACGATGCTGCCACTGATGCGCCAGATCAATCGAGAAGGAAGCGACCAGCAGGAGGGCCGCCAGCGTGCCGGCCGGAACGGCCAGGATCGTGCCGGCAAGAGGCCATGGCACCGCCAGGAGCAGGAAGATCGGCAGGGCGCAGAAGGCTTTGCGACGGAACGAGGGCGGCAGCGGCCGCTCCAACCAGGGAAGAACCATACTGGCAAGCACCCAGAGTGGACGCATCAACGGCGCCAGCAGGACGACGGGCCCGGCGTATCCCATTGCGGCAAGTGCGGCGGCCGCCAGCAGAACCGCATCGGTCTCCAGGTCGAACCGCGCTCCGAACCGGCTGGCGGATCCGGTCCTCCGGGCGATCCAGCCGTCGAACGCATCCGTGGTCAGCGCCAGCAGGAGCATGGTGGTCAACAATCCTGCCGGGGGATGGCCTGCCACCGTCATCGCACCGATCCCGATCGCCATGCCCAGGCGCAGGCCCGTGACCAGGTCGGCAGGTCCCGGCCCATCGACCCCAGGAGCCGTGGCTGCCGCATGGACCAGCAGGAGTGCGACCAGGGCACCCGCCAGGGCCACCAGCACCGCGCCGCCGCCTTCCAGGGCCGCGACGGCGGCGGCGACCAACAGCAACTCCACCAGCAGGACCGGCAGGATCCATGATCTTCGGGGATCGGTGGGGCTATCGGTGATCGAGTGGACTCCACAGTTCGTATGTGTCGATATCGACATGATGCTCAGGGAAGACCATTTTCAACGGGGATGCCGATCCTGGCACCTGATATTCCGGCAGGCGACGATAACGTCGTACGCAGAGCGGGTGTGATCAGATCTTGGGGACGGGAATGCTCGGGCGGAGCGAAAAAGCTGGAATGGGTCCCGCGATCGAAGCATCGATCCGGCGCCGGGTGCGACTGGCCGCGGCCGAGGCAGTGCTGCGGGAAGGCGGAGTTGTGCGAATCCATGGACCGGATCATCCGGCCGTGGATTTCATTGCCCTGGATGGAGCAGGCACCGCCGCTGCCCTGGCTTTCGCCCGCTCGTCCGGCCCCACCATCAGGATGGTCCTGACCGGCGCCCGCGCCCGCGCCTTGGGGCTGGATGCCGGAAGCGCGGTCTGCGTCGCCCTGGCGGTGCCGAGTTCCGGAGGCACCCAGCTCCTGGAAACCCTCGCGGGAATGCCGGCCAGCAGCCGCCGGCCCATCGGCCTGCCCACTCTGGTCGTGGAGCCGGCTACGCCGGCCGAAGCCGCGGCGATCGATATCGCCAAGCGGGCGTCGTTGCTGCCGGTGCTGATGGTGGTGCCCGGGAGCAGTCGCCAAGCCGACGCGGTGGTGGAGATCAGCAAGGACGACATCGATACGGACCCCATGGACGCCCCGCTGGTGCCGATCGTGCAGGCTGACCTGCCGATCAGCCTGACTGAGACGGCTCGGGTGGTGGCGTTCCGGGCGCCGGACGTTGCCTACGAGCATGTGGCCCTGGTGGTAGGCAAATTGGACGGCGTGTCAGCTCCGCTGGTCCGGCTCCACTCGGAATGCATGACCGGTGACGTGTTCGGCTCGCTGCGCTGCGACTGCGGTCCGCAGCTCCAGGCGGCCTTGTCCAGGATGGCGCAGGACGGTGCCGGGGTGCTGCTCTACCTGCGCCAGGAAGGGCGGGGAATTGGGCTGACCAACAAGCTGCGGGCATATCGGCTGCAGGAGATGGGCCTCGACACGCTCGATGCCAACACTCATCTCGGCTTCGAGCAGGACGAGCGTGATTTCCGTACCGCCGCACGCATGCTGCAGGCGCTGGGCCTGCACCAGGTCCGGTTGCTTACGAACAATCCGGAGAAGGTTCATACCCTGGGTCGCCATGGCGTCACCGTTACCGAGCGCGTCCCGCTGTCGATCGCTGCCAACCGCCACAATCTCCGCTACCTTCAGACCAAGAGGCAACGCGCCGGCCATCTTGGACTGCCGGCTGTGAATGACGAGGAAGCCGGATGACAGGTTTGGTCGGCGCGCACGGGTCGCGTGCGCAGGCGGGCCGCGTGCGCACGGTCCGGGCGCTGGCCGGACTGCTGCTGGCTGTAATCATGCTGGCATCGGCCGACGCAGCCGCCCAGACCCGCTGGCGGCTGGATCCCGACCACACCACCGTGATGTTTGAGGCACCTCATATCGGCTTCGCCCGCATCTTCGGGTTCTTCCAGACGGTGCGCGGCGAGTTCGATTTCGACGAGGCGACCCGGTCGCTCACCTATCTGCGGGTGAAGGTCGAAATGGACAGCGTCTTCACCAACAACAGCAGGCGCGACCGCCATCTGCGGTCGGCTGACTTCCTGGACGCCTACCAGCATCCAACGGCCGAATTCGTGATGACCGATGCCGATCCGGCCTCCGACACCACCGGCCAGATCATCGGAGACCTGACCTTCCGTGGCGTGACGCGCCAGGTCACCCTGGACGTCACCCTCAACCGCATCGGTCCCTATCCCTATGGGGAGAACTACGTCCTGGGTGCATCCGCGACGACGGTCATCAAGCGCTCCGACTTCGGGAGCACCTATGCGATCGAGCCGGGCTGGGTGCCCGACGACATCCCGGTGCGTATCGAGATCGAGGCAATCCGCCAGGATCCGGATCGGTGAGCCGGTCACCTCCCGATCCCCGGTGGATGGCGCTGATCAGGGCGCGGGTGTCTGGCGACGCTCTTCCTGCCGACATCGCGGGCTGGAGCGGGATCTGGCAGCTCTATCTCGAGCCGCGCCAGGCGACAGCCGATGGCCTCTACGTGATTGCTCATCTGGGGCAGAGCCTGGATGGAAAGATCGCGGCTGCCAACGGCCAGTCCTGCTTTGTCACCGGCGAGGACGATCTGCTCCACATGCACCGGCTGCGGGCCCTGGTCGACGCGGTAGTGGTTGGCGCGGGCACGGTCTTCCATGACGATCCGCGCTTGACCGTGCGCCTCTGCCATGGCCCCTCCCCGGTCCGCGTGGTGTTGGACCCCAGCCGGCGGCTCGGCACCGACTATCGAGTGTTCCGAGACGACGGCCCCCGGACCCTGCTGCTGACCCTGCCCGGGCGCGGAGGCAACGGCCGGCATGGCAGGGCGGAGGTGCTGGAGGTCGGTGCGGCTGACGATGGATGCTACTGTCCGCGTGCGGTCCTGGGGGTCCTGGCGGCCCAGGGTCTGCCCCGTCTGATGATCGAAGGAGGCGGTGCCACCGTGGCCCGGTTCTGGCAGGCCCGATGCCTGGACCGGCTCGACCTCTGCATTGCGCCGGTGATCATCGGCAAGGGACGCGATGCCCTGCCCCTGCCTTCCGTGCAGTCGATGGACGAGGCGGAACGCTTCCAGCCCGAGCGCCTGGCCTTGGGCCCGGACTCGCTGCATGTCCTGCGTCGCTCGCGGCCACCGCTAGGCCTCGGGAAGAAAGAGCAGGTCGCTGTGGCCCACCCGCATGCCGGTCGTCGTGGCATGTCGCTGCCCGCGCCATGAGGTGGAAGCGTGCGCAGCATCGGCGATCCCGTCGATCAGGGCGTGAATGATCGGTCCATCCTCGGCGCCGAGCAGCCAGGGCGAGCGCCCGCTGCATAGCCGGCCACGCCCCTGCAGGCGCGCCATCAGCGCCTCATGCGCGCCGCCACCCAGAGCCCGGCCGAACCCCTTGTCCCGGGTCATGTCCCGGTCGAAGGCCTGCCTGACCCGCGAGTCCTCCGGCAGCGAAGGTTCGAAGCTCAGATCACTGTCGTAGGTCAGTCCGATCCAGACGGCGCACCTGCAATCCAGAACCCGCTCGGCAAGCCCATCCAGCCAAGGGTCTGAAACCAGGTCGATCAGGGCCGATGCGGTCAGGAGATCGACATCCTCCGTCAGCACCTGGTCCAGTTCGCAACTCAGGTCGGCCTGCCGATAGCGCACCCTCCCGCCCGGGGGCATCAGGGCCTGACCGGTGGCAATCAAGACGGGATCATGTTCGACCAGGGTCCAGAGGGTATCGTCCGGCAGGTGCCGATCGAGCGCCCGAAAGGCGCTCCCCGTACCGGCGCCGAGGTCAACCGCGCGCAGCCCGCGTCGGCCCTGGGCCCACTCCGCCAGTCTGGCCAATAGTTCGGGATCGCGTGCACGGCTGTCGTAGGGCTCGCGCAGGTTCAGCCAGTCGGCCGCGAAGCCCGTCATGGATGCGCCTCGTGCAACAGCGCATCGGCGGTGCGAGCCGTTTCGGCCCAGCTCGGCAGGCGCTTCCGAGCCGCAAGAGCGGCCTCCCTCATCCGTGCCCGCCGCTCCGGGTCGCTTAAGGCGAGCCCCAGCGCCTTGCTCAGTCCATCCCGGTGATCTGGCGGTACGAGCATGGCAGCCTCTGAATCCATCCACTCGGCCACCGCCCCTCCCGCCACCGCCACCACCGGCAGGGCACGAGCCACGGCCTCGGCCAGCGCCATGCCGAACCCTTCATAGCGGGACGAGGACACGAACAAGTCGCTTTGGTGCAGGAGGGTGGCCAATTGCTCCGTATCGACCTCACCGGCCAGTTCGACTCGCTCGGCCAGCGAGCTTGCCTCGATGGCATGTCGAAGCCTGGCGGCTTCCTTGGGATCGGACAGCAGACTGCCTCCGATGGTGAGCGTCCAGGGCAGGTCACGCCAGGGACGCAGCGCCTCGATCAGAGCAGGAAAGTCCTTGCGGGGCAGGATCGAGCCCACGGCCAGCAATGCCGGGGCATCGCCGCCCGAGCCTTGCGCGAGAGGTGCCGGATCGGTGCCCGGCAGCGCAACGGCGATCGACGACGCTGGCACCGCGAACTGGTCGAGCAGAGCCGCACGGGTGGTGGTTGACGTGACCAGCACCCGCCGCGCATGCGCCAGTGCCGAACGTTCCGCGGCGATCATGGCCTGGGCGCGGTCTGGTTCCAGCCCGGTCTCGTAGCCCAGGGGATGATGCACCAGCGCCACCAGCGCCAGGCGGCCGGCATGCCTGACGGCGATGTCCGGCATGGCGCCGAAGGCCAGCCCGTCGACCATGACGAGCCGGCCGTCCGGAATGCCGGCGAGCAGCCGGTCGGTCTCCTCCAGCTCGGCGGGAGACGGAAAAGGGAACCCGTCCGGGAGGCGGAGCGGCGATACCGCCCAGCCCAGGGCCGCCAGCTCCAGGCTCAGGCGGCGGTCGTAGAGATAGCCCCCGGTCCGCCGCTCGGGATCGCCGGGGATGGCAAAGACGAGTTCAGGCACGCCCGGGTACCGCGGCCTTGTAGCCGGCCCGGGCCACGTGGCTCTCATGCAGCTCGACGCCCACGGCGGTGACCTTGTCCGAGCCGGGCCCAAGCTCGCCGGCCTCCAGCGCGTCGACGAACCGGCCCCAGATCCAGCGGGACAGGAACTCCGTGGTGGTGTTCTTGCCGGTGAACAGGTCGAGTTCGTCGAGATTCTTGTAGTTGATCTCTGCGCAGACCCCCTTCAGGCGGTCGATCGCCCTGCCGATGTCGACCACGATCCCATCCTCGTCGATCTCGGGCCGCTCGAAGGTGACATCCACCACGAAGGTGGCGCCGTGCAGCTTCTGGGCGGGGCCGAACACGTCGCCCTTGAAGCTGTGCGCGATCATGACGTGGTCGCGGACTGTGACGCTGAACATGGACTTGGCCTCCTCTGATCATCGGGCGGATCGTAGACGACGAGCGGTGCCCGGACATCGTCCCTGTCCAGGAGCCTGGACATCGCCTGGCTCGGAAGTTCGGAAAACCGTATCGGCGGGCCTATCAGCGCGTCCAGGGCGGGATCATCGAGAAGGTGGACAGCCCGGGCCTTGCGTTCGGCATAGTCCACGCGCGGACGCATCGATGGCGACACGGCCCCCACCTGGGAGGATACCAGGCGCAGGCGGCGACTGTGAAAGGCCTGGCCCAGCGGCACTGAGGCCGCCTGGTCTCCGTACCAGGAGAGGACCAGCAACGTCGCCTCGCTGCCGCAAAGCTGGAGCGCCGCATCCAGGGCCTGGGGCTGTCCGGTGGCCTCGACCACCAGGTCATGGTCTCCGGCCCCTCGTGTCGCGAACGGCACGTCCAGGGCACGGGCGAGGTCTTGGCGCCTCTCGTCGAGATCGACCAGGACCACCTCGACACCAGGAACACGTCGCGCCAACCGGGCGAACAGGCAACCAAGCACGCCGGCACCGATCACCGCGACCCGCATCCCAGGCATCAGCGGCGCGTCCCAGGCTGCGTTCAGGACCGTCTCGAGATTGGCCAGGAGGGTGGCCCGCTCGGGCGGGATGCTTTCGGGAATGGACGTCAGGACACCGGGATCCGTCACGGTGAAGCGATCCTGGTGCGGATGCAGCACGAAGACGGTCCGGCCCAGCCATTCGCCCGGCCCGGCCTCCACCGAGCCGACCACGCAATAGCCGTACTTCACCGGGAAAGGAAATCCGCCTTCCATGGCCGGGCAGGCCATGCGCCCCCATTCGCTCCGCGGCACCTGGCCGGTCGCCACCAGCCGTTCGGTGCCTCGGGACAAAGCGCCAAACCGGGCACGGATCAGGTAGGATCCCGTGCCCGGGTCCGCCGGGCGCAACTCTCCTTCGCCCGCACCAGCCCACCAGAATGCGCTTGCCGTCATGCCTCCCCCTCGGTGCCCGACAACATGGACCGGGGGGAGCGGCAAGACCAGTGGGCCGGCCTTGTCGTGTCAGCCCTTGGACGTGAGCCAGGCGAGCGCCTGTCGCCAGAGCTGCCCATAGCCTTCCCACTGCACGAAGTTCTCCGGCAGCCAGTGCGGGCCGATGTCGGAGGTCCAGGCCAGGGTGCGGCCCTCCCCGTACGAGCCGGTGACCAGCAGCGGGTGGCTGCCCTGATCGGCTGGGGTCCGCGCCAGGAGCTGCACGCCCGGCTCGTTCTTCACCACCACCTCGTTGATGCCGAGCAGGATCGGCCACTCGGAGGGCAGTCCGGCCAGGATCGGATGGTCGGGCTCGACGATCTCGGGCGCAAATCCCTCGGGGATCTCGATGCGGTCGTCGACCGGCAGGCAGGTGACCGGCAGCACCTCCTCCACCGGGGTCTTGTGGAAGCGGGCCGCGCCGTTGATGCCCTGGAAGGACAAATAGCCACCGATCATGAACAGGCCGCCGCCCAGCTCCACATACTCGCGCAGGAGCTTGAGGCGGTTCGGCACCGTCTTGCCGGACAGCCAGACGTCCGGGTGCAGCAGCAGCGTGTTGGCGCCGATGTCGGACAGGATCACCGCGTCGTAGCGCTGCAGCTCCTCCAGCGTCAGCGGAAAGCCGGTGGCGGCCTCATGGGCCGGCATGTAGCGCAGCGCGAACGGGCTGTCGGCCAAAGCCTTGACCAGCGGCTCGGCCCCCAGATGGAAGGTGGTCGAGTTGAACTGGTCGAAGCCCTTGGTGTGGACCGCGGAGGTGGCCCAGCTCTCGCCAGCCAGCAGCACGTTCTTCTTCGTCATCAAGATCTCCAGGAGGGCTTGTCGTCAGGCGGTGGCGTCGAAGGCGCTGCGGGGATTGTGGACGAGCATTCGCTGGATGGCATCCTCCGAAACGCCATGGCGGCGCAGGCGCGGCACGAAGTGGCGGAGCACGAAGGCATAGCCGTTGCCGCCATAGGCGCTCAGCATGTTCTTCAGGAACACGTCCTGGGAGAGCAGCAGCTTGTGGCCGAAGCCCCGGTCGATCAGGCGCCGGATCGCCGCAGCCGACTGCTCGTCCGAGGGGCACTGCACGCCCTGGTCGGCATAGAAGAAGTCCATGCCGATCATGTCGTACTCGATGAAGGCCCCTCGCTCGGCGCAGGCCTGCTGATAGGCGGGATCGTCGAACGAGGGGTTCATGTGGCAGAGGATGGTGTGGTCCAGGTCGCCGCCTTCCTCGGCAACGATGTCCAGGACCTCCAAACCGAGGCGGAACCATGCCGGGAGGTGGACCATCAGCGGGAGCCCGGTCCGTGCCTGCGCCCGCGCGGCACCCCGCAGCGATACGCGTTCCGCAGCCGTGAACTCCGCGCTCACCCCGATTTCACCGATCAGGCCGATCCTCACCCCGTCGATGCCGGTCAGCGCCTCCTCGACGATCTGGTCGGCGACATCATCCGCCGACATGGTGGCCAGTTCGGGCGGGTGCGAGCTGTGCAGGTAGTATCCCGAGCCCATCACGATGTTCAGGCCCGTGGCCTTCGCGATCCGGCGCAGTGCCTGCGGGTTGCGGCCGATGCCGCGGCAGGTCGGGTCGACCACCGTGGCGCCGCCCGCCTTCCTGAAGGCGGCCAGCTCCCGGACAGCCAGCGGCTCGTCGTCCAGGCCGCAATTGTGCAGGTTGACGAAGGGATCCTGCCGGAGCTCCGAGAGAATGCCGATATGGATTTTCTCGTCGGCCAGATAGGCCCGCTCGGGTTCCTTGGGCGGGTTCCACCAGCAGCGGCAGTCGTTCAGGATGTGCTCGTGCGGCAGGGTGATGCCCATGTCGGCCGACGCGATCGGGCCATCCACGGTCATGACCTTGCCCGAGCGGAGATGCGCTTCGGAGAGTTCGCTCATTGCCGGCGCCCGCCGCGAAAGACCTTGGTATTGAGCCAGATGGCCGCGAGGATGATCAGGCCGGTCACGATCTGGGTAAAGAAGGGCGAGATGTGCGCCAGGATCAGGCCGTTGCCGATCACGGCGATGGTCAGTCCACCCAGGCAGGTGCCGAGGATGCTGCCGCGCCCTCCCATCAGGGACGTCCCGCCCAGGACCACGGCGGCGATCACGTCCAGCTCGAAGCCGACCGCCGCGTTGGAGGATCCCGATCCCAGCCGGGCCGCAATGATGATCCCGGCCAGCGCCGCGGCGGTGCCGGTGAGCACATAGACCGCCATGGTGACCCGCTGCACGCCGATGCCCGCCCGGCGCGCCGCTTCGGCATTGGCCCCGATCGCGGTGACGTAGCGGCCGAAGCGGGTGGAAGCGAGCACGACCGCGCCCAGCACCATCACCAGGATCGCCACCATCGCCGGCAGCGGCATGCCCAGGATCCAGCCGCGGCCGAGCTGGACGAACCAGTTGGAGGAATCGATCGGGATCGAGAAGCCCTGCGTGAGCAGGAGGGCCACTCCGCGGAGGATCGACAGGCCCGCGAGGGTCACGATGAAGGCGGGGATGCCCTCGCGCGCGACGAACCAGCCCTGGATCAGCCCGACCAGCGCCCCCAGGAGCAGCATGGCCAGCACCGCGAGCGGCCAGGGGATGCCCGCCTGCAGGGCCAGCGCCACCAGCGCGTTGACCAATGCCACCGTGGAGCCGACCGAGAGGTCGATCCCGCCCGTGGTGATTACGAAGGTCATCGCGACCGCGACGATCAGGAGCGGGGCGGACTGGCGCAGAAGGTTGAGGAGGTTGATCTGGCTCAGGAAGGCGTCGGTACGGGTGCTGAACAGCAGCACCATCAGGGCGAAGAACGCCGCGATGCTGAGAACCTGGGCGTGGCGCGCCAGGAAGTCCTGGTGGCGCGGCCCGGTGGGGCGTCGCTCGTAGACGGGAGCGGTGCTCATGCGTGGCCCTTCAGTTTCTCCGCCTTGCCGCCGACGATCAGCCCGACCAGGTCCTGCAGGTCAGTCTCGCCGATCCGGCGCTCCGCCACCTTGGTTCCCTCGTACATCACCGCGATCCGGTCGCAGACCCGGAACAGGTCCTGCAGGCGATGGGTGATCAGGATGATCGAGGTGCCGCCGTCGGCGAGACGGCGGATCAGGCGCAGGACCGCCTCCACCTCGGCCACCGCGAGCGCGGAGGTGGGTTCGTCCATGATCAGCACGCGCGGCGAGAAGGCGGCGGCCCGGGCGATCGCGATCGACTGCCGCTGTCCGCCGGACAGCTTCTCGACATAGGCGTCGAGGCTCGGCACGTGGATGTCCAGCGCGTCCAAATTGCGACGCGCTTCCTCGCGCATCCGCTTCTTGTCGAGAAGCTTGAAGCCCAGCACCGACCTGCGCGGCTCGCGACCGAGGAACAGATTGCCGGCGACATCGACCGTGTCGCACAAAGATAGGTCCTGGTAGACCATCTCGATGCCGATGGCGCGGGCCTCGGCCGGGCTGTGGTAGGTCGCCTCGGCGCCATCCACCAGGATCCTGCCCTGGTCGGGCAGGTAGGCGCCGCTGATCACCTTGGTCAGCGTCGACTTGCCGGCGGCATTGTCCCCGACCAGTCCCAGCACCTCGCCGGGCATCAGGTCGAGATCGACCCCGCGCAATGCCTGGATCGAGCCGAACTGCTTGCGGATCGACTGCAGGCGCACGCGCGGGACGGCAGCCGCTTGCGCGGCTGCCGGATCGGCGGAGAGGCTCACTGGAAGATGGCGCGATAGGGCTCGACGTTTTCCTGAGTCACGATGGTGACCGGCACGTCGATCTGCTTTTCGACGCTCTCTCCCTTGGCCGCCTTCAGGGCTGCCTCGACGGCTGCAGCACCCATGCCCGCCGGATCCTGCTGGACCACGCCGACCACGTAGCCGTCGTCGATGCCCTTGATGACCGAGGCGGTCAGGTCCCAGCCGACGATCTTGATGTCGGCTTGGCGACCCTGGCTTTCGACAGCCGCCACGGCGCCGACAAGGGCGGGCTCGCCGGTCGCATAGATCGCGTTCAGGTCGGGATTGGCGGTGATCAGGTTCTCGGCCGCGGACATCGCGTTGTCCTGGATGTTCCTGCCATCGACCACGCCGGCCATGGTGATGCCGTCGGCCGTCGAAACGACGTCCTCGAAGCCCTTCTGGCGGACATTCTGGATATAGGAGTTCAGCGCGCCGACGATGCCGAGCTTGGCGCTGCCGCCCATGTCGTTCTCGACGACCTGGAGGAAGTGCTCGCCGATCATCTTGCCGGCCTCTTCGTTGTCGACGCCGACCTGCGCCACCTGCGGGCCCTCCGGCAGGATCGCATCGACCGCCACGACCGGGATGTCGGCGTCGGCGGCGGCCTGAACCGCCGGCATGATGCCGTTGACGTCGATCGCGACCACCACCAGCGCGTCGACGTCCTGGGCGATGTAGGTCTCGATGGCGTTGTTCTGGGCGGCCGGATCGTTGTTGGCGTTGAAGATCACCAGTTCGGCGCCGAGTTCCTCGGCCTTCTTCTGGGCGCCCTCGTTCATCTGAGTGAAGAACAGGGCCTGCTGGTTGATCTGCACCAGGCCGATGGTGGGCTTTTCCTGCGCACGCAGGCCGGTGCTGGCAAGACCGAGGCCGGCGGCGATCGCCGCGCTGGCAAGGAGGACGTGTCGACGAAATGTCATGTCCCAGGCTCCCCCACTCGACGGCGGCAGTGCCGACGAGATCTGCCCGCAAACGCTAAACCCGCTCATTGAAACGTTCAAATGACTTCTGCATCGGCAGTGTCCAATAATTCGGCAGCCTCGGGCCGGTATTCCTGCGCCCCTGGCGCCAGCACGGACCGCCGTGCCGCCTTCACCGCCAGCCGGCAGGCCTCGATCGCCGGCCGGCCGGACAGCCAGACGGCCAGGTAGGTGCCGGCAAAGCAATCCCCGGCACCGGTCCGGTCCACCGGCGTGACCGGTTCGGCCGGGATCAACCGGGGGCCGCTTCCCGGCTCGAACAGTGCCGCGCCCTCGGCTCCCCGGGTCAGCACCACGGTGGCGCGCCGGCGCGGCTCCAGCAGCCGGTGAAAGCCCGCGACCAGATCCGTGTTGGCCCCGGTGATGGTGCGAGCGGCCCTGCTGTCGAGAAAGACCAGGTCGAACAGGCTTACGATTAGGCGCAGGCCTTCGGGCGAGCAGAGCCTGGGCGGCAGGCCCGGCGCGTGGCAGGCGAGGGTCAGGCCCCTGGCCCGCGCGGCCGGCAGGGCATCCATGACGCCTTCCAGCTGGTCGCCCTGGATGTGGAGGCAATGCCGGCCCTGGGGTGCTGCCTGTCGTCCGAGCCAGCGCAGCAGGTCGTTGGGAGGCACCTGCAAAGGCTCGTTGATGATGGTGCGGCTGCCCACAGCGTCGACCAGGATGATGCAGCGGGACAGGTGGGCGCCCTGGCGCCTGGACCCTTCGGTCAGCGTCACCCCCCGGCTGCCGAGCAGCCCCGTCGCCCAGTCGCTCTCCGGGTCGGTGCCGAGCACGCTCATCAGCTCGGTCCATACCGTGAACGGCCCGCCGATCCCGGCGGCCACCGCCGCGACATTGGCGGCCGCACCACCCAGGGTCTTCTCGATCAGCCGGGCGGCCACCCGCTCGTCGCGGCCGGGCAGGACCGCGACGCGCGCGGTCAGGTCGGCGCAGAGATAGCCCAAGGTCGTGAGCCGCGGCATGCCCGGCGGGGGAGCCTGCGGGTGGCGCCGCCGCCGGCTGTTGAGCACCCTCCCGGCCTGGTCGGGCGCGTAGCCCAGTTCGTCGATCGCGGCCTCGATCGCCTGCCGGGTAGCGAGCGCGACCGGACGGGCGCCGGTCAGCACGTTGCTGACGGTACCGATCGAGACACCGGCCGCACGGGCAACGTCCCGGATGGTCGGTCGGGAACGGTCGCTCAAGGTCGCAGCTTCGCGAGTTTGGCCGCATCCGGAAAGGCGGCGAGGGTGCCGAAGCGCTGGACCTTGGTGCTGGCAGCGGCGACTCCCCAGGCCAGCGCCGCGTCCAGCTCCATGCCACCGGCCAGGCCCGCGGTGAGGACGCCCACCAGCACGTCGCCCGCTCCGGTGGTATCCCGCGCCTCGACGGGCGGAGCGGCGACCAGGTGTCTGCCGCTATCACGACGGATCTCGGCGCCTCGTCGACCGAGGGTCACGATCAGGGTCTCGGCGCCCCCGGCACCGCCGATCTGACGCTCCTCGACCTCGTTGACGACGACGAGGTCGAGGAGCGGCAGCATGGGCGACCAGTCGAACCATAGCGGTGCCGGGTTCGCCATCGTCCGGACACCTCGGCGCCGGGCGGCTTCGAGCGCCGCCACCGTGGCGTCGGCCCGCAGGTTGCCCTGCACCAGCAGGATATCGTCACGCTCCAGCCCTGCGCAGGCCGCCATGGCGAAATCCGGCCCGATGGAGCGGGCGGCGTCGCCGACGGTGACGATCATGTTGTCCCCCCCGGCACCCAGCAACACGATCGAGCGGTCGGTGGCGGCCGCGACCGGGATCAGGTCGGTGGCGGCAATACCGGAGGCAGCCAGGGCATGCCGGATCGCCGCGGCATCCCCATCCTCGCCCACCGCCGCCGCCAGCCGAACCGAAGCGCCGGCACGCCTCGCCATCACCGCCTGGTTCAGGCCCTTGCCCCCGACGTCCTGATGGTTGTGCGCCGCCAGGACCGTCTCGCCGTTCTCTGGCAGCCGCTCCATGCGCAGCGTCAGGTCGATCGCCGCGTTGCCCAGGACCAGGACAGTGCTCATCGATGCCGGGCCGCCTCGTCCATCAGGGCGCGCACCCGGTCTACCTCGACCTCGTTCCACCAGACCCCGTCCCGCTTGAGCGAGCTGGCTACGATGGCGCCGCTGGCATGTCTGAGGATGTTGCCGATGTTCGCGATGGTGGCCCCCGAACCGGTGAGGACCGGCAGGCTGGTGGCGGCGCGGATCTCGGCGATCTCGGTCTTGCTGGCGGCATCGCCGGTGCGCTGCCCGGTCGCGATCACCACGTCGGCACCCGACCACTCCACGTCGCGGGTCAGCTCCGCCACCGACCGGTCGCCCGTGATCGCATGGGCGCCGTGCTTCACGTGGCTGTCCGCGAAGATCCGAATCGAGGTCGCCGCCAGCGCCTTGCGGTAGCGCAGCGCCTGCGCGGCCGGCCCCTCGATGATCCCCTCGTTGGCGACATAGGCATTGGCCCACTGGTTGACCCGGACGAAGCCCGCCCCGGCGGCGGTGGCCACGGCCAGGGCGACCTCGGCGGCGTTGGCCAGCACGTTGATGCCGGTGGACAGGCCGCTGGCCCGGATCACCCGCTCGGTGGCGATCGCCATGCAGGCGGCGGTTTCCGGACCGATCCGGTCAGGCTTCAGGAACGGAATGTCGCCATGGTTCTCGACGATCAGTCCGTGCACGCCTCCCTGCGCGTAGGCTTCGGCGTCGCGCACCGCCCGCTCGTAGACCGCCTGCACCGGGCCGCCATCATGCTCTGGCGCCCCCGGGAGCGGAAGGAGATGCACCACGCCGATCACCACGCCGCTCGACCGGCCGAACAGCTTCTCCAGGGCATGGTCGCGAGGACGGACAACGGGCGTGCTGGACATCACAGAGATCCTGATTGAAACGGTTCATGCTGTTCCTGCCCATGTATCACCTCTGCCTGCCGTCGTCGTGAGGGTTGGACGGGAGGGATGATCGGCGTAGCGTCGCATCAACGACCGTTTGCGGGCGACCCCCATGTGGCTTCGTGCGATCCTCCCACTGGCTTGCGCCGTTTTCCTGCTCGTTCCGACTACACCCCCGGCAACGGCAGAGGTGGTCCTGGACGGATCGGTGGGCAGCCGCGGCCGGCTGACCCTGAACGGGCAGGACGTCCGCATCACGCCGGACATGGGGACGATCCGCGGCTCCAACCTGTTCCACAGCTTTGACAAGTTCGGCGTGCCTAAGGGCGATGCCGTGACGTTCGAAGGCCCCTCCGGGCTCGACAACGTGATCGGCCGGGTGACTGGCCCGGATGCTTCCCAGATCCACGGCACGCTGCGCTCCACCGTGCCGGAAGCCGGCCTTTGGCTGCTCAACCCGAACGGACTGGTGGTCGGGAAGGGTGCCCAGATCGACGTGCCGGCATCCCTGCATCTTTCCACCGCCGACGAGTTGCGCTTCGAGGACGGCAGCGTGTTCAGCGCCCGAGACCTGCCCGGCAGCACGCTGACCGCCGCCAGCCCGCGGGCGTTCGGCTTCCTGGGCGGGCCGATCGGCAAGCTTGCCGTCGAGGCGCCGGAGATCAACGTCGTGGGCGGGATCCTCTCCCTCACCGGCGGCGAGATCACCATCGACGGCAGCCAGATCGGGGTCCTGGGCGTGGTGCTGATCGGCGCCCAGGCCAGTGCCGGCGAGATTTCACTCATCGCCCCCGGTGCCGCGGCTCGCGACGGCGACGTATCGATCAGCAACGGCGCCCGGATCGCGGCCGTCCTGCCGCTTGCCGGAACGACCGTGCGCCTGGAGGCTGGCCAGTTGCTGCTGGATCGTGCCCAGATCGAGTCGATATCCTTCATGGACGCGAACGATCCCGCCGCCGAAGCGATCGGACTGGATCTGGCCGCGCAGACGGTGGTGCTCATCGGGGACAGCGGCCGTGCCGGCGGGATCGTCTCCACGACACTAGGGTCGGGCAAGGCTCCCTACCTGAAGATCGGGGCCACCGAGCTGACCGTGGATGGTGCATCCCTGGGGAGCAGCCCCGGCCTCGGCAATGGCACCGCTGGAGACGTGACGATCCAGGCGGACCGGATCCTCCTCACCAGGAATGCGCAGGTGGGAACCCCGGCCCTGCTTGCCAGCGGCTCGGGAGCCGGTGGCACCACCCGGATCACGGCCGGGGACAGCCTGACCATGACGGAGGGCGCTGCCATCAACAGCGTCACCGCCAGCAATGTCGACGCCGGCGACGTGGTGCTGGATGTCGGTACCCTCACGGTCACCGACGGGTCCATCGGCACGGCCAGCTTCGGCAGCGGCGGGGCCGCCGGCTCGGTCACGATCCGGGCGAAGGGCGAGGTCATCTTTTCGGGACAGGCCTCGATCCTGAGCCTGGTCCTGGGAGATGCGAGGGGCGGCGACATCCGGATCGACGCGGCCGGACTGACGCTGGACCAGGGCGCCATCATCGCGACCTCCAGTGCCGGCTCCGGCACCGCCGGATCGGTCGGGGTCCAGGCCGGCACGGTCAGCATCGGCAAAGGGGGGCGGATCAGCGCGGATGCCGGCGGCAGCGGCGATGCCGGCGAGATCGTGATCCGGGCAAACCGGGACCTTTCCCTGGACGGCGGCGTGATCTCGACGGGCTCGGCCGCTTCATCGGGAGGCACCGTCGCGATCGCGGCCGGCCAGCGCGTCGTGATCGAGAACGGCGGCGAGATCCTGACCACCATCCTGGGCGGGCAGGATGGCGAGCAGGCCGGGTCGATCGTGATTTCGGGACCGGGCGGCAGCCGGACCGGCACGGTGACCCTGGATGCCAGTTCCCGGATTGTCGCGAACGCCCCCAACGTCGGAGATGGCGGCACCATCCGGATCCTGGCCGACGGGCTGATCGCCCGGCCCGGCCAGATCGACGCTTCGGCCCGGCAGGGCAATGCCGGCACGGTCGCCAGCACCGCCCCCCAGACGAACATCGTGTCGAGCTTTGCCGGCCTGGATGCCCAGGTGGCGCCATCCGACCGCCTGCTCGCCACGTCCTGCGATGCCCGGGATGTCGCCTCCAGCCTGATCGTGGGTGCGGTCCAGACCGGCGGGTCCGGCTTCGACCCGGATCGTCCGCTGGGAAGCGAGGCTGCCGGGCCTGGCTGCGATCCCTAGCCGGCCGGCTGTCGCAGCCAGTTGGCTGCCGGGGAGAGGCCGACCTCGTCCAGCAGCAGGGCGCGCGTTGCGGGATCGGCCAGATCGAACGCGTCGATCCAGTAGCCTTCGGCCGCCGCTGCCCGGGCATCGTCGAACCCGGCATGGGGCTGGTAGCGCAAGGTCCCGCGGGCCGACAGGTCGGCTGTCCGCATGGTCGGATCGGGCACCAGGGTCGCGGCGAACACGTAATCGGTGGACGGATCCAGGCTGACGCCCTGCTCGGCCAGGGCCAGCCGGTGGACCCCGGCCCCGGCACCGCGCTTCATGACCTGCTGCAGGACGGGGGCAGCGGCGCCCACGGGCGTGAGGCTGAGATCGATGCGCAGGCCGGATGCGCGCGACAGGAACCAGTAGAGGTCAGGCTGCGCGGTCGCCGCGAGGGCTGTCTCCTCGCTCAGCAGAACCATGGGCGCCGGCTTGTCCGCGACCGACCGGGTGCCGCCCTGGATCCGGGTCTTGGGCGCACCGAAGCGCTTGAGCAGCCCGGCATCGGCGGCATGGGCAGCACCGCTGCCCAGCAACAGCAAGGCGGAAGCCAGGATCTGCCTGCGGCCGATCATCGTTCAAACCTCCAGCGGACCGGGCGAGGGGCCCAGGATCCGGAACACCGATACCGGCCGGGTCTTGCCCTTCAGGGGCAGGGTCCCAACGGGGGTGGCGGGCACATGCCCGTCCAGATGCCGCAGGGTAGATTCGGAGATCAGGATGCGACAGTGATCTTCGTCACCCGGAAATGTCGGCCCCGACCAGCTTTCCAGGCGAGCCGCCGTGTTCACGGTATCACCCAGGATCGTGTACTGCAGACGCGCCTTTCCACCGATCGCGCCCGCGACGAGAGGCCCGGTATGGATCCCGATCCGGATGGCGATGCCCGGCCGGCCGCTGCGGATCAGTTCGGCGGAAAGCAGCGGCAGGCGCCGGCGGACCGCGAGCGCGGCCGCGACAGCGGCGCGGGCGTCGGCGGCTTCCCCGGCCGGGTCGGTGCGGGGGATCGGCACGCCGAAGGCCGCCATCATGCCGTCGCCCATGAAATCGGCGACGATGCCGCCCTGCTCGGCGATGCAGTCGACCATCAGCGCGTGGAAAGCCTCCAGCCAGTCCAGCAGCTCGGCCGGGCTCATGGCCTCGGAGACCGTGGTGAAGCCCCGTATGTCGGAGAACAGCACGCTCGCCACCATTGATTGCGGGGCCGGCCGGCCGTCCCGCATCAGGCGGTCGCGGCTGGCCCACAGCGTGTCGGCGACCGAAGGGGGCAGATAGGTCCGGAACAGGCCCGCCATGCGGGCCCGCTGGCGTCGCTCCCGCGAGGCCACGAGCACGAAGGCTAGCACCGCCGACAGGATCCAACCTGACAGCGACGGAACCCAGGCAATCCACCAGCCGGCCGAGAAGGCAGCCAGCGCCGCGGCAGGCCACACCAGGCATCCCAGCATCAGGACCGGCAGGCTGACGAGGGGGCGGGCGATCAGGCCGCCGACGGCCGCTCCGCTGAAGGAGGCGAGGGCCAGCGCTGCGACCCACGACGCAGCCGGAGCCGGAGCCAGCGCCGGCACCTGGCCGCGGGCCTCCATCAGGAGCTGGGCGGCCAGCTGGGCATGGGCTTCGACCCCGAACACGGTGCGGCCGGGAAGCGCGGACTTGGAAGCCCGGCCCAGGATCGGCGAGGTGACCATGTCGCCTACGCTGCGGGCGGTAGCCCCGACCAGCACGATCCTGCCACGGACAAGATCCGGATCGACCCGGTCGTCGAGGAGGTCGGCCAGGCGCAGCATCGGCAGTTCCGCCACCGGCCAGCTTGCCAGGAACTCGTAGCCGCCGCCTGCCATGTCCGATCCGGCATAAGGCCCGGCCCCGACCGCCAACGGCGGCACCGCGCGCCGCCCGAGCGGCATCACGTCGTCCGCCACCGGCCCCTCCGGCACCAGCTCCTCGCCCGCGGTCGCGACACGCACGAGCGCCGCGGCGAGCGACCACAGGCCCAGGACCGGTTCGGCAACTTCCGGATCGGGAAAGACATCGCCCAGGATGCCGCGGCGCAGGACGTCGTCCTCGTCCGGCACCAGGGTGGGAGAGGCGACCCGGTCGATCTCGGGCGAGGCCAGCCGCGTCAGCCGTTCCGGCAGCTCGAAGCGGAATGTGTCGAGGATCAGCACGACATTCGGGGTGGCTTCAAGGCGCGCCACCAGCCGGTCGGTCTCGGCGGGATCCGCCACCGCTCCCAGCGGGCCTACCGGCCGGTCGCCACGAAAGAAATCCAGGCCGATCGCGGCGGGTTCGAGCCGGGCCAGCTTCTCCACCACCTCCATCACCACCTGGTCCGGCAGCGGCCAGTCGAACGCCACCTTGTCGCGGCTGTCGATGCCCAGCACCACCACCCCTGGATCGGGGCGGTCCGGGAGCTGCCTGGCAAGCGTGACGATCAGGTCGTAGCCGGCGAGTTCGACGGGCCGCAGCACGCCCACCTGCCGCAGCAGGATGGTCGCGCCGAGCGAGAGCAGCGCGATGAGCAGGAGAATGACGAACGGCCCGATCTCGAGACGTCGTTCACGGGACGCGGGCGCAGCCGGCATTCGCTCAGTCCGGGGTAGGAACTGATCTGGATCTAGCGCTACGTGGAGTTGACCGCGAGCAGGATCCGGCAAGACGAAGCGACAAGGGTACTGGCGCCGGCAGCTGGGTCGGCTATGCCATCCGGAGATCCTCTCGCGGGAATGGCGGGAATGGGGCGATTGGACCTTGATCGTGCCAGGCGCGCCTGGAGATGGTTGCTGCTGCTTCTGGCTTTCTCTGTCGGCACGGGTTCCGCACAGGCAAGCGCGGAACCCGTGATCCCGGTAGACCGGATCGAGCTGCATTACTCGCCGGCCATGGCGGACCCGCCGATCGGCCGGGCCGACCTGGCCGATCTTCTCAGCGCCTACGAGGGACGCAGCGTCACCACGGGCGAGCTGATCGAGCTGCGCGACGCCATCACTGCCCTTCATGTCGAGCGCGGCTATGTCAATTCCGGCGCGGTGATCGCCGCGCAGGACCTGCGCGACAGGGTGCTGGACATCGAGATCGTGCTGGGCACCCTGGGGGAGGTGGCGGTAACCGGCACCTTCGCGCTTGATCCCTCCTATGTGGAAGAGCGGATCAGGCTGGCGGCCGGCACGCCCTTCAACCTGAACGCGCTGCGCGAACGTTTGCAGATCATGCTGCGCGATCCTGCGATCGCCGCGATCGACGCCAATCTTCTGCCAGGCGACCGGCAGGGCGTGGCGCGGCTGGAGGTCGTGGTCGAGGAACAGCCGCCGCTGACGGTGGACGCCTCCCTGGCGAACGACCAGGCTCCCTCAGTGGGCTCGCTGCAGCTGGACACGACGGCGATCTGGTCGAGCCTGTCGGGTGCCGGAGATCCGCTCTGGCTGGAGGCGGACGCCTCGGCAGGATCCTACAGCGTGGAGCTGGGCTATGAGCGGCCGGTGACGGCGACCGATCTGCGCCTGCGGATCGTGGCCGACTATGCCGATGCCCGGGTCATCGAGGACCCGTTCGACGACCTGGACATCGAGAGCCGCTCGGCCGGGCTGGAGGTGGGAGCCTCCTATCCTGTTTATCGGTCGCCCCTGGATGACGTGCTGCTCGACCTGTCGCTGGAGCGACGCCGGGGCGAGAGCTTTCTTCTGGGCGACGGCTTCTCGTTTGCCCCCGGCACCAAGGACGGGGTCAGCGACGTGACCGCGCTGCGCTTTGCCCAGACCTGGCGCCGACAGGATCGCCAGTTCGCCATCGCCGCGCAGTCGATCTTCAGTTTCGGCCTGGAAGCGCTTGGCTCCTCCGATCGGTGCGAGGACGCCGCGGGCTTCCGCCAGCCCTGCAGCGACTTCTTCACCTGGCAGGCGCAGGTCGAGGCGGTGCTGCTGCCGTTCGTCAGCCATCCGGACTGGATCGTCGCCGACCACCAGATCGCCCTGCGTGCCGGAGGGCAGCTGGCTGCCGACCCGCTGCTGCCGTCCGAGCAGTTCACAGTTGGCGGGATCGACACCGTGCGCGGGTACCGGGAGAATGCGCTGGTGCGCGACAGCGGATGGTTCGCCTCCCTGGAATACCGGATCCCGGTTGGTCGGCTGCCGATCGGGGCCCTGCAGCGTGGCATCGATGACGGGCTGGTCGAGTTGATCCCGTTCATCGATGCCGGGGGCGGGCAGGACAAGCAGCTGAGCCAGCTCACCAACGACACGATCGCCAGTGCGGGCATCGGGGTCCGCTGGCGCCCTTCGACCGATCTCGACATGGCATTGTATGTCGCCCAGCCGTTCGAGGGTCGCCCCGACGACAGCAACGACCTGCAGGACCTGGGCATTCATTTCCGGATCAACTTCGGCATCTGGCCATGGCCGTTCGCACCGGCAGGAAGAGGCTGATGCGCTGGATCGCGATCCTGGTTTCGCTGCTGGCTCTGGTTCCGGCGGCACGGGCAGACGAGGCGGGTGACCTGATCGAGGCGCGGCAGTGCTTCCCTGCCACCCTGCTCCTGTCGCGCGAGGCGGCGGCCCCGGAAGATCCCGCGGCTCTCCTGCGCTTCTGCGGCCTGGTGACCGGCAGCTGCGACGGGGCCGACCGCCCGATGACCCTGCCCTCCGACCCCATGCAGGCGGGCGCCGCATGGCAGTCCTGCCTGCGCCGGATCGGCGAGCTGACCGAGCGGCTGGCGGTGCTGCCCCCGGCCGAGAGCTGCGAGGAGCGCGCCGATCTGGCGGCGGTCGCAAGCATGGCGGCCGCCAGGGCCCAGGATCTCTACCGCACGCAAGAAAGCCTCGCCGCGCGGCTGGAAACAGTCCGCAGCTGGCAGGAAGCACTGCCGCCCGTGCTGGAAGGCGATCCCTGCCCGCCGCCGGTGGAGGAGCCGGCCGCCAGCGCCGCTGCTGTCGACGCAACGCAAGGCTCGCTGCCCGAGCGGCTGGTGGCGGCGCTCCTGCTGACCGAGGAGCAGAAGGATCCGGCACCCCTGGCGACGGTCGAGCAGGCGGCCAAGCTGGAGAACGCCCCAGACATCGCCGCCATCGCGGCGGCGCGGCGGGCGGAATGGCTGGAGGCGAACGGACCTGCCGACCAGGCATTGGCGGCTGCCGATGCCGCGGTGCTGCAGGCGGCGCATGCCGGGGCGGCGGATGCCGAGGAACGGGCGCTGACGGCCCGGGCTCGTCTCTTGGACGCCCAGGGCAGCGATCCGGCCGCCACCGCCGCTGCCTATGCCGCCGCCATCCGAGCCCTCGACCGGCGACGCCCGGAACTCCTGGCCTTTGACTGGATCCGCCAGGGATCCCCTTATCGCCTGCGCGTCGAGCCGCTGGTCGAGCGTTACGTGGCCCTGCAGATCGACCGGGCGAACGCGCTGCCTCCGGACCAGCGGGTCCCGATCTATCGCGACATCCTGCATTTCGCCGAACGGGCGCGGGCGGCGGAGCTGTCGGATTATTTCCAGGACGACTGCGTGGCTGCGCTGCAGGCGCGTACCAGGACGCTGGCCGAGATCGACCCGGACGCCGCGGCCCTGGTCACGATCGTGCAGGGGCCTAGCGTCGAGCTGTTCATGCTGCTGCCCGGCGGGGACATCCGCCACCACCGCGCTGGACTCCCGCCCCGCGGCGAACTGGAGGCCTATCCGTTCCGGCTGACCGACCCCACCCAGCCGAATGCCTGGAAGGAGCAGTCGCGCCAGCTCTACGATCTCCTGATCCGGCCGTTCGCGAGCGAGCTTTCCCAAGTGGCCACCCTGGTGTTCGTCCCGGACGGGCCCCTGCGCCATGTCCTGCCCGCCACCCTCCTGGACGGCGACACGCTGCTGCTCGAGCGGCACGCCATCGCCCTCAACCCGGGCCTCGACTTCATCGACGACCGCTCGACCAGGGTACGCGGGGCCGACTGGCTGCTCGGTGCCGTCTCGCGGGCCTGCCCGCCCCGCTGGGACGCCCTGGCCGGCACCCGATCCGAGGTGATGGCCATCGAGGCACTGCATCCCCGGTCGGACACGATCGTGCTGATGGACGAGTCGTTCGCGCGCGCCAGCCTCTACCAGGATCTGGCCACCCGGCCTCTCTCGGTCCTGCATTTCGCGACCCATGCCGAGTTCGCCCCGCAGGCCTCCGACAGCAAAGTCCTGCTCGGCACCTGCGAGGAACTCGGCCTCGATGACCTGGAAAGCCTGATCAAGCAGGCGCGCTACCGCGACCGGCCAGTCGACCTGCTGGTGCTCAGCGCCTGCCAGAGCGCCCTTGGCGACGACCGCGCCGCCCTCGGGCTTGCGGGACTCGCCGTGAAATCAGGCGCGCGTTCCGCGCTTGGATCGATGTGGAAAGTTGACGATGCCGCGACCGCACGGCTAACAACACTGTTCCATGAGGAGTTCGCCCGGGGCGACGTCGGCAAGGCCGAGGCGCTGCGCCGGGCCCAACTGGTGGTCGCGGCGGAGCCCGGGACAGCCGCACCGATGTACTGGGCGGCATTCCAGCTGGTAGGAGACTGGCGCTAGGGGCGGCCTCCGGGCCTAAATCAGAAGACGGCCTGGAGAGACCAATGTGCGAAAGTTGCAGAGCCGGGATCTTGCGTCCCTCCCGCCGCGCCCTGCTCGGAATGACGATGGCTTTCACCGGCACCGCCGCGCTCTGGTCTCGCGCCGCGGGTGCGGTCGACCTGGCCGATTCCGAGCTGGCGCCGCCCAATGCCATCGCACCCGCTGAGGCGCTGCAGCGGCTGACCGACGGCAACGCCCGCTACGTGGCCAACCAAACGGAGATCCGTGACTTCGCCCTGCACCGTGCTGCCCGCGCGGCCGGGCAGTACCCGATCGCCGGCATCGTCTCCTGCGCGGACTCTCGCCTAGCTCCCGAACTCGCGTTCGACCAAGCGCCGGGTGACCTGTTCGTGGTCCGGGTGGCTGGCAATTTCGTCAACGATGACGGGCTGGCCAGCCTGGAATACGGGGTGGCGGTGCTGGGCATCCCGCTCCTGATGGTGCTGGGCCATTCCGGCTGCGGCGCCGTCGATGCCACGATCAAGGTCATCCAGGACGACATCACCCTGCCAGGCCACCTGCCGGCTCTGGTCGACATGCTCAAGCCGGGCGTGCAGAAGGCACTCGACGCCGAGCCCGCCGATCCGCTGGATGCCGCCATCGCGGAGAACGTGCGCTACAACGTCGAACGCCTGCGCTCCGCCACGCCGGTGGTGGCCGGAATGGTCGAGGCCGGGAAGGTCCAGGTCGTCGGCGCTGTCTACGACATCGCGACTGGCAAGGTGACCCAGGTGTAAGATAGGCTGCCGACCTCGCGGCGGAGCAGGCTCATCGGGCGCTTCCTCTGGGTCGCGCCTTGAGCAATCTCACCAAGTTGGTGGTCGAAGACCGCAGGTCACTCGCTCGTCGCGATCGCGGGCGAGTGACGCGCGATCATCGTATCCATCAGCGCTACGTCTTCGACCCCGCCCTGGCCGGGGACAAGATGAAGAGCCAGGGCGAAGACGGCCATGCTGACCACGAGGATACCCAGGGTGGTGGTCTGGCTGGGATATCTGCAGAGCATGAACCCCAGCATCACGACGGCGACGGCTGCTCCCAGGACCAGGGCTAGGGGAACGCCCGCCTCACTCGCAGGATGGATCTGATCCGAACCAATTGTGGCAAGGTGCGTCAGGACAAACAGCATCAGAGCCGAGGTGGCGATCATCGCGCCGAACTTGGCATATCCTGACATGGTGGGGCCCGTGTGCCGAAAGGTTCCAATCAGGATCTGAACCGCCGGCACTAGGGCAAGGTTCCCAGGCATGCAGAGCAAGATGGGCTGCGAGCCATTGCATGCCGCCCGACCGGGATAGCGTTTAGGGGATCAGGCGGTCCGCCCGCAGCTGCTGGAACAGGTCGAGAAACGAGTCTTCGGTCGGCTGGAAGCCGGCAAAGCCGAGCTTCCGGCTGTTCTTCATGTCGGTCATCACCTCGATCGGACGGCCAAGGTCCAGATCCGTGTGCCAGGGCGAGGCCAGGCGGTGCAGGTCGGGCTCGGCCAGCCCGTGCCGCTGGGCGATCTCGCGCCAGACTGGAGCGTCCTTGGCCATCTGCGCCTCCAGCGGATGAACGGTGCCGTCGAACCCGACCGCCTCCACGCCGAACCAGGCGGCCAGGCGCGGCCACAGCCACTTCCAGCGGAAGACGTCGCCGTTCACGATATTGAACGCCTGGTTGCGGGCCGCCTCGGTGGTTGCCGCCCAGATCAGCTGCCGGGCCAGGATCCGCGCTTCGGTCACGTCCGAGAGGCCCTCCCACTGCGCCTGCGATCCCGGCCACCGGAACGGCCGGCCGGTCGCCTTGCAGATCGAGGCATGGACCGCCAGCGTGGTGCCGAGGTTCATGGCGTTGCCGACCGCCTTGCCGATCACGGTGTGCGGACGATGGATGCTCCAGCCAAACCCGTCGCGCTCGGCTGCAGCGTACACCTCGTCTTCCTGGGCATAATAGAAGTTCTCGACCGGCAGCCTCGGCTGTTCCTCGCGCAGCGGCGTCTCGGGCAGGGTCCCGGCCTTCGCATAGGCTTCAAACGGGCCAAGATAATGTTTCAGCCCGGTCACCAGCCCCACGTGGCGCACCGACTTCCCAGGCGAGAGGGCGACCAGCACGTTGCGCACCATCGTGCCGTTGACCCGGATGTTCTCGGCCTCGGTGGCGTTGCGCATCCAGGTGGCCAGGAAGACATGGGTCGGCGCCAGATCGCTCAGGGCCGCGGCCAGGCTGTCCGGGTCGAGCAGGTCGGCGGCCACCGGCTGCAGGCCCGCCGGATCCGCTGGCGGTCGCCGCGCCAGGCCGTGGACCGTCCAGCCCTCTGCCAGCAGTTCGTGCGCCAGACGGTTGCCGATGATGCCGCTGGCACCGACGACCAAGGCTGTGCCGCTCATGCTCATGTCCTTTGCCAATCCATGGCACGGAACGTAGGCGCGGCCCCGGCAGCGGGCTAGAAGGCACCGCGAAGGGACATAGCCACCAGGAGGTGCCCGTCCGATGCCGCCGACCCTTCAGGGCAACGAGCTGATCTTCGAGGAGGACTGCGCGCCGCGCCGGGTGATGGAGCTGTTCACCGTCAAGTGGACCAGCATGGTGATCCACGCCTTGTTCCACTTGCCGCAACGCACGGCACGTACCGGCGTCCTGCAGCGAAGCCTGCCCGGGATCTCCAAGAAGATGCTCGTGCAGACCCTGCGGGACATGGAGCAGCGCGGGCTGGTGCGGCGCAAGGTCTACGAGGTGGTGCCGCCCAAGGTGGAGTACGCGCTCACCCCCTTGGGCGAGACCTTCGCCCAGCCGATCGAGATGCTCTACCGCTGGGGTGCGGAGAACGAGGCGGCGCTCGACGCGCTGCAGGCGGCCGGTTCCGGACGTTCTGGCCAAGGGGCCGACCTAGATAGACCGCCCGGCAACCGCGAGCATCCATAGCCGTTCCCAGCCACCGGCAAACCCACTAGAAACCCAGCCAGCAACGCGGCCCCCGGACATCCCATGCCCGTCGACAACGCTCCTTCGATCGTCGCCCTGATTCCCGCGCGCAGCGGGTCCAAGCGCGTGGCCGACAAGAACATCCGGCCGCTGATGGGCCACCCGGCGCTGGCCTACTCGATCGCGGCCGCGCGGGCGTCCGGCGTGTTCGACAAGGTCTGCGTGTCGACCGACAGCGGCGACTATGCGGAGATCGCCCGTTACTACGGGGCTGAGGTGGTGATGCGGCCGCCGGAGATCGCCGGCGACCGCTCGCCGGACATCGAGTGGGTCGAGCACGCGCTGGGGGCCATCGAGCCGCAAGACTGCTTCTCGATCCTGCGGCCGACCTCGCCGTTCCGGCAGGCGGCGACCATCCGGCGGGCCTGGCACCAGTTCCTGGCCGAGCGGGAACAGTTCGACAGCCTGCGCGCGGTGCAGAAATGCCGCGAGCACCCGGCCAAGATGTGGGTGATCCGAGGCAACCGGATGTCGCCGCTCCTGCCGTTCGGCCCGCCGGAGCAGCCCTGGCACAGCTCGCAGTACCCGACCCTGCCGGAAGTCTACGTGCAGAACGCCAGCCTGGAGATCGCCTGGAGCCGGGTGGTCCGGGACGGACGGACGATCGCCGGCAACAGCTTCATGCCGTTCCTGACCGAAGGCTTCGAGGGCGTCGACCTGAACGACCCCGAGGACTGGTTCTACGCCCTCTACATCATTGAGCACGAAGGCGCGAAGCTGCCGGAGATCGACCGATCGCCCGCCAGCCTCGGCAATGCCTGATTTGTCCGCCTCAACTCCATCTTCGGTGAAAGCAGCGTCTCATGGGTGAACTGACCGGCAACGCCGTCGAGGGCACGCTCTACTGGATCGCGCCGGACGAGTTCGCGCGGATCCGCGCCCTGGCGATGCCTGCGGTGGCGCGGGCAAGGCTGTTCGCCGACATGGCGCGGCTGAACACGCTCTACATGATCGCCCGGGCCGGCTCCGGCCATATCGGCAGTTCGTTCAGCTCGATGGACATCGTCTCCTGGCTGCACCTGGAGGAGATGCGCGAGGGCGACGTCTACTTCTCCTCCAAGGGCCACGATGCGCCCGGGCTCTATGCGGTGATGACCGCGCTCGGCCGCCTGCCGGCCGATCTGATGCACCGGTTCCGCAAGCTGGGCGGCCTGCCCGGTCATCCGGACGTCGGCACGCCCGGCATGGTCGCCAACACCGGCTCGCTCGGGATGGGCATCTCCAAGGCCAAGGGCATGGTCGCGGCCAACCGGCTGCAGGGCGGCAAGAGCCCGCGCATCTTCGTGATGCTGGGCGACGGCGAGCTGCAGGAGGGCCAGATCTGGGAGAGCCTGGGCGGGGCGGTCAACCGCGGCTTTGCCGAGATCACCGCGATCGTCGACCACAACAAGCTGCAGTCCGACACCTTCGTGGCGCAGGTTTCCGATCTGGGCGACCTGGAAGCGAAGTTCCGGGCGTTCGGCTGGCACGTGGTCCGCGTCGACGGCCACGACCTTCCGGGCATCGTCAAGGCGCTGGACGACATCCGGGGCGTGAAGAAGCCCAAGCTGGTCATCGCCGATACCGTGAAGGGCAAGGGCGTGTCCTTCATGGAGCACGTCGCCATGGAGAGCGACGCGGAAATCTACCGCTTCCATTCCGGCGCGCCGCAGGCCGCTGACTACACCCGCGGCGCCCAGGAGATCATGGACCGGATCAATCGGGTGCTGCGCGAGGCGCGCGCCACCGAACTGTCGCTGGAGACGGTCGAGCGTCCGGTGACGCCGCCGCCGGCCCAGGTGCCCGAGCGGCTGATCCCGGCCTATTCCGAAGCGTTGCTGGAACTGGCGGCCGAGAACCCGAAGCTGGTGGCGCTCGACGCCGACCTGATGCTCGATTGCGGGCTGATCCCGTTCAAGGACAAGCACCCCGAGCGCTTCATCGAGTGTGGCATCGCCGAGATGGACATGGTGAGCCAGGCGGGCGCCATGGCGCTCAAGGGCCTGGTCCCGGTCTGCCACAGCTTTGCCTGCTTCCTCGCGACGCGTGCCAACGAGCAGATCTACAACAACGCCTCCGAGCGCTCCAAGGTCGTCTACATGGCGGCGCTGGCCGGGCTGGTTCCGGGCGGTCCCGGTCATTCGCACCAGTCGGTGCGGGACATTGCGGCGCTTTCCGGCACGCCGGGCCTGACCCTGGTCCAGCCCTCCTGTGCCGCCGAGGTCGCCCCGCTGGTCCGCTGGGCGGTGCAGGCCAACCCCGGCAGCAGCTACCTGCGCTTCGTGTCGATCCCGGTGCCGGTCCCCTACGAACTCCCGGCCGGCTACGTGCCGAAGCCCGGCAATGGCTGGATCGCGAAGGACACCGGCAAGGACACGGTGCTGATCGCCTATGGCCCGACCATGGCGACCGAGGCCTGGCATGCGCTGGACCGCATGGGCGGCGGCAGGCTGGTGATCCTGCCCTGGCTGAACCAGGTCGACCGTGACTGGCTGGAGGAAGCGACCGCCGGGGCCAGGACGGTGGTCACCATCGACGATCATTATGTCGAGGGCGGCCAGGGCGTGATGCTGGGGGATGCCCTCCAGGCGATCCGCTTCCCTGGCCGGATCCTGCACCTGGGCGTCGACCGGATCCCGTCCTGCGGCGCCAACGACGAGGTGCTGGCCGATCACGGCCTGGACGCCGCCGGGATCGCGAAGGCGGCCAGTGCCTGAACCGCTGCGGCTCGGGCTGTTCGCGGCGTTCGATCCGAGCTGGGGGGGCGGGGAGAGCTTTCTCCTCAACCTCCTGGAGGCGATCGGTCGCCGGCCCGAGGTGACGGTGCTGCTGCTTCACGGCCAGGACGCCAGTGCGGCGCGGGTCGCCCGCTGGCGCGCACTGGGCGCGCAGCCGCACCCGCTCGGCCAGCTCACCCGCCGCCAGCCGGCCTGGGTCGGGCGCAAGCTCGGCGAGTATCTCGACCTGCCCTGGCTGGACGGCTTCGACCGTGCGCTACGCGGCCTGGTCGACGTCACCTTCCTGCGGCCCCTGCCCTGCCGGGCGCCCTCGGTGCCCAACATCCACTGGATCCCGGACTTCCAGGAACGCCACCTGCCCGGGATGTTCAGCCCGGCGGAACAACGCTCGCGGGAGCGGGAGCATGGCCGGTTCCTGGCCCGCTCGGCGCTGACCATCGTGCAGACCGAAGCGGCGGCCACCGAGCTGGCCGGCTGGTTCCCGATGCAGGCGGAACGCGCCCGTGTCCTGCCGTTCGCGGTGACCATCCCGCCGCGCACGCTGATCGCCGATCCTTTGGACGTGCTGGAGCCCTACGGGCTGCCGGAGCGCTTCGTGTACCTGCCGGGCCAGCTCTGGCGGCACAAGAACCACGCGCTGGCGGTCGAGGCGCTGGCGGCGGTGCCTGGCCTGACCGTGGTGTCATCGGGCCATCTGATCGACTACCGCGCGCCGCAGCACGGGGTGGCGCTGCGCGCCCGGATCGCCGAGCTGGGGCTGGCGGAGCGGTTCCGGCTGCTGGGCCCGGTGCCGCTGGACGTGGTGTTCGCGCTGCACCGCCGGGCGATGGCGCTGCTCAACCCGTCCCGCTTCGAGGGATGGAGCACCACGGTGGAGGAAGCCAAGGCGCTGGGCCGCCCGCTGCTCCTGTCCGACATACGGACCCATCGTGCTCAGGCCCGGGACGACCGGTCCCTCTGGTTCGGGGTCGATGACGTCGAGGCACTGGCGCAGGCGCTCACCACCATCCGCGACGCGGGCCGGCCGGGGCCGGACGTGATGGCCGAGGCCCATGCCCTGGACCGCTACGAGCAGGAGCGGGGCCGGTTCGGCCGCGGCTTCGTGCAGATCGTCGAGGCGGCAGCGGCAGGATGTCCGCCAGGCTGAGCACCAACCCGGCCCCCTGTCGCCTCCTGGCTCTTGGCCTGCTCAAGGCCCGCGCCTCCATCCGCTCCCTGGATCCTGTTTATCCTTGAGGCACGGCGGGAAATACACCTAGATCGATGCTGATCTGCGCAGCCGAGGCTGCCGGCTCCTGGGGTCGGCCTGATGGCCGTCTCACCGTCATGGGAGGAATCGTCGCAATGACGCTTGTTCTAGGCAGCGAGGCATTGGGATCCAACCGTATCGTCCATCCGACCGATCTCACCCTGCTGAGCGAGACGGCGTTCGCCCATGCCCTGGCGCTCACGCTTGCCTGCAAGGGGCATCTGGCGATCGTCCATGCGGCGGATCCGGATGCCGACCGGGACCCGGACTGGACGTCATTTCCGGGCGTGCGATCCATGCTGGGCAGGTGGGGCCTGATCGGGCCGGATGTGCCCCGCACCGCCATCGCGGAGCGGCTGGGCATCCGGGTCGCGAAGGAGCTGATCCCGGCTGCCAATCCGATCGAGGCGCTCGACCGACTTCTCGAGCAGAAGGGCTGCGACCTCCTGGTGCTGGCGACCCGTGCCCGAGGAGGATTGGCGCGGCTCCTGCACGGCTCCATCGCCGAGCAGCTGGCCCGCCGCACGGACGCGCCGGCCCTGTTCCTTCCGCCCGAGGGCAGCGGTTTCGTCGATGCCGACACGGGGGCTGCCCGGCTGCGGAACATCCTGATCCCGGTCGACGGCGCGACGCCACGGGACGACGCGGTTAGCCTCGCCTTGAGCCTCAGTGACGCGCTGGGATGTCAGGACGCGCTGGTGCACCTGCTTCATGTCGGGCCGGCCGACCAGGCGCCGACCGTGACGGTCGAGGCCAAGCACGAGGCGCGCCTGCGGCGGGCCAACGCCAACGGTGCTGTCGTACCTGGAATTGTCGAGGCGGCCGCACGGATCGACCCAGACCTGATCGTCATGGCGACCCATGGCCATGACGACGTGCTCGACGGATTGCGCGGCAGCACCACCGAGCAGGTGCTGCGTCAGGCAGGACGGGCGGTGCTGGCCGTGCCGGTCCTCTAGATCATGGCTGCGGAGCCGGCGAGCATGTGGTGACGTGAGTTCGGCGGAAGGGATCTTCCGCCGAACCCAAGCCGCTAGGCGGCGGTGTTCTGCTGGATGAAGCCGAGATTGGCCTCGCGGATCTTCTTGGCGGCCTCGTCATAGAGGAAGGGCAGGAAGGCATAGCGCCGGCCGCTGGTGACCGGCGTGGCCTCGTGCAGGAGCGAGCAGGAGAACACCACCGCACCGCCGGATGGCGCACGATAGGTGCGGCGGCCGAACTCCGGGAAGCGCAGGTCGCCGCCCTCGTACTCGTCAGCGTTCAGGTTGACCGAGACGGCGAAGCGGCGGTGCGCGGTGCCCTTGGTGGTGTTGTCGCGGTGCGCGCGGAAGTGACCACCTTCCTCGGCCGCGTAGCAGGCGACGATGTAGCGCTCCATCCGGGTGACCTCGAACTGGAACGACTTCTTGATCTCCGGCACGACCCGGCGGGTGAAGCGCGCCTGGATCGCGCGGGTGATCTGCTGGTCGCCGATGGTCCAGTCGCTGCGGACCTTGTGGCTCCGGTCCTTCACCTCGACGGTCTTGCCGTCGATCTCGCGCATGAAGCCGCTCTCCCTGCCGCCATGGGTTTCGTAGCCCTGGATCAGCATCCGGCAGAACTCCGGCTCGAACACCTGCGGGATCACCAGGACCGGCGCATGGGCCAGCATGGGCGGCAGGGAGTCCACCCGCGGCGCCGCCCCGAGGAAGTCGAGCACCGCCTGGGCATGCCTAGCCGGCTCCGGCTCGCGGATCTCGGCCATGATCTGCAGGCGTGGGCTGATCACGATGGTGGTGAGGTCGCCTGGCCGCGCCACGAACTGCCCGGCCACCGCATCCTCGTAGTCCCAGAAGGCGCGCACGCCCGGGATGCGCAGTGGCAGGCGCTGGGCTTCCTCGTCCTGGGCGTCGTTGGTGACCAGGAACAGGCTGGCATGGTTGTCGTCGAACAAGGACGAGCCTGCCAGGGCAGGGGCGAGGGCCGCGGCCCTGGGATCGGCCATGCCCGGGATGAAGGTGAGCACCAGCCAGCGGCCCGCGATCGTGTCGATCTTCAGCGCGGGCGAATTGGACGAACGTGCCACGAACACCGGGCAAGGATCGCCGACGGCCATCTCCGAACACTCCTTCGCATGGTCCAGCACTCAGGTAGATTACCACCCGTCCATGCCTGTCAATGACAAGGCGCGACAGGAGCGGCGGCGTCGCATCGACTGCATCCCCAAGAGCGCAGCTGCGCCGGCCGGATCTTCGCCAGGATCGTCAGCGCAGCGCCATCCGGGCGGCCTGCACATCCTCCAGCACCGCCGAGCGGGTCTGCCGGCGGACCAGGATCGCCATGATGAAGAGCAGGGCCGGCGGCACGATCAGCGGATCGATGAACCAGGCGAACCCGGCCAGGCCGAAATAATAGGCGCGCAGGCCATGGTTGAAGTCCTGGGCGGCGCGGCTGAAATGCTTGGCGTAGATCACCGACAGCTTGCCGATGAGCGCCTCGGGCAGGGGTGCCGGAGGAGCGGCGCCGAACATGGCGATCATGTAGTTGTACTGGCGGATCGCCCAGGTGAACTTGAAGAACCCGTAGACGAAGATCATCAGGATCACGACGGTCTTGAGCTGGGTGATCCAGACGGTCGGCGGGTGGTCGACCAGGAACTGCCCCACCGTGTCGACGATCGCCCCGGCATTCGCCAGCGCGCCGAACAGGGCGCCGATCACCAGGACCGTGGTGGAAGCGAAGAACGAGGCGCTGGAGATGACGTGGCCGACCAGCGCCGCATCGGTGATGCGGTTCTCGCGCCTGAGCATCGAGACCATCCAGGCGCAGCGGATCTCGACCATCGTGTCGTTCAGCGTGGCGCGCGAATGGCCCAGGACGGCCAGCAGGATCGGGTAGGACAGCCAGCCGCCGACCAGCATGCCGAACGCCACGACATCGGCCCAGCGGCTGAGGAAAAGGGTCGCGTCGGCGGGCATGGCGGCACTCGGATCGGGGCGGCGCGGGCGTCCGGTGGTAGCCTAGCCGCCGGCAGCCGTCACGGCCGGTCCGCCTGCGGCCAGTGGCCGGGCGCGTCCGGGTCGATGGTCTCGTAGTCGGCCCGATCGGCGACATAGATGTGCCGGTCGATCACGAGGCCGCTCGGCTGGTCGATCGAGCCCGCGCTGAACGAGATGTGGCGGCCATGGGCCGGCTTCCAGAACATCACCGAGCCGCACACCGAGCAGAAGCCGCGCTCGGCCTGGTCCGACGAGCGGTACCAGGTCAGCCGCTCCGCGCCGGTGATCGCGATGCTCTCGGTCGGCGCGTCGGTATAGGCGCCGAGATAGCCATGGGCGCGCCGGCACTGCCCGCAATGGCAGACCGAGATCGGCCCGACCTCGCCCGTCACCCGGTAGCGGACCGCGCCGCACAGACAGCCACCGGTGATCGCCGCATCCGTGCTCATTGCCTCGATGCCCTCGCCTGCCCAGACTGACGGCACGACCTTAGATCAGCCGCCTCCGGAGGGCCAAGCCGCATGACGCTCGTTCGCAAGACCTACGGCAAGGGCCGCGTCCGTGTCCTGCGCGTCCGGCGCGAGGTGCCGGGCCGGCCGGAAGGATGGCACGAGGTGCGCGAGACCAGCGTGGACGCCATGGTCACGGGCGACTTCGCCGAGACTTTCACCAAGGCCGACAACTCGAAGTCGATCTGCACCGACACCATCAAGAACATCGTCAACATCGTGGCGCGGGAGAATATCGCCTTCGGCAACGAGGCGTTCTGCGCCGCCATCGCGCGCCGGCTGCTCGACGAGTACCGGATGCTGGACGGCGCCGTCGTGACCGGGCACGAGACGGTATGGCGCCGGATCGTGTCGGAGGGCCAGGAGCAGCCGCACGGCTTCGTCCTGGATGGCAACGGCCGCCCGTTCGCCCGGGTCACGATGACCCACGCCAGCACAGTGACCGAATCCGGCATCGACGGCTTCACCTTCCTGAAGTCGACCGGCTCGGGCTGGGCCGGCTACGTCAAGGAGCCGTTCACGACGCTGAAGGAGACCGACGACCGGATCGCCTCGACCGCGATGAACGCGTCCTGGCGCTGGCACAGCGTGCCTTCCGACTACGACCAGGCCCGCCAGGCGATCCTGGACACGATGCTCCGGGTGTTCGCCGGCACCTACAGCCGCAGCATCCAGGACAGCCTGTACCGCATGGGCAAGGCGGCGCTGGAGGCGGTCCCGGAAGTCGAGGAGATCAGCCTCGCCTGCCCGAACAAGCACTACATCCCGATCAACCTGGAGCCGTTCGGCCTGGACAACGACAACCAGGTCTTCACCGCCACCGACGAGCCGCACGGCCAGATCGAGTGCACGGTCGGGCGGAGCTGAAGCCCGTCTGATGCCGCCCCGGCCGGGGCCGTGTCGCTGTTCCGCCCCGGGTCCTCGGGTTCGTTCGTGTAAATGGGGATCTGCCTGCCGATGACGATCCGCACCTATCGTCCTGCCGATGCGGCTTCGGTGACCGACATCTACCGGCGAGCGGTCGAACGGATCGGCAGCCGCTACTACGAGGCGCGACAGGTGCGGGCCTGGGCGGCGCTGGCGCCGTCGCCGGAGCGGCTGGACGCCCTGACCAGCGACGGGCGGGTTCGTCTGGTCGCGGTGGATGAAGCGGACCGGCCCCTGGCCTTCGCCGACCTGGAAGCCAGGGGCCGCATCCACTTCCTGTACTGCGCGCCGGAAGCAGCCGGGACCGGGGTCGCCTCGGCCCTGTATGAGGCGCTGGAACGGGCCGCTGGGGAGCGAGGCATCGACCGGCTGTGGGCGGAGGCCAGCGAGGCGGCGCGCCCCTTCTTCCTGGCCAAGGGCTTCGCCCTGGCTGGGCGGCGCGACTTCGAGGTGGCAGGAGTGCCGATCCACAACTACGCGATGGAGAAGTCGCTGGCCGGCTGAGCCGGCGGCGAGACCGTCAGCCGTCGCTGCGCAGCGGCAGGCTGCTGTCCGCGGCGACCGGCCCGCAGTTCTCTTCCAGGAAATGCCAGGAGGCGTTGTTGAGCACCATCTCGCAGCGCGCCAGCTGATGCCGGCCATCGCGGATCAGGCAGACGATCTCGCCCTGCTTCGCGGTGCCTCCGGCATGGCGGCACAGGCAGGGCCGGGTGGAGGAGGCGGCATGCAGCGCCGGCGGCCAGCCGCCCAGGACCAGACCCGCTACCCAGAGCAGCACCCCGACCCGCATGGGCTCTGTCCTCCAGCATTCGCGGTCGCATCGCCTCGACGCGACCCTCCAATGGAGCATGATCGCATGGATGGCCGGATGTGGTAAGGTCTGGCGACTTGGCGGCCGGCAGGTGCAGACAATGCTGGACTTGATGCCGTCTGGTCCGGTCAGGGAGAGCAAAGATGTCCCATTTCGTCGCGCTGGTCAGCTACACGGACAAGGGTATCGCCCACATCAAGGATTCGCCCAGCCGCCTGGACAAGGCACGCGACCTCCTGCGCGAGATGGGCGGCGACTTCAAGCAGGTCTTCCTGACCATGGGCGGCTACGACATGGTCGTGGTCTACGAGGCGCCCGACGACGCCACCGCGGCGCGCTTCAGCCTGCGCCTGGGCATGTCGGGCTTCGTCCGCACCACCACGCTCAAGGCGTTCCCGGAGGCCGCCTACCGCGAGATCATCGGGCGGATCGACGAGTGACCCGCCGCCGACCGATGATCCTGAAGGGATAGAGATCAGGCGGGAGCCGTGCTCCGGCGCCGGCCGCCGACCTTGATGCGCGGCGCCAGGTCCTGCTGGGGCAGCTTGCGCGGCCGGCCGCGTCCCCGGGCGGGTGGCGCGGCCTCGACAGCCGGCGTCGCGGCGGCGGGTGGCGCGGCTGGCGGTGCCGCCGGCAGATCCGGCGCCGTTCGGGCGGGACGTTCGGCCGGAGCTACCGGACGCAGGAGCAGGCCATCGCCAACCAGCTCGATTTCCAGCTGATCGCCATGGGCGACATCCAAGTGCCGGCGGGCATGAACCGGCAGCGTCAGCCAGCCGTCGTAGTACAGATGGACAGTAGGCATGCAGGTCTCTGTTTATTTGAGGGCGTTTCAATATAGCGAGATCAGCGATCTGATACCAGATGGATTTATTCGACTGATCAACTGATACGGCTCAGAGTAAGTTTCAGAATGAATTTGCTACCCTGATAGTAGCTTGGCACCTCAAGATCATTATCCACCAGATGGATTGAGCCGGCTGAAACAATCGATGTTCTGCCGAGCAAGTACCGGGAGGACATGCCGCTGTCCGCAGCGATCCCCGACACTTCCTGCAACGGAACCAAAAACATCAACCAGGACGTGTACTTTGGCCTGCCCACGTCCGGCATGGCCCGGGGCTGCCTGCCATCTCGGCCATGACTGCTGCTGGGCTGGTCAGCCCACCTTCTCGCCATCCCGCAGGATGGCGTCCACCGCTTCGGGATAGAACGCGATCAGGTCCTTGATCTTCGGGATCTCGGGGATCGGGTCGCGGTAGAACCAGGCGATGTTCTCGTAGGTCTTCCCGTCGATCTCGGCGGACCAGTAGGAGGCAATGCCCTTGTAGGGGCAGCGGGTGGTTCTCGGCGAGAAGGTCAGCAGGTCGAGGCGGACATCGTCGGCGGGCAGGTAGTAGCGGACCGGATGGTTGGTCTCGACCAGCATCAGCGACCGGCGGCTGTCGGCGATCACCGTGCCGGCCAGGATCACCTGGATGTGGGCCGAGCAGGCCAGGGTGTCGATGCGGACATGCGGGTCGCGGGCGTGCACGAAAACCTCCTCGTCTTCCTCGAACCAGGCATCCATCGCCGACCAGGCGAAGGCGATGTGATCCTTCAGCGCTGCCAGCGCCGGATCAGCCGGCTGTGGAAAGCTCCAGGCCGCGCCCTCGGCATGCCGGTCGCCCGCCGACAGCGCGAAATGCTCGGTGCGGCCGGCGCGGGCATGCTCGGTGATGTCGGGCGAGGAGCGAAGATGCTCGGGCTTCACGTCGGTGCGCGGGAAGTAATAGACCGGCAGCATGCCTTCGCCGCGCAGGATCCGGACCTTGCGGCTGTCGGCGATGACCTGCCCGGCAAAGACCACCCGGACACGCTTGGCGCAGGGCAGGACTTCCAGGTGAGCGGGGCGGTTCGGGGGGGTGCTCAACGTGGGACCCTTCAGGCTCGGGAGGAGCCGGGACGATCGGCGAAGCGGTTGGCCGGGCGCTTCAGGCCCAGCCGGTCGCGCAGCGTGCCCTGCCCATATTCCTGGTGGAAGACGCCGCGCCGCTGCAGTTCCGGCACGACCTCGGCGGCGAAGCGGTCGAGCCCTTCCGGCAGGAGCGGAAACATCAGGTTGAAGCCGTCGGCGACGCCCGCGCTGAACCATTCCTCCAGGCGGTCGGCGACGTCCCCGGCGGTTCCGGCGACGGTGGCAACCGAGCCGGTATTGGCCATCTTCCGGCCGAGCTCGCGGATCGAGAGGCCCTCGCGCCGGGCAGAGTCGCGGATCAGGCCGAGCTTGGTGTGGCCGGACGCGAAGCCTTCCTCGCCGGGAAGCTCCGGCAGCGGGCCGTCAATCGGGTAGGCCGACAGGTCGGTGCGGGTCCAGTAGGACAGGAGGTCGACGGCGACCCGGTCGAGCAGCAGGTCCTTCAGCGCCTCGGCCTTCTCGGCGGCCTCCGCCGCGCTGTCCGCCACGATCGGCTGCAGGCCCGGCAGGATCTTGAGGTCGCCGGGTGCCCGGCCGTTCCTGGCTAGGCGCTCGTTCATGTCGCTCCGGTAGCGCCGGCCTTCCTCCAGCGAACGGAAGATCGCGAAATGGATGTCGGCATGACGCGCCGCCAGGTCCTTGCCGTCGCCGGACGAGCCGGCCTGCACCAGCACCGGGTGGCCCTGCGGCGGGCGCGGCAGGTTGAGCGGGCCACGCACCTTGAAGAAGTCGCCCTGATGGTCGAGATGGTGGACCTTTTCCGGATCAGCGAAGAACCCGCTGTCCTTGTCGATCCGCAGCGCGCCGTCCTCCCAGCTGTCCCAGAGCGCCTTCACCACCTCCACGGATTCATGGGCCCGCTGGTAGCGCGTCGCATGCTCGAGCTGGTGGTCGCGGCCAAAGTTCAGCGCCTCCTCGTCCATCGCCGAGGTGACGATGTTCCAGGCCGAGCGGCCATGGCTGAGGAAGTCCAACGACGCGAACTTGCGGGCGATGTGGAACGGCTCGTTGTAGGTAGTCGACGCGGTGCCGATCAGCCCGATCTCGGAGCTGACTGCCGAGAGTGCCGCGAGCAGGGTGAACATCTCCAGGCGGACATTGGCGTAGTGCGCGATCCCGCTGGGCAGCTGGTCCCAGATCGCCACCTCGTCGGCCACGAACAGCACGTCGATCCTGGCCCGCTCGGCGGTCTCCACGAGGCGGCGGTAGTAAGCAAGGTCCAGCACCTCGGCCCCGGGCGCGTCCGGATGGCGCCAGGCGACCCGATGGTCACCCTGAGGATTGAAGAAGAAGGCGCTCAGAATCATCGAGCCACGCGAGGTCATCGGTACCCATCGTTCCTTGCCTGAACCGGCAGAGACAATGAAGTGTCACCGGCCGTTAGTCACGGGCAGGAAGATCGTTTCCGGTCTCACGTCTGCGCGCGGACCCCGCTCAAAGCGGCATGTCGTAGGTCACCCACCGGGTCTTGCTGCCGACCCGGTCGTAGACGCTGCGGCCGCGATAATTGTCCTCTGCGGTGATCCAGCGGATCACCGTCCAGCCGCGCTTCCTGCCTTCCTCGGCGATGGCGGCGAAGATCGCCTGGGCGGCCCCTGAGCCGCGGGCATCCGGGTCGACGAACAGGTCGTCGAAGAAGCCGCCGACCGAGGCGGCAAGCGGGCGGGAGAACGGGCGGAAATGGGCGAGGCCCACCGGCCGCCCGCTTTCGTCCAGCGCCAGGAAGCCGTTCACCTCATGGTCCGGGTCCTGCAGCCAGCCCCAGACCCGGGCACGCATCTCCGGGGTCTGCTCGACCTTGTAGAAGGCGGCATAGGCCGCGTAGAGCCGCTCCCAGTCGTCCCGATGCTCCGGGGTGATCGGGACGATCTTGGTCATGCGCGTGCCTCCAGGATGGCGTCGACGAGTTCCACGAACCCAGCGCCACCTTCCGACGGGGTCACGTAGGCTGGCAAGGCCGTCATGCGGTCCTGGAAGCGCAGCACGTTGGCCACGCCCACCGCGTTGGGGAACCAGCCGAACATCGGCGCATCGTTCGGGCTGTCGCCGGCATAGACATAGCGCTCCCGGCTGGCCTGCAGGTCGATGCCCAGGGCCTCGTCGGCGAAGATCCTCGACATGGTCAGCTTGTCGTGGTCGCCAAACCAGCCGTTCACATGGATCGAGGAGACCTTGGCCACCGCCCCGGCTTCCTCGAAGATCGCCACAATCCGGTCGACCGCCTCCGTGGGAAGCGGCGGGACGTCCTCGCAGAAATCGATGGCGAGGTCGGCCTCCCGGTAGAGCTGATCGGATGCGACCGCCGAGCCCGGCACCTCCGCCAGGACGCGCTCGCGCACCAGGGCCAGCCGCTCGCGATTGGCGGCGCGCTCCGCCTCGCTCTGGGCGAAGCGGCGGATCATGCGTTTCTGGCCATGGTCGTAGCGGAAGAAGAACGCCCCGTTCTCGCCGACCACGCCGTCCACCGGCCAGAACCGCGCGACCATGTCGCACCAGCCGGCCGGACGCCCGGTGATCGGCACCACGATGATCCCGGCCTCGTGCAGGCGGCCGAGCGCGGCGTAGGCGGCGGGGGTCAGCCGTCCCTCGGTGGTGACGGTGTCGTCGATGTCGGTGAACAGGCCGGTGCAGGCGCGCCGGATGTCGGCCGGCATCGAGGAGAGGGGCTTCATGGGAACTCTCAGGATTCCGGGCGCATCCGCTGGACCAGGTGGTAGGGCTTGGAGCGGGTGCGCAGGGGGTCCAGGGGGTGGATCCAGCGGGCGTTGAAGGCGTTGTGCCAGTCGCGCGGGATGAAGCCCAGGATCGGGTCCGGGGCATTGATGTTCAGGCGCGGCCGAAGCAGCGGCACCGCCCGCATCGCCTTCCAGACATAAAGCTTCATCTTCCAGCGCGAGATGTCGCCGCCCAGGTCCTTGTGCTTGGCGGCCAGCAGGGTGCGCGCGCGCTCGTGCTTCTCGGCCAGGCGCTTGGCCTCGGGGCTGTTCGGGTCCGAGGGCCAGCCGCGTCGGTGCAACACCGCGACCTCCTTGGTGAAGCAGACCTCCTTGCCGGCTTTGAGCACCCGCAGGGTCAGATCGGGGTCGATGCCATAGTCGCGCAGCTCCTCGTCGAAGCCGCCGAGCTTACGCAGCAGCTCGGTGGGCAGCACGCCCTGGTTGACGTTGAGCACGCCGGCCACGCCGATGCCGCCGATATAGGGCGCCTTGATGAACGGCCCGACCAGGTCCCGGACCTTGAGGCCGACCATGCCGATCCGGGGGTTGCCCTCCAGGATCTCGACGGCGCGGTCCAGGCCGCCCTCGGTGATCAGGTTGTCGTCGGAGACCCAGCAGACATAGGGGGTCGAGACGCTGGCGAACACCTCGTTCAGGGCGCGCGCCTGGCCGCGCCGCTCGCCCTCGCGCACCACCACCAGGTTGGCTTGGCGGCGCTTCTCCAGCATCTCGATGGTGCCGTCCGTGCTGCCGGCGTCGCTCACCACCACCAGATGCGGGGTGTGGGTGTGCAGCTCGATGCTGTCCAAAAGGTCGGACAGGTCGCCGCAGCGGTCGCAAGTGCCGACCACCACGGTGAGCTTGGCGGTGGAGTGGTCGGGCAGTTCCAGGCCCTTGCGGGCGCCAAGCTCGTTCAGCGCCCAGCGGGCATAGGCGGAAAGCCCGGCGCCGAGTTCGGTGGCCGGGGCAAAGTCCAGCTCCCGCGTCAGGCGGGTGGCATCGGCCACCAGGCTCTTGGGATTGCCGCGATGCTCCTCGCCGCCGAAGGCGACGTTCACGAACCGGCCGGTCCCGGTGGCCAGCCGCTCGGTGATGGCCCGGACCGTGGTGGCCTTGCCGGTCCCGCCATTGACCAGGAGGAAGGAGCCCAGCTCTGGGTCGGCCAGCCGCTCGATCAGCCGGGCAGCGTCGCGCCCATGCATGAAGTCGCGCTGTTCCTCGCCGGTCCCGAACATGGAGAGTTCCAGGCGGCCGTCGGCGAGCTTGCTGCAGGTGTCCCAGAGCAGCTGCTTGCGCAGCCCCTCGCCGTAGAGCGAGAAGAACCGGACGATCCGGGTCTTCAGGCCGAGGTCGCGGGCAGCCGAGCGGACCAGCTCCTCGCAGGCGACCTTGTGGCTGCCATAGACCGAGACCGGACGGAGCGGCTCGTCCTCGGCAAGCGCGGGCTTGTTGCTCTCGCCATAGACCGCGGCCGAGGAGGGGTAGACCAGGACGGCGTCGGGCGCGTCGTGGCGGACCGCCTCGATCACCTGGGCGGTCACCCCCACCGAGCGGTGGAACTCGGCGAACGGCTCGGCCTGGGCCCTGCCGACGCTGCCGGTGCCAGCGCAATGGACCACCAGCTGCGGCTTGCCGAACGCCGCGAACAGGGCGCGCAGGCTTTCCTGCGTGACCTCGTCCTCGACCGCCATGGCGAGCGGCAGCCCGCGCCGGCCATGGCCGATGCCGGCGACCCGCCAGCCCGACTTCACCAGCTGCTCGACGACCGTGCCGCCCAAGAAGCCGAAGCAGCCGGTGACGACTGCCAGGCGATCCACCCGCTTGCCCGCCATGGATCAGTGCTTGCGGATCGCGAAGCCCACGCCGTAGCCGGCGTCCGCGAAGGTCCAGGCGGAAAAGCGCGGGTCGCCGGCCACCTGGGTCCGCCAGACCTCGGCCAGCCCCGGATGGGCCGGATGGCAGACATCGTCGAACACGACCGCCCCGCCCACCGACAGGTGCGGCAGGACGTCGGCCAGGTCCTCGGCCGCCCCCGGGTCGGTATGGTCGCCGTCCACGGTGATCAGGTCGAAGTAGGTATCCGGGTGGTCGGCGAAGTACTTCTTCACCGTGACGTGGCTGTTACCGTCGATGAACTCGGCGGTGCCGGTGTGGCCGACCTTCTTCAGCTCGCTGCGGACGAAGTCCGGGCCGGGGTTCTCCATCCCGGCATAGTTCTTCATCCACATGTCGAACAGCACGACGTCGACGCTGGGGGTCTGGCTGGCGACGGTGCAGACCGAGCGGCCGCGGCGCACACCGATCTCCAGGTAGCGGGCGGGCTTCAGCGCCCGGGACATGGTCAAGAGGACCGTGACGATGTCGGCATAGATCCAGCCGTCGCCGAACCGGTTCAGCCCCTCGGCATAGAACTTGGTCAGGTAGCGCGTGTAGTCGTCGGGCTCGAGCTTGCCCATGACGTCCAGCGCATCCTGCAGGGTCTCAGGCGAGGCGCAGGCGAAGCTGAAGGTCTCCGCACCGGCCATGACCGGCGGGTACCATTCGGTCTCGCCGGCGGCGGCGCTGTAGCAGACCGCGTCACAGCGGGGCGCGGCCTTGCCATAGACGGGCTTGGCCCAGCCGGCGCGTTCCTCGGGGGTGGAAACAGGGGTCTGGGCAGGCGGGGAGCGGAACAGGCGCCGGATCATGCGGCAACGAACTCCTTGAGGTTGCGGACCGGCACGGCCGGGTTGCCGCTGGCGATGATGCCGGACGGAAGGTCGGAGGTGACGACCGAGCCGCCGGCCACCACGGTGTCGTCACCGATGGTCACCCCGCGGAACACGATCGCGTTCATGCCCAGCCAGCAGCGCCGGCCGATGGTGACCGGCGCATGGGCGATCCGATAGTCGGTGTTCTTCGACAAGCCCAGGATCTTGGCGAAGTGGCGCTCGCGCTCGTCCGCATCGACCGGGTGAGTGTTGTTGTCGAACACTTGTACACCATGGGCGAACAGGGTGCCGTCGCCGATCTGGATGTGGTTCATCGCCGAGATCAGCACGCCGTCGCCGAAATAGCAGCGCTCGCCGATGGTCAGGCGCCCGGCCGGCTCCAGGCGCAGCACGGCGCGGCTGACCGTGTGGCGGCCGATCGTGACGGCGTCCCGCTTGTTGCGGTTGACCAGCCGCGCGCCCAGGCCCAGCCGGACCTCCGGCCCGATCTGCCCCGCCGCGTGGAAAGAGCGCCACACCGCCTGCAGCCGGCGGGCGGCTGCCAGGGAGCGGGTCATCTTCAATGCGGCAAGGAAGCCGGACGGCTCCAGGAACACCGGCCCGTCGGCGAATGCATGGTCAAAGGGGCAGAGTGCCGGCATGCGGCGTGGTGACCATTCGCGAGGGGGTGGGTCTTCGTCGCGGCGCTAAAACGTCCGCGCGGATGGAATGTCAATGGATCTGGTTCTAAACCGGCCCGGCAACCGGTTCAAGAATGCGAGTTTCCCCTCCCCATGCGCCTGACCTGGCCGTTTCGCGCCGCGCAAGCCGCGCCCAGCCCGAAGCCGCACCGCCCTACGGTCCGCCCGACCGACCGGACGCGGCTCTCGGTGGTGCTGGGCTCGCTGGATCGCCTGCATCTCCTGCAGCCCGCCATCGAGAGCGTGCGTGCGCAGAAGGTGGCGGCCGAGGTCGAGATCGTGGTGATCGATGGCGGGTCGTCGGATGGCAGCCTGCCCTGGCTGACCGCGCAGAAGGACATCATCACGATCGTCCAGCACAACCGGGGCGAGTGGCAGGGGGCGGCGCTGCCCAAGCGGAGCTGGGGGTTCTTCATGAACCTGGCGTTCCGCGCCGCCAACAGCGAGATCATCTGCATGATCTCCGACGACTGCCTGCTGCTGCCGGGCACGCTGCAGGCCGGCCTGGACCGGCTGGCGGAGCTGGAAGGGCAGGGCGAGCGGGTCGGCGGGCTGGCCTTCCCGTTCCGCAACTGGCCGGACGACCAGCGCTTCTTCGTCGGCAAGACGCTGGGCGGACGGATGATGGTCAACCACGGCTTCCTCCTGCGCCCGGCCCTGGAGGATGTCGGCTGGATCGAGGTGGAAGCCTACCGGTTCTACAAGGCCGACAGCGACCTCTGCCTGAAGATGTGGGACCGGGGCTGGACGATCCGGGACGTGCCGGACGCCCATGTCGAGCACTACGTGGATCCGGGCGAGGCCCTCAGGATGCAGAACAACGCGACCATGGCGGAGGACCGCGAGGTCTATGGGCGGCGCTGGAAGGAACTGGCCCAGCAGGAACTGCCGTCGCGCCAGGAATATGACTGGCAGGACCCGGCGGGAACCGCCGACCGGGTGTTCGGCCCGATCCGCCAGCGCGCCGATCAGGCGGCAGGCTCATGAGGATCGGGCTCAGGGTCCTGAGCAACCCGCTCTGGACCGGCGGGATCCACTACGTGCTGGCCTGGGCCACCGCGCTGTCGCGGCTGCCGGAGGGCGAGCGGCCGGAGGTCGTGCTGCTGGTGGCCGACGAGCGCGGCCGGCCGATCGCCGAGGCCAACCGGCATCTGGCGACCGCGGTGGAGCCGTTCGAGCGGGCGGCCGAGCTCGACCTGGACCTGGTCTACCCGGCGACCCAGCTGTTCGAGGCGCCGGTGGGGGCACCCTGGGCCGGCTGGATCCCCGACTGGCAGTGCCGCTACCTGCCGGAACTGTTCGACAAGGCGGAGTATGCCCGGCGCGACCTGCATTTCCGCCTGCTGGCGACCCGCCCCCCGGCGCTCGCCGTGTCGTCCGCCATGGCCGAGCAGGACACGCGGCGGATCGTGGGCGAGGCGATGGTGCCGACCGTGCGGCTGCCGTTCCCGGCCCTGGTCGACCCCGCCGAGGTCGCAGCCCTGCCGCGGGCCAAGGAGGCGCCGGAGCGCTACCTGCTGATCTGCAACCAGTGGTGGCGGCACAAGAACCTGGAGCTGCCGGTCGAGGCGCTGGCGCGCTGCCGGGACCCGGGCATCGAGCTGGTGTTCACCGGCGAGACCAAGGACCCGCGCTGGCCGGACGACGAGGCGCGCATCCGTGGCCTGATCGCCCGGCACGGGCTGGAGAAGCGCTGCCATGTGCTGGGCCGGATCCCGCGCGAGACCCAGCTGGCGCTGCTGCGCGACTGCCAGGCGGTGATCCAGCCGTCCCGGTTCGAGGGCTGGAGCTCGGTGGTGGAGGAGGCGAAGGTGCTGGGCCGGCCCCTGCTCCTGTCCGAGTTCGCGGTGCATCGCGAGCAGGCGCCGGAGGCCCGGTTCTTCCGGACCGACGACCCGGACGGGCTGGCGGCGGCCATGGACGATGCCTGGGCCGGCCGGGTGCCGGCGATGCCGTTCGACGCGGACGCCAACGTGCTCGCCTGCGCGCGCAGGCTGCTGGAACTCGCCAGGATCACCAGGCAGCGCTACGACCCGAAGCTGCACGATCCGGGCGCGATCCTGCCGGACTTCGAGGCGCAACTGGCGGAGCTGGCACGTGATCCGGCCATGGCGGACCTGGTCCGGCGCCAGGAGGGCGCGGTGCATGCCCTCCGCAAGCGCCTTTCCGGGCACGAGGCCGCCGTGGCCATGCATACCGAGGAGACGCTCTCGCTGCTCGGCCGGGTGAAGAACTGGCTGTCAGGCCGCCGCTGACGCCGGCTCCTCGTCGTGCAGGCCCAGGATCTCGGCCGGGTAGATGAACGGGCTGCCGTTCAGGATCCCGTCGCAGATCACGTCCAGGCCCGGATGGTTGCCCGGCATCAGCTGTTCCAGGCTGTCGATGCCTAGGTCGTACATGGCCTTGGACTTGGACGGCACCAGGAACGGCAGGGGCAGCATCCGCCGGAAGAAGAAGTGGTAGGCATACATCCGCGCCCGGCGCACCGTCGCCTCGTCCAGGCGCTCCCCGAACGGCAGGCGGCCCAGGATCTCGCGGTAGTGCTCCACCGAGTGGGCGTCGGTGGTGACCCCCTTGTTGCGGATCCATGCCTCGCCGGCGACGATCACCGGGATGCCCAGCGAGGTCAGCTCCACGCCGGTCTTGGTGCCGTACACGATCGCCGAGTCGCAGAGCAGCATGGCCGCATAGGTGCTGACCTGCTCCTCCGGACCGATCACGTGGACGTTGGGCGGCAGCTCCGGGAAAGCCTTGGCGATCTCGTCGACCGCCTTCTGCCTTGCCGGCACGGTGCCGCGGATCTCGGCCGGGTGGACCCGGATCAGGAGCTGCAGCTCGGGATGCTCGCTGAACCAGCGCACCGTCTCGGTCAGCCAGGCCCCCATGTTCGGGAAGGCGTTGGCCGGGTAGTGCAGCTGGGCGTCCCAGAACACGTTGGTCAGGCAGCCGATGATCGGCTTGCTCCGGTCGATCTTGCGCTCGGCGATCAGCTTCTCGACGTCCTCGTCCGGCTTCTCGTGGAACCAGATCCAGTCGCGGGTGCCCGACCAGCGGCTCTTGAGGTAGTCGACGATCATCTGCTCCTGCCGCTCGTCGAACGGCAGGTCCTCCCAGGCCGACACCGGCTCGTCCATCAGCGTATGGTGGTAGGTGTCGTGGTGGCTGAAGATGAAGCAGTTCTTGCGGTAGGCGGCGACCCAGTTGGCGACGTGGACGTCGTTGGCCCGGCAGGCCTCGCCCACGATACCCTGCGGCACGTAGATGCCGTGGTGGAAGGCGGCGGCGTCGATCCGGTGCTTGGCGAACAGCGCCTTCATGGCGAAGGCCGTGATCAGCGCGGCCTCGAAATAGCGGCGCAGCACCGCCTCGCCCTGGGGTTCGTTCTCCAGCGTGCCCCGGGCAAAGAAGCGCAGGGCGCCGGCCTTGGCATGGTCGCCCACCGCCATGCCGTCCAGGACGTAGCTGGGGATCTGGTCGGCCGGGATGGTCTCGGCCAGGCGGCGCGCCTCCGCCTTGGCCTGCGCGTCGCACAGGGTGCCCAGCGTGTGGTGCTCGATCGGCAGCTGGTCGAAGACCATCTCCCCGGTCTTGCGGCAATGCCCGCACAGCCGCTCGGCCAGGCGCCGCTCGACCAAGTCCTCCGGGCCGGCAAGATTGGTCCACATCGCCTGCAGGCAGGCCGGCAGCGCCGCATCACACAGCAGATGATGGACTTTTGCTCCCCGCAGGGCCAAGGAGACGGCCAGCACGCTCTCCAGCAGCGTCACGAGGGCGTGACCGCCGGTGTTGGTGGCGATCAGGACCGACTTGCCCTTGGCCGACCTGCGGGTCGCCTTGTCCCAGAGCTGCCGGTCCTTCTCGATCAGGCTGGCCCAGTCGACGAGGGCGCCCTGGGCGGCCGCACGGATCGGGGCCGCCTCGGCCTTGAGGCGGCGGAACAGGCGCTGCAGCAAGGGTGAAAACTCCTGGCGCCGGGTCGGCATGGCGCGCGCGGGACATTGATGTCCGCCTAGGATCATGCGATAGGCGCGCTGTCAATCGCGACCGTCCACCCCGGCCGAAATGTCCGGCGGGTGTCGTACGACCAACGCGTGCGGCTCGAGTGCTGACCGAGAGTCCCCCATCCATGGCAGTCATCCCGTCGCCGCGTCACGAACCGACGCAGCCGACTCTCGTGATCGAACACAAGAGCGTGGCGGATCTCGCCACGATGTGGGCCGATCTCTGGGCCTACCGGCACCTGATCCGCTACCTGGCGGGCCGGGAGCTGAAGGGCCGCTACCGGGCGTTCACGCTGGGTCGCGCCTGGTTCCTGATCAAGCCGCTCTCCGAGATGCTGGTCTACGTCCTGATCTTCGGCGTGGTCCTCGATCTGCACCGGGGCAGCCTGCCCTACCCGGTCCATGTCTATACCGGCCTGATCGCCTGGCTGTTCTTCGCCGGCGCCACCACAAGGGTCTCCTCGAGCTTCAACACCTATCGCGGGATGATGACCAAGGTCTATTTCCCGCGCCTGGTGCCGCCCATCGTGGCGATCACCGTCGAGTTCACCGACATGGCCGCGGCGTTCTGCTTCGGCGTCCTGTTGATGCTCGCCTACAACCTGATCCCCGGCCTGATGGGGCCGGACGACAAGGCGATACCGGGCCTGGGTCTTCTCAGCCTGCCGCTCTGGCTGCTGCTCCTGGTGATCTGGACGGCCGGGATGGGGCTGTTCGCCGCGTCCAAGAGCGTGCGCCACCGCGACGTCGGCATGATCCTGTCCATCTTCATGCGGGTCTGGATGTACACCGCCCCGGTGATCTACCCGATCTCGTACATCCCCGAACGCTTTCTCTGGCTCTATCGCATGAACCCGATCGCCGTGATCATCGAGGGCTTCCGCGCCTCCCTCACCGGGCAGGCGCTGCCGCCGCTGGGTGCCATCCTTTGGACCGGAGGGGCGGGCATTTGCCTGCTGGTCTACGCGGTCTACCTCTACCGCCGCACCGAACGCGACATCGTCGACCACTTCTGATGACCCTGCCCGCCATCGAGGTGCAGAACCTCGGCAAGAGCTTCCTCCTCAACCGCGGCCGCGGCGAGGCGGAGAAGAAGACCGTCTGGGTGCTGAACGACATCTCGTTCAAGGCGGACCCGGGCGACGTGATCGGGATCATCGGCAAGAACGGTGCTGGCAAGAGCACGCTGCTCAAGATCCTGGCGCGGATCACCGAGCCGACCCGCGGCAAGGCGATCATCCGCGGCCGGGTCGCCAGCCTGCTGGAAGTCGGCACCGGCTTCCACGAGGAGCTGTCCGGGCGCGAGAACGTGTTCATGAACGGCACGCTGCTCGGCATGATGCCGTCCGAGGTGCGCAAGCGCTTCGACGAGATCGTCGCGTTTTCCGGGGTCGAGCGCTACATCGACCAGCCGGTCAAGCACTACAGCTCGGGCATGCGCGTGCGCCTGGCCTTCTCGGTGGCGGCGCATCTGGACCCGGAGGTCATGTTCATCGACGAGGTCCTCTCGGTCGGCGACATGGAGTTCCAGGACCGCTGTCTGAAGCGGATGAACCAGCTCACCACCGAGTTCGGCCGCACCGTCCTGTTCGTCAGCCACAACATGAACGCGGTGGCGTCGCTCTGCCCGCGGGCCCTGCTGCTCAACCAGGGCAATTGCGAGGCGCTGGGCCCGACCGGCGAGATCATCAAGAAGTACCATGCCCTGGTGCATGGCAAGAAGGAGAAGGCGGCGCTGGCCGAGCGGCAGGACCGTACCGGGGCCGGCGGCGTGCGCTTTCTCGAGGTCGAGATGCAGGACGCGGCCGGGCGCAAGATCGAGTTCGCCCGCTCCGGCACCCATCTGCGCCTGGCGCTGCGCTACCGGTTCGATCCGGATACCCGCATGGGCGAGCGGATCACCGTCAACGTCGCGTTCAACAACGCCCGCGGCCAGCGCCTGTTCGCAATCCCGTCCGACCTGATCGGGCGCACCGAAGGCAACGTGCCCCGCGAGGGCTGGTGCTACGCGGACATTCCCAGGCTGGCGCTGATGCCCGGCCGCTATGAGATCGACCTGGCCTACCAGGTCGACCGGCTGACCGTGGACAAGGTGACGGGCGCGGCCGTGGTGCCGGTGGTGGAAGGGCCGTTCTATCCTTCGGGGCGGCTGCCCAACAGCCTGTCCGGCGACCTGCTGGTCGACTACGACTGGTCGTTCGCCGAGCGGGCCCGCCCGGCGGCGGCGCCGGCCCTGGAAGAGGCTGCCCCGGAAGAGGCGGACAAGCCGGTCAAGTCTCAGCTGGTGGCCCTGGCCCAGACCGTGAACGGGCTGGAGGCAACCGCCAAGGCGTTCCTGAAGCAGCCCGCCCCGCTGGACCTGCAGGAGCACGAGCGGCTGGCCCAGGCGGCAGCCGGCCTGGCCGACCGCCTGGCGCGGCTGCAGCGCCAGATCGCCAGCGACGACGAGGTGGCCGTCCGGCTGGCGCCCCAGATCGAGGCGGCGCTGGACCGCACGCGGCACCATGTGGCCGATGCCGAGCTGTCGGCCCTTCTGGGCGTCGCCGTGCCGGAAAGGCTCGTGGAGCGCGGCATCGCCGTGGACGATCCGCGCCTGCCCGCCGGGAACACGGTGGTCGCCACCATCGCCGAGTATGGCCGGCCGGCCCATGGCCTGGGCGCGTTCGTCCAGCATGCCGTCCAGAACTGGCAGGGAAGCGCCCAGCAGCGCCAGGCGATGGAGCTGGTGGCCCAGCGGGCGCGCGGCTTCCTGGCCCGCTGCGACGCGTTGCTGGAACAGGTCCCGGGCGATCTTGCCGCCCTGGACGTGCACGAGCAGGTCACCGCGCGGCTGGACGAAGTCGCCCATCAGGCCGAGTTCGCAGCTGCCGCCGACGCCGATGCCGGCGCCGAGGACCTGCTGCGGGCCTGGCGCAGGCTCCGGGCGACCCAGGCCCTGCGCGCGCCCGACGAGGTGAAGGACCCGGTCGAAAAGCCGGTACGCACCCGGCTCTCCGCCCTGGCCCAGGCGATCAACGCGGTGGAGCGGGTCACCGAGGAACTGCCCCGGCAGCCGAACCCGGTCGAGCCCGAGCGCCACCGCCGGCTGAGCGCCTGGATCGACGGCTTCGCCACGCGGGTGGCAGGGCTGCGGGAGCTGGCGCCGGCCGATGACCAGGTCGCCGGGAAAGTGGCCGGTCAGCTGGAAGGAGCGCTGGAGCGGGCCCGCCGCAACCTTGGCGATGTCGAGATCGCGATGCTCCTGGGCATCCCGGTGCCGGAGGAAGCTCATGGCCGGGATTTCGCCGTGGACGATCCGCGCATCAACGCCCGCGACACGGTCGCCGCCAGCCTCGCGGAGTTCGGCCGGCCGGTTGCGGCCCTGGACGCCTATGTGGACCATGCGCGGCGGAGCTGGCGGGGCAGCGAGGCGCAGCGCCGGGCGATGGCGATCGTCGCCAGGCGTGCCGGCGGGTTCCTGCGGCGGTCGGACGAGCTGCTGGAACGCGCCCCGGCCGATCCCGAGGCGCTGGACGTCCACGGCCAGGTGACCCGCCGGCTGAAGGACCTGTCCGACTGGGCGGGCTACCTGGCCGAGGCGCCGGCCGATGCCGGCACCAGCGCAGAGGAGCTGTTCGCCGCCTGGCAGGCGGCCTCGGCGGTGCGCGAGCTGCATCTCTCCCAGATCTTCCCGGGCATCGAGGCGATCAGCGTCCCGATCGGTGCGATCAACCAGGAGAGCGCCCACGAGAACCAGGTCGACCTGCTCTATGTCTCGGCGATCGCCAAGGCGATCGGGGCCAGGCGCCTGTTCGAGATCGGCACCTACATGGGCCGCACCACCTGGCACCTGGCCCGGGTGGCGCCGGATGCCGAGGTCTGGACGCTGAACCTGCCGCCGGAGGCCGATCCGAGGATCGCCCCGGTGCTGGGCTCCTATTACCGGGGGACGCCCGAGGAAGCGCGCATCCACGAGCTTTGGACCGACAGCCGCACCTTCGACCCGGGCGAGCTGGCCGGCACCATGGACTTCGTGTTCGTCGACGCCGACCATTGCTACGAGGCGGTGGTCGCGGATACCGAGCGGGCGCTGCGGCTGGTGCGGCCGGGCGGGGTGGTGATCTGGCACGACTATGCGGCGAAATCCCCGGGCGTGGTCCGCTTCGCCCACGACTTCGCCCGGACACGGCCATTGTTCCGGATCAGGCATACCTGCCTGCTCTGCATGATCGAGGGCGTCGACGCCACCAGCTTCGAGCCGGCGGCGATGCGGCGGGGCCTGGGCGACTGACGCGCCCGGCTCAAATGTAAGGGGGGCGACAGGCTCACCGGAGGCTCATGGAATTCACGGTCCCCATCGGCGAGAAGGCCATCAAGTTCGAGTGCCCGACCGAGATCGCCCTCGGCCGAGCCAAGTGGCTGCTGCAGAAGGAGCCGGGGACCATCTCCTGGCTGGACGGCTTCACCCCGGGCTCGGTCCTGTGGGACATCGGCGCGAACCTTGGGGTCTATGCGCTCTACGCCGCCATCATCCGCGACTGCCAGGTGCTGGCGTTCGAGCCGACGGCCGCGAATTATTTTGGCCTCAACACCAACATCGTCCTCAACGCGATGGATGCGAAGGTGCAGGCTTACTGCCTTGCCGTGGACCGGACCGACCGGTTGGGCGCCATGCAGATGCGCGACCAGGTCATCGGCACGGCCCTGCACACCTTCGGCGAGGCCCGGGACTACAAGGGCGAAACCTTCACCCCCGCCTGGCGGCAGGGCGCGCTGGCGCTGTCGATCGACACGCTGGTGGAGCGCTTCGGCGCGCCGTTCCCCAACCATATCAAGATCGATGTCGACGGGCTGGAGACCGCGGTGGTGCAGGGTGCCGCCCGGGTGCTGCGCGACCCGCGCCTCCAGTCGGTGCTGGTCGAGGTCGACCTGAACGACGCGAGCGAGGTCCAGGCGGTGTCGTCGCTGCTGGAGAGCGGCGGACTGGTCCGAGACGACCATGTTGCCGGCAATCATGTCCGCCTGGCCGAAGGCGCCAGGATTTTCAATCTTGTCTACCGGCGCCCGGCCAGCCAAGGCGACGGACCCGGATGACCGGGCGCGTCCCCCATCCTGGGTGCCGCCGGCGCCCGCCGGATCGCCTCGCCTCCCGCATGGGCGTGACGCCTTCATGGGCCGCGTGCCTTGGACAGTTGTTCCAGAGCCTGGACGGCGCTACCAGATCGCATCCGCGCGGGGCGCACCCGTGACGCGCCAGTCCCCTTCTTCGCCAACCCGCGACGCGGTCGCGCCGTTCGACTTGTTTGGAGTGGTCGATGTCTCGTGAACTCATCATCGCCGGTCGGCGGATCGCCGATGATACCGATACGTACGTGATCGCCGAGGTGGGCCATAACCACCAGGGCAGCGTCGAGAAGTGCAAGGAAATGGTCGACGCGGCAGTCGCTTGCGGCTGCGATGCGGTGAAGCTGCAGAAGCGCGAGAACCGCAGCCTGTTCACCAAGTCGATGTACGAGAGCTCGTACAATTCCGAGAATGCCTTCGGTTCTACCTACGGTGAGCACCGAGAGGCGCTGGAGTTCAACGACAGGCAGTATGCCGAGCTGGCTGATTATTGCCGTAGCAAGGGCATCGGCTTCTTCTCGACCGCCTTCGACTTCGAGAGCGCCGATTTTCTCCATGCGCTCGACATGCCGGCCTTCAAGATCGCGTCGGGCGACCTGATCAACACGCCCCTGCTCAAGTACGTGGCGAAGCTCGGCAAGCCGATGATCGTCTCCACCGGCGGCGCCGAGATGGACGACGTGAAGCGTGCCTACGAGACGATCATGCCGATCAACCCGCAGCTCGCGATCATGCAGTGCACCGCGGGCTATCCGCCTGCCTGGGAAGAGCTGAACCTCAAGGTCATCGAGACCTTCCGCAAGGCGTTCCCGGACATCGTGATCGGCTTCTCCAGCCATGATTCCGGCATCGCCATGCCGATGCTGGGCTATGCGCTGGGCTCGCGGATGGTCGAGAAGCACTTCACCCTGGACCGCACGTCCAAGGGCACCGACCATGCCTTCTCGCTGGAGCCGGTCGGGATGCGCAAGCTGGTGCGCGACCTGAAGCGCGCCCGGATCGCCATGGGCGACGGGATCAAGCGGCAGTACCCGTCGGAAGTGAAGCCCCTGTTCAAGATGGCCAAGAAGCTGGTGGCCGCCCGAGACCTGCCGGTGGGCCACGTGCTTTCGCGCGAGGACATCGCGATCAAGTCGCCGAACGACGGCCTGCCGCCGCATCAGATCGACCTGGTGATCGGCCAGAAGCTGACCGCGGCGCTCGCCGCCGACGACAACATCTCGCTCGAGACCCTCGCCCGTGCATGATCCGCTGTTCGACCTGGCCGGGCGCGTCGTCGTGGTGACCGGGGCGCTCGGTCAGCTCGGCAGCTCCTATGCGCAGGTCCTGGTGGAGAGGGGGGCGAAGGTCGCCCTTCTCGACCGCCATGACGACATCTCGGGCCTGCCCTCCGTCCTGCGGGAAGCCTGCGCCGATGGCCGGGCCCTGGCGGTGGCGGCCGACGTGACGGACCGGGACGCGCTGGTCCGGGCGCTGTCGGCGATCGAGGCCAAGCTCGGCACCCCGTCCGGCCTGATCGCCAACGCCGCCCTGGACAGCCCGCCCAACGCGCCGGCGTCCGAGAACGGCGCCTTCGAGGACTATCCGGTCGAATCGTTCCGCAAGGTCCTGGACGTCAACGTGACCGGCGTCATGCTGTGCTGCCAGGTGTTCGGCGGCGCCATGGCCGGAGCCGGCCGCGGCTCGATCGTGCTGGTGGGGTCGATCTATGGCGTCGTCTCCCCGGACCAGTCGATCTACGAGTACCGGCGCAGCGAAACCGAGACCTTCTTCAAGCCGGTGGCCTACTCGGCCAGCAAGTCCGCCCTCTACAACCTGACCCGCTACCTCGCGACCTACTGGGCGGCGAAAGGCGTGCGGGTGAACAGCGTCACCCTGGCCGGGGTGTTCGCGAACCAGGACCCGCGCTTTTTGGAAGGCTATCTGAAGAAGATGCCGCTCGGCCGGATGGCGGAGCCGGACGACTATGCCGGCATCATGGTCTACCTGCTCTCCGACGCCGCGCGCTACGCGACCGGTGCCGAGTTCCGCGTGGATGGTGGCTGGACCGCCTGGTGATCCCGCGCTAGCTATGATGCTAGCAGCGACATGAGGTGCATGTGGCGACCATCCTGGTGCGCAACGTCGACGATGCGGTGGTGGAACGCCTGAAGGCGCAGGCCAGGCGGCATGGCCGCTCGATGGAGGCGGAGGTGCGGGCGGTCCTGTCCGAGGCGACCGGGCCGGGCCACCTGACCGGCGAGGCCTTGGTGGCGTTCTTGACCAGCGGCCCGAAGCCAGACGACGATGACTGGGATCTGACCGTGCCGGACGACCCTACGGTGCCGCCAGATCCCTTCAATGAAAAATGAGCATCCTGATCGACACCAATGTCGTTTCGGAACTCATGAAGAACCAGGGCGATCCGACGGTGCTTTCCTGGTTCGCGCGTTGTGCGCTGGACGATCTTCACATCGCCGTCACGACCCTGCAGGAACTCCGCTATGGCATCGCCCGCCTGTCTCCTGGCCGGCGGCGCTCTGGGCTCGAGGCTGGGCTTGACGACATCCGGCAACGTCGGTTCAGCGGGCGCATCATTGATATCGATCAGGCAGCCGCCCTCCGTTGCGGCGAGATCCGGGCGGCAGCGGATCGGGACGGCCGTCCTGCCGGCCTCGCCGATGCCGAGATCGCCGCCATCGCCCTCACCCGCTCCATGACCGTCGCCACCCGCGATCTGGCTGATTTCGCAGGCTTCGGCGTGGCCCTCGTCAATCCGTTCGATCCGAAAGCATCCCCATGACCATTCCCGGCATCCTGGACAACCATATCGGCGGCAGCGAGGTCGCGGCCGTGGGCGGCGAGCGGATCGAGAAGTTCGATCCGCATTCGGGCGCCCTGCAGTCCAGGATCGCACGCTCCGGCGCCGCCGACGTCGACGCCGCGGTGCAGGCGGCCCGGGCGGCGCAACCGGGCTGGGCGGCGGTGCCGGCGGTGCAGCGCGGCCAGATCCTGCACCGGATCGCCAACCTGATGGAGGCGAGGGCCGAGGAGCTTGGCGCGGTCGTGGCCGGCGAGACCGGCAAGTCCCGCAAGGAAGGGATGGGCGAGGTCGGCGCCGCCGTGCAGTGCGCGCGGTTCTTCGCGGGCGAGGGGCAGCGCCTGTTCGGCCGCACCATCCCCTCGGGCACGCCCGGCAAGCTGAACCTCACCGTGCGCACCCCGGCCGGGGTGGCGGGGCTGATCATCGCCGCCAACACGCCCATCGCGAACGTTGCCTGGAAGCTCTTCCCGGCGCTGATCTGCGGCAACGGCGTGGTGCTGAAGGCGGCGGAGGACACGCCCTTCACCGCCTCCTGGACAGCCCGTGCCGCCCTGGAAGCCGGGCTGCCGCCGGGCGTGTTCAACGTGGTGCATGGGCTGGGCGCCGAGGCCGGCGAGCCCCTGGTGACCCACGATCTGGTCGACGTGGTGAGCTTCACCGGCTCGACCCGGGTCGGCCGGCGGCTGGCCGAGCTGGCCGGCGCCCGCCTGAAGAAGATCAGCCTGGAGTTGGGCGGCAAGAACCCGCTGGTGGTCATGGACGATGCCGACCTCGACAAGGCGGTGCGCTGGGCAGTGCTGTCGGCGTTCAGCAATGCCGGCCAGCGCTGCGCCGCCGGCAGCCGGATCATCCTGCACGCGCCGATCTACGACGCGTTCGTCGAGAAGTTCGTGGCCGCCACGGCCGCCCTGAAGCTCGGCAACGGCGACGGCGACGACCTGGGGCCCGTCATCAATGCCCGGCAGCTCGGCAACATGCTGGCTGCGATCGATGCGGCGAAGGGGCGGGGCGCCCGCCTGCTGAGCGGCGGCAGCCGGCTGGCCGACCAGGACCATGCCGGCGGCTACTATCTCGCCCCGACGATCCTGGACCAGGTCGATCCTGCCGACGAGATCAGCCGGACCGAGCTGTTCGGGCCCGTCACCTGCCTCTACCGGGTCGAGGGCTTCGACCAGGCGGTGGAACTGGCCAATGCCGGGCCGTATGGCCTGACCGCCTGCATCCATACCCGCTCCGTCGACCGGGGCCTGCTGTTCTGCGAGCGGGTGAGGGCCGGGGTGACGGTGATCAATGCCGGGACCCATGGCTCCGAGGCGCACATGCCGTTCGGCGGGCGCGGTCTGTCCGGCAACGGATCGCGGGAGCCCGGCACCGAGGCGCTGGATGTCTACAGCGAGCTGAAGAACATCGCGCTCAACGCCGATCCCGCCCAGACCTGAGCGACGTGCAGGAAGCGACGATCGCCCGGAGGAGATAGGCGGATTGAAGGAATTGATCCGCTAGGCATCCCATAGTACGCCCGCATGCAGATCGTTCCCAATCAACCGCCTGGAAGATTCTATTCCACGCGGCCTGGGCGGGGCCGGAGCACCGGGGTCCGCCTCCAGGGGGAAGTTGGACCCGGCGACGGCGACGATCCGCCCCAAGGATCGAGCCAGGAAGTCGACGCCATGCAAGCATCATCGGCATGAGAGGCAGCCGTCCCGGCATCACCTGCATCGCGGGGATGGGCGCGATCCTGCTGCTCGCCCAGGTGATGTCCGGCTTCCTTGCGGTTCCGGCGCGCGACGTCCCCAGAGAGACCGCCATCGGGCGCGTTGCACAGCCTGAATCCGGGATGGAATGGTGGGTGCTGGGCGCCACGGGCGCTGGAGGGCTGCTCTCGTGGGGACGGCGGCGGCGCCTGCACAGCGCCATCGACCTTCCCCACCAACCGGTCAAAGCACCTCTGGACGCCGAGCGCCGGACAGCCGAATTGCTGGGCCGGCATATCCGCAACACGCCTCTGGCGGTGGTCGAGCTGGACTACAGCCGCGGCCCGGTGGGGGTCATCAGCACGTGGAGCGGACAGGCCCAGCGGATCTTCGGCTGGACGGAACAGGAGGTGCTGGGCCGGAGCCTAGACGAGATCGGGCTGGTTCACGAGGCCGACCAGGCCCGACGCCATGCCGCCTATCAGGCGATCCGCGACGATGGCTTGAGCTCGGTGGAGCTGACGGCGCGTACCTGGACCCGCGACCGGCGGCTGCTCCACTGCACCGCCCACATCTCGGTGGCGCGGCGGCCGGACGGTGCCATCGACACCATCCTGATGTTCATCGAGGACGTCACCGCCCGCATCGCGATCCAGGCCGAGATCACCCATCTCGCCCACCATGATGCGTTGACCGGCCTGGCCAACCGGACCCTGTTCCACGACCGGCTTCGCCAGGCGCTCAACCGCGCACGCCGCGACAGCGACAAGGTCGCGCTGATGCTGATCGACGTGGACAGCTTCAAGCAGGTCAACGACACGCACGGCCATGCCTGTGGCGACGCGCTGCTGCTCGACATCGCGCAGAAGCTCTCCTCCACCGTCCGCGAGACCGATTCACCGGCGCGCCTGGGGGGCGACGAGTTCGCGCTGGTCCAGGTGGGGATCAGCCATGATTCCGCCGCCCAGCTCCTGGCGAACCGCCTGATCGCCGTCCTGGCGCAGCCCTTCTACTGGGAAGGACTGCTAGTGGAGCGGTCCTGCAGCATCGGGGTCGCGATCTTTCCCGGCCATGGCGGCAGCGACGAGGCGCTGCTGCGGGCGGCGGACGTGGCTCTCTACCGGGCCAAGGCTGCCGGCCGGAACCGCTTCGTGGTCTACAGCAAGGAGCTGGACGAGGACCTCACCCGCAACCGCAGCCTGCAGGCGAAGCTGGCGGCCGCGCTGGAGCGTCGGGAACTCGAGCTGGTCTACCAGCCGATCCTGTCCCTGCCGCAAGGCGAGGTGCTGGCCATGGAGGCGCTGTGCCGCTGGCGCGGCGCCGACGGCAGCTGGATCCCGCCCTCGTCGTTCCTTCCCCTTGCGGAGAGCTGCGGCCTGATCAAGCACCTGGGCGAGTGGGTGCTGCGGACCGCCTGCGCCCAGGGAGTTGCCTGGGCAGCTGCCGGCCGGCCTCTCGTGGTGGCGGTGAACCTGTCCCTGCCTGAGCTGCTCCGTCCGGACCTGGTCCCCCTGGTCCGGGAAGCCTTGGACGAGAGCGGTCTGGCGCCCGGCCTGCTGCAGCTGGAGCTGACCGAGCGGGTCATCGGCAATCCGGCGCGTGCGGCGTTCGTGAACCGGCTCCACGACCTCTCCGCCCTGGGGGTCCGGATCGCCATCGACGATTTCGGCACCGGCCACTTCCCGCTGGCCGAGCTGGCGTCCTTCCCGTTCGACCTGCTCAAGATCGACGCGGCGATGGCGGACGAAGGCGATCGGGCCGGACGGCCGGGAGGCATTGCCCAGGGGATCGTCCGGCTGGCCGACAGCCTGGGCAAGCAGGTCGTGGCGGAGAAGGTCGAGACCGGCAAGCAACTCGACCGCCTCGCCGCCATCGGCTGCCACGCCGCCCAAGGCTTTTTCCTCCACCCGCCCCTGCCACCCGGGGACGTGCCATTTAGGCCGGTGGCGGCGGTCTGAGGCTCACACCGGGTCGGCGTTCAGTCCCTGGAGCCCGGCGATCGCCATCGCCTCGTCCTGCCGCTTGGCCAGCGCCGCCTCGTCGAAATCCTCGATCAGGTCGACGAACAGCCGGTACCAGTTGATGTTGGCCTTGAGGTGCATGAACACCGAGCCCAGCCCCACCGCGGCCCGGTCCATGAAAACGAACTCGCGCGGCGGGGTGACGCCGCCGGTGTCGCGCAGCTTCTGGTGGACCTTCTGGGCAACCTCCCGGCCGTACTGGCCGCTGTTGGTCTGCTGGATCAGGCGCGGCTCGTCCTTCATCAGCGGCGAGTACAGGAAGCCCGCCCATTCGTTCAGCACGTCGATGGTGGCGTTGGAGAGGCCACGGAAGCCCCAGCGTTCATAGGCCGACACCGCCAGATCCCGGTCGCCGCGCACCAGCGCCCAGTACAGGTCGATCACGCCCTTCACGAAGGTGGGCGGGAAGACCCGGACGCAGCCGAAATCGAGCAGGTTGACGCCGTGGTCCTCGCGGACCGTGTAGTTGCCGGGGTGCGGGTCGCCGTGGATGACCCCGGTCCGATAGAACGGAATGTACCAGGCCCGGAACATCGCCACCGCGATCTCGTTGCGCACCTCCTGGTCGGCGTCGCGGAACTCCATGAGCGGCCGGCCGGTCAGCCAGTTCATGGTGAGCAGACGGCGGGTCGACAGCTCCGGGATCACCTCGGGCACCGAGACCTTGGCCTGGTCCTTGAGGATATGGGCGTAGAGCTTGATGTGGCGGGCTTCCCGCTCGTAGTCGACCTCTTCGCGCAACCGGTCGGCGATCTCGTCGTAGATCCGGCTGGTGTCGATCGCCTTGTCCCAGCGCCGGTACACGGCGAACAGGATCTTGAGCTGGGCGAGGTCGGCGTCGACCGCCGATTCGATGCTCGGATATTGCAGCTTGCAGGCGAGGCTGCGGCCATCGTCCAGCGTCGCCCGGTGCACCTGGCCGAGCGAAGCGGCCGCCGCCGCATCCAGGTCGAACTCGGCAAAGCGGCTGCGCCAGTCGGGCCCGAGCTCGCTGGCCATCCGCCGGCGCACGAACGGCTTGCCCATCGGCGGCGCCGAGGCCTGCAGCTTGGCCAGTTCCTCCGCATATTCCGGGGGCAGGGCGTCGGGAATGGTCGCCAGCATCTGGGCGACCTTCATCAAGGGGCCCTTCAGCCCGCCCAGCGCGGCGCGCAGGTCGTTGGCGCCCGCCGTGCGATCCTGGCTGCGGCTCAGGAACCGGTTGCTGGCGATGCGGGCCGCCTGGCCCGCCACCGAGCTGCCGACCTGGGCGTAGCGGGCAACCCGCCCCCCCAGGCTGTTCTCCGAGCGCTGCTCGGGCTTAAGCTGCTTGCTCATCGGCGATACCCGCCTCTTTCAGTTCCGTCGCGAGTTCGTCGATGAACCGCTCGAGCACGCCCAGCCCCTTGGTCCAGAAGTCGGGGTCGGTGGCATCCAGGCCGAACGGTGCCAGAAGCTCCTGGTGGCGCAACGTCCCGCCAGCCGCGAGCAGTTCCAGATATTTCGGCTCGAAGCCATCCGGATTCTGCGCATAGACCGCGTAGAGGGAGTTCACCAGGCAATCGCCGAACGCATAGGCGTACACATAGAACGGCACATGGATGAAGTGAGGGATATAGGACCAGAAAGTCCGATAATCTTCACGGAACCGAAAGGCCGGCCCCAGGCTCTCGGTCTGCACGTCCATCCAGATCTTGCACAGCTCCGGCGGCGTCAGTTCAGCCTTGCGGCGCGCGTCGTGGACCCGGCGCTCGAACTCGACGAAGGCGATCTGCCGGACCACCGTGTTGAGCATGTCCTCGATCTTGCCGGCCAGCAGCACCCGGCGCTCGGCGGGATCCTTGGTGGCATCGAGGAGTGCCCGGAAGGTCAGCTGCTCGCCGAACACCGAGGCGGTCTCGGCCAGCGTCAGGGGCGTGCTCGCCATCAGGGGCCCGTGCTTCGCAGCCAGCACCTGATGGACCCCATGGCCTAGTTCATGCGCCAGGGTCATGACGTCGCGCGCCCGGCCCTGGTAGTTCATCAGGACGTAGGGATGCACCGAGCTGGTGGTCGGATGGCAGAAGGCGCCGCTGTCCTTGCCGGGCCGCAGCTGCGCGTCGATCCAGTTCTTCTCGAAGAACTGTTCCAGGATCTCCGCCAGCTTCGGCGAGAAGCGCCCATAGGCGTCGACCACCACCTCCCGGGCCTTGTTCCAGGGCAGCCGCGCCTCGGATTCCTCCGGCAGGGGCGCGTTGCGGTCCCAATGCTCCAGGTGATCCAGGCCGAGCCACCTGGCCTTGAGCGCGTAGTAGCGGTGCGAGAGCTTCGGATAGTTCGCCTGCACCGCCGAGATCAGCGCGTCGACGACCTCGTCCTCGACATGGTTGGCGAGGTTGCGCGAGCTGATCGGTCGCTCGAACTTGCGCCACTCGTCCTCGATCTGCTTGTCCTTGGCCAGCGTGTTGGTGATCCGGGCGAACAGCTTCAGGTTCTTGGCCAGCACGTTGCCGATCGCCGTCGCCGCCTTCTCGCGGACCGCCCGGTCCTTCGACGACATCTTGTCGAAGATCTCCTGGCTGGTCAGGTCCTGGCCGTCGTACGGAAAGCGCAGGCCGGCCATGGTCTCGTCGAACAGGCGGTTCCAGGCGGCCCGGCCGGTGACATGCTTCTCCAGCAGGACCTTCTCGACCGCATCGTCCAGCTGATGCTCGCGCCAGGCGCGGGTGTCGCGCAGCCAGGGGCGGAAGCGGGCCAGGCGGGCCGAGGCCTCGATCTTTCCCTGAAGATCGGCTTCCTCGATCCGGTTGACCTCCAGCGTCACGAACAGGGTGGTCGAGGAAACGGCGGTGATCTGCTCCTGGATGCCCTGGTAGAACCGGCCGATCTCGGCATCGTCCCGGTCGGCGGCGAACAGCAGCGAGGCGAACGCGCCAAGGCGCCCCAGCCGGTCGTCCAGCGCCTCGTAGGCTTCGAGCAGGTCGGCCAGCTCGTCGCCCGAGAGGCTGTTCACCCGGCCCCGCCAGGTCGTCGCGATCCGCTCGGCCTCCTTGTGGCACGCCGTCAGGTCTGCCTCGACCTGCGGGTCGGTCCGGCTGGGATAAAGGTCGCGGAGGTCCCAAGCCGGTCCCTGCTGCTCGGCCGGCAGGCCTGCCGCCGCCGCGGTTTCACTGTCCCTCAACCGATCCACATGAATAGACACCACACCGGTTCTCCCTTACGCGCGTCATGGAAATATGGGAGCGGCCCGGCGAGATTCATCGTCCGGAAGCACGTGACAACCGGGAGGCAGGCGCATGACGGAGCTCGGCAGAAGTCTCGTCGAGATGTTCCAGCGGACCGTGCAGCGCAAAGGCGACGCGCCGTTCCTCTGGTCCAAGCAGTCCGGCATCTACCAGCCGATCTCGTATCGCGAGGTCGCCATGGACGTGCAGCATCTGGCCCGGGCCCTGGCCCAGCTCGGCCTGGAACCGGGCGACCGGGTGGTCCTGGTCTCGGAGAACCGGCCGGAATGGTGCATCGCCGACCTTGCGATCATGAGTGCGGGCGGGATCACCGTCCCGGCCTACACCACCGCCACCGTGGACGACCACGCCTACCTGCTGGCGCATAGCGGCGCCAAGCTGGTGATCTGCTCCGGCCGGTCCTTGGCCAAGCGCCTGCTGCCGGCCATCGAGCAGACCGAGAAGGCCGCGAAGACCGTCCTGTTCATGGAGCCGCTGGACGAGGTGGGCGCCCTGCCGGTCTCGGCGTTCACGTGGAAGGACGCCCTGGCGCTGGGGATGCGCGCCGCGCCGCTGCCGGACCGTCCGCCCGCGGAGCCGGACGACATCGCCTGCCTGATCTACACCAGCGGGACCGGCGGGCGGCCCAAGGGGGTCATGCTGACCCACCGCAACATCATGGCCAATGTCGAGGGCGCCCGGGCGCTTCTTGCCACGATCGGCCTGGGCGACGAGGTGTTCCTGTCGTTCCTGCCGCTGTCCCACAGCTACGAGCACACGGCCGGCCAGTTCTTCCCGATCGCCCTGGGCGCCGAGATCTACTACGCGGAAGGAACCGAGACGATCCGCACCAACCTGCTGGAGGCGCGGCCGACCATCCTGACCTGCGTGCCCCGCCTCTACGAGGTGCTGCGCCAGCGGATCAGTTCGGAAGTGCAGCGCCAGGGCGGCGTGAAGGCGAAGCTGTTCGCGAAGACGCTGGAGCTTGGCCGGAAGAAGTACCAGGACGGCCGGCTCGGCATGGTCGACATGGTGCTGGACCGGATCCTCGACCGGCTGGTGCGCGACAAGGTCCGCGCCCGGTTCGGCGGCCGGCTGAAGGCGATGGTCAGTGGCGGGGCGCCGCTGAACCAGGATGTCGGGATGTTCTTCCATGCGCTGGGCCTGCCGATGCTGCAGGGCTACGGCCAGACCGAGGCCTCGCCGGTGATCGCGGTCAACCCGCCCGGCAAGGTGCGGCTCGACACGGTCGGCCCGCCGCTGGAGGGCGTTCGGATCGAGATCGCGCCGGACGGCGAGATCCTCGTTGCCGGCAACATGGTGATGAAGGGCTACTGGCAGGACGAGGCGGCGAGTCAGGCGGCCCTGCGCGACGGCTGGCTGCACACCGGCGATGTCGGGCAGCTCGACCCAGACGGCTATCTGAAGATCACCGACCGCAAGAAGGACATCATCGTGGTGTCGGGCGGCGACAATGTCAGTCCGCAGCGCGTCGAGGGCATTCTCGGCCTGCAGCCGGAGATCGGCCAGGTGGTCGTCTATGGCGATGGCCGGCCATACCTGGTGGCCCTGATCGTTCCCGAGCCCGAGTTCGTCAAGCGCTTCGCCAAGGAGCGCGGCAAGCCCGCCGAGCTGGCGGTGCTGGTGAAGGATGACGAGTTCCGCCAGGCGGTCGCCGAAGGCGTCGGCCGGGCCAACCGGGAATTGTCGGCCATCGAGCGGATCCGGCGCTGGCACCTGCTGCACGAGCCGTTCACCACCGAGAACAGCCTGATGACCCCCAGCCTCAAGCTGCGGCGCTCGCTGATCTACGCCAAGTTCGAATCACAAATCTCCGACCTCTACTGACCCTGCAGCGGGCTGCCCCAGGCTTGGCCCGCGATCCGTGGGGAACGGCGCAGCCCCATCTGCAGCAGTTCGCCGAAAGCCAGGGCGATCCATGCCTCGGCGCAGATCACCAGCGTGCCGAGCAGGTTGGGCAGCGACAAGCCCAGGGCCAGCAGCACGATGCTTGCGAACGCGAACAGCGCGTTGAAGCCGGTCAGCGCCCAGACCATGGAGCGGGGCAGGCAGGAGCGTCCGGACAGCCGGATGCACAGGGCGGAGATGCCCAGCAGGTAGACGCTGGCCGCTGCCAGCACGCCGGCCGGCAGGTCCAGGCGTTGCGAGAGGCCGGCACCGGCGAGCAAGGCCGCCAAACCCGCGACGCCGTTGCCCAGCGCCTGGACCTGCAGCGTCCGGCGCAGCAAGGTGGAGGGCCGGATCAGGATCATGGCGGGACTCCCTTGGAGAAACCGCGCCGAGCATTGCTCCGGACCTTGCGGGAATCGATTACCTCGGAGGTCATCGCCTGCCGGGGTCGCTGCCGCTAGAAGGGCGGCATGACCATGATCTCCATGCCCCGCCAGCCGGTGGGCGATCTCCTGCGCGGCTGGCGGCAGCGGCGCCGGCTGAGCCAGCTGGCGCTGGCGCTGGAAGCGGAAGTGTCGGCCCGGCATCTCTCCTTCCTGGAGACCGGCCGGGCGCAGCCCAGCCGCGACATGATCCTGCTGCTGGCGGAATGCCTGGAGGTGCCCCTGCGCGATCGCAACGTGCTGCTGGTGGCGGCCGGCTTCGCGCCGGCCTTTCCGGAGCGGCCGCTGGCCGACCCGGCGCTGGCCGAGGCGCGCCGGGTGATAGACACCATCCTGACCGGCCATGAGCCCCATCCGGCCCTGGCCCTGGACCGGCACTGGACGATCCAGGCTCACAACCGGGCGGTGGCACCGCTGCTGGAGGGCGTGTCGGAAGTGCTGCTTCGCCCGCCGGTCAACGCCCTGCGGCTATCGCTGCACCCGGACGGCCTGGCGCAACGAATCGTCAACCATGGCGAGTGGCGCGCCCATCTGCTGGCCCGCCTGCACCGCCAGGTCGAGCTCACCGCCGATCCGGTCCTGGCCACTCTGTTCGAGGAACTGGCCGCCTATCCCAGGCCGGAGCCTGGCGCGCGACGCGCCGCCGCCACTCCGGATGATCCGGGGATCGCGGTGCAGCTTCATCTGGCGACCCGGCACGGCCCGCTGGCCTTCGTCAGCACCACCACGGTGTTCGGCACGCCCATCGACGTGACCCTGTCGGAGCTGGCGCTGGAGACCTTCTTCCCGGCCGACGCCGCCACCATCGCGGTGATGCGCCGGCTGGTCGAGGCCTAGCCTTCCTCGCTGCCCACCAGGTTCAGGAACCGGTCGAGCTGGTCCAGGGTGCGCCAGCGCACCACCAGCTCGCCGCCATCCTTCTTCTGCCGGATCGCGATCGGCAGGCCGAACCGGCGCGACAGCCGCTCCTCGAACGCCTGGACGTCGGCATCCGGCGCCATCCGGCGCGTGGCCGCCTTGCCCGGAACATCCGCTGCCTGGCGCCGGACCAATTCCTCGGTCTGCCGGACGTTCAGCCCCTCGTCGACCACGGTCTGGGCGAGCTTGGCCGGGTCCTGGGCGCCGAGCAGCGCCCGGGCGTGGCCAGCGGTGAGCTTGTCGTCCTCGAGGAGCCGAGCAACCGCCGGGGGCAGGGCCAGCAGGCGGATGGTGTTGGCGACATGGCTGCGGCTGCGGCCGAGCACCGAGGCAATGTCCTCCTGGGTATGGCCGAACTCGTCGGTCAGCCGCCGGTAGGCATCGGCCTCTTCCAGTGGGGAGAGGTCCTTGCGCTGGACATTCTCGACCAGCGCGATCTCCAGGGTTTCTCGCTCGCCCAGTTCCCGGATGAGGACCGGCACCTCGTCCAGCCCGGCCCGCTGCGCCGCCCGCCAGCGCCGCTCGCCCGCCACGATCTCGTAGCCCTGATCGCCCTTGGGGCGGACCAGCAGAGGCTGGAGCAGGCCATGGCGGCGCATGGAATCGGCCAGCGATTCCAGCTCGTCCTCGTCGAAGCTGCGCCGGGGCTGGTGGGCAGAGGGCGTCAGCTGCTCGATCGGCACCACCCGGGAGCCCTTGGGCGTCGGCCGGGCCGCCTGCTCGTCGCCGTCGAAGATGGTGCCGGCATCCTCGCCCAGCAGGGCGGACAGCCCCATGCCGAGGCCGCGCCGGCGTACCGCCGGATGGTCAGGGTCGTGCTTCACCGCGCTGCTGCCATCATCCGTCGATCCCGTCGGAGTACCTCGCCGGCCAGATGCGCATAAGCCAGCGCCCCTGCCGAGCGGACATCATAGATCATGACCGGCTTGCCGTGCGAGGGGGCTTCGGAAATCCGCACGTTGCGCGGGATCACCGTCTCGTAGACCCGCTCGCCCATGAAGCTGCGCACGTCCTCGGCGACCTGCTCCGACAGATTGTTGCGCTTGTCGAACATGGTCAGCACGATCCCGTGCATCTGCAGGCGCGGGTTGAGGGTGCGCCGCACCCGCTCCACCGTCCGCAGCAGCATGCTCAGGCCTTCCAGGGCGAAGAACTCGCACTGCAGCGGCACGATCACCGCATGGGCCGCCACCAGGCCGTTCACCGTCAGCACGCCAAGGGAGGGAGGGCAGTCGATCAGCACATAGTCGAAGCGGTCCTCCAGGCGCAGCAGCGCGTCGCGCAGCCGGTAGCTGCGCTTGCCGTCATCGACCAGTTCCACCTCGGCGGCCGACAGGTCCACCGTGGAGGTGATGAGGGTGAGGCCCGGCACCGCCGTCTCGGTCAGCGCGTCGGCGATCGGGGCCTGTCCGGTGATCACTTCATACGCGGTCACCGTCCGCACCGAGCGATCCACGCCCAGGCCGGTCGAGGCATTGCCCTGCGGGTCGAAATCCACCACCAGCACGCGCTTGCCCGCCACCGCCAGCGCCGTGGCGAGGTTGATGGCCGTCGTGGTCTTGCCCACGCCGCCCTTCTGGTTGGCAACCGCGATGATCCGGGCCTTAGGCCCGCTCTTGAACTCGACGACCGTCGACACGTACGACCTCGCAGACGCGCAGGATATTGCCCCTCGGATCCGAAAGGCTCGGCAGGACGTCCTGCCTCATATGCCAGTGCCGCGCCGCGTCGGTCAATTCCGTAGGCAGGGCCTGACCCTTGGCGAACAGGGCGATTGTGTCGCCGTTCATGTGCGGTGCCGCCAGGTCGAGAAGCTTGCCCAGAGGCGCCAGCGCGCGGGCGGTCACCACGTCCAGCTTCGGCAGCCGCGCCTGCTCGATCCGCACTGCGTGGATCTCCACTTCGGTGCCGGTGATCCGCGCCGCCTCGCGCAGGAAGGCGACCTTGCGCTGGTCGCTCTCCACCAGATGCATCTGCCGCACGCCCATGATCGCCAGGATCATGCCCGGCACGCCGGGTCCGGTGCCGAGATCGGCCCATACCTCCGCCCCGTGCGCATGTCGGAGGATCTGCCCGCCGTCCAGGACATGGCGGCGCCACGGGTCCAGCAAGGTGCTGGCCGCCACCAGGTTGATCCGCTGCTGCCACAGCTCCAGCAGGTCCACCCACTGGCGGAGCCGGTCCAGCGTTTCACGTGAAACACCGAGCAGCGCGCCACACTCGTTCGGGCTCATCGGGCGCAGGGGCGTCATGCCGCCACTCCCTGGCCAGACCGCTCCGGCCGCTCGATGAACCGCAGGAGCCGCGCGGTGGCCGCCGGAGTGACGCCGGGGATCCGGGCGGCGGCCCCCAGGGAGCCGGGCCGGACCCGGGAGAGCACCGCCACCACTTCCGCGCTCAGCCCCGGGATCGCCGCGTAATCCAGTTCGGCCGGCAGGCTCAGCGCCTCCTGGGCACGGAAACGGCGCACCTCGGCATCCTGCCGCTCCAGATAGGTGGCGTAGCGCGCCTCGATCACCAGCTGCTCGACCACCGGGGCCGGCAGCTCTGCCAGCGCCGGCGCCAGTCCGTGAAGCTGCTCGATGGCGACCTCAGGCTGACGGAGCAGGTCGAAGCCGTTGCGGCGCCGGCCATCCGGGTTGACCCTGATCCCGTGGAGGACGGCCTGAGCCGGGCTGACCGCAATGCCACGCAACAGCGCCCGCCCCTGGTCGATGGCGCGCAGCTTCGCCCGATGGGCCGCGGCGCGGGCAAGGCCAACCACCCCCAGTTCCATTCCGGCCCCGGTCAAGCGCAGATCGGCGTTGTCGGCTCGCAGGCGCAGGCGGAACTCGCTACGGCTGGTGAACATCCGGTAGGGCTCGGTGACCCCGCGGGACACCAGGTCGTCGACCATCACCCCGATCATCGCCTGGCCCCGATCGAGCACGAAACCGGCGCCGCCGCCGGCTGTCAGACCTGCATTGATACCCGCCAGGATCCCCTGGCCGGCCGCTTCCTCATAGCCGGTGGTGCCGTTGATCTGCCCGGCCAGGAACAGGCCCGGCAGGCGCCGCACCGCCAGCCGCGGGTCCAGTTCGCGCGGGTCGACATGGTCATACTCGATCGCATAGCCAAACTGGGCGATCTCCGCCCGCTCCAGCCCATCGATCGAGCGGACCAGCGCGGTCTGCACCTCGCGCGGCAGCGCGGTCGAGATCCCGTTGGGATAAACCAGCGGATCATCGGCGCCTTCCGGCTCCAGGAAGATCTGGTGCCGGCTGCGGTCGACGAAGCGCACCACCTTGTCCTCGATCGACGGGCAGTAGCGCACGCCGCCGGCGGTGATCTGGCCGGAGAACACCGGGGAGCGGGCGAGATCCGCCTGGATCAGCGCATGGGTAGAGGGGTTGGTCCAGGTGATCCGGCAATCGACCTGCGGCCGGTCGATCGACCGGGTCAGGAACGACATCGGCGTCGGCGGCTGGTCGCCCGGCTGCTCCTGCAGCCTCGTCCAGTCGATGCTGTCGCGGCGCAGCCGGGGCGGCGTTCCGGTCTTGAGGCGGCCCATCGCCATCCCGGTCGCCGCCAGGCGCTCCGCCAGCCGGACCGCGGGGTTCTCGCCGAGCCTGCCGGCGGGACGGCGCTCGTCGCCCAGATGGATCTCGCCGCGCAGGAAGGTGCCGGTGGTCAGGACCACCGCTCCCGCCTTCAGCTCTTGGCCATCGGCCAGGACCACGCCGCCAACCTGCCCCGAGCGGACGATCAGGTCGACCACCTCCGCTTCCAGCACCTGCAATCCAGCCTGCTCGGCCAGAAGGTCCTGCACCGCCCGCTCGTAAGCCTTGCGGTCGGCCTGGACCCGGGGCGCGCGCACCGCGGCACCCTTGTCGGCCGCCAGCATCCGGAACTGGATCCCGGCCCGGTCGATCGCGCGGCCCATGATGCCGTCCAGCGCATCGACCTCCCGGACCAGCTGGCCGCGTCCCAGCCCGCCGATCGCCGGGTTGCAGGACATCCGGCCGACCGCACCCGCCTGCTGCGTCAGCAACGCGGTGCGCGCACCCAGCCGCGCGGCGGCAGCGGCGGCTTCCACCCCGGCATGACCACCGCCGATCACGATCACGTCGAACTGGTCCATGAAATACCGACAATATTAGGGGAGAATCAGGCGCTTGACCCGGCAGGGCGCTTCAAAGGCAGGCCTTGAGCGTGATAGGCGAAGTTGCACCGCAGGGAAACCACATGTCCTCGATCGTGCTCGCTGTCCTGGCCATCGCAGCGCTGCTGGGTCTGTCCGCCTTCGTCCCGGTCCTGGCCGAGCGCCTGCGCCTGCCGGCCACCACTGTGCTGGCGCTGGGCGGGATCGCCATCGGCTCGGTCCTGTACCTGGCCGGCGGCGAGGTGGCCGCCACCCTGCCGACCCAGGTCTCCCACCTTCTCGGTGACCTGGCCGATCTGTCGATCCCGCCGGATACGCTCCTGCTGATCTTCCTGCCGGTGCTGCTGTTCGAAAGCTCGATCAGCCTGGACGCGCGGGCGCTGCGCGACGATGCAGTCCCGGTGCTGGCCATGGCGGTGCTGGCGGTCCTGGTCACCACGATCGTGGTGGGCGCCTCGCTCGACCCGTTCACCGTGGTGCCGCTGGCCGGCTGCCTGCTGCTGGGTGCCGTGGTCGCCACCACCGACCCGATCGCGGTGATCGGGGTGTTCCGGGAAGTGGGGGCGCCGCGGCGGCTGTCCGACCTGGTGGAAGGCGAGAGCCTGCTGAACGACGCCGCCGCGATCGCCCTGTTCGGCGCGTTCATCGATGCCCTGCGCGCCGGTGGCGACGGCGACCCGGTCAGCATCCTGCTGACCTTCGTGCGCGACTTCATCGGCGGAGGCCTGTTCGGCGTGCTGCTCGGGCGGCTGGGCGCCACTGTCCTGAACAAGCTCGACTCGACGGGTCCTGCGGAGATCACCCTGTCGCTGGCGCTCGCCTACATCGCCTACATCGTCGGCGAGCACGTGCTGAACATCTCGGGCGTGGTGGCCACCGTCGCGGCCGGGGTGGTGTTTGGCTATCTCGGTCGTCGGCGGGTCAGCGGCGGGGCCTGGGCCTCGATGCAGAAGGTCTGGACGCAGCTGGGCTTCTGGGCGGCCTCGCTGGTGTTCGTGCTGGCGGCGATGCTGATCCCAAAGGTGCTGGCCGAGTTCCGGTTGACCGACCTGCTCCTGCTGGTGATCCTGATCCTCGCGACCTTCACTGCGCGGATCTTCGTGCTCTACGCGGTGATTCCGCTGCTGACCATGGTCAAGCTGGCCAAGCCGATCCGGAGCGCCTACCGCGCGGTCATGCTGTGGGGCGGCCTGCGTGGCGCAGTCACTCTGGCCCTGGCCCTGGCAGTGTCCGAGTTCGACGGGATCTCCGAGGAGGTGCAGCACCTGGTCGAGGTGGTGGCAGTCTCCTACGTCCTGTTCACCCTGTTCGTGCAGGGCACCACCCTGCGCCCGCTGATCCACTGGCTGAAGCTCAACCAGCTGGGACCGCTGGAGCGGATGGTGCGCAACCGGGCGCTGGAGCTCAGCCAGTCCAACATGCTGGACCAGCTGCGCCTGGAGGCGGTCCGCCTGGGCATCGACCCGGAGACCTCGCCGGAGATCGACCGGCTCTACAAGGCGCGCCTAGCGACGCCACGCCGGGTGGCGCCGCTTGGCGACGACATGCTGGCCCAGCAGCTCTCCGCCGCGCTGTTCACCCTGACTCGCCGCGAGGCCGAGCTCTACGTGGCGGAGATCGGCCGGGGTCTGGTGGGCCGGCGGACCGCCTCGCAGCTGCTGGGCAACACCGACCGGCTGCAGGACGCGCTGCAGACCGATGGCGCCCGGGGCTACCGCTCGGTAGCCAAGCGCCTGACCCGGTTCGACACGCCGATGCGGATGGCTGCCTGGAGCCAGCGCACCTTCCGCTGGTCGACGCCGCTCGCCATGCAGCTGGCCGACCGGTTCGAGGTCATGCTGGTGAGCCGGAGGGTGCTGGCCGAGCTCGGCGAGTTCGCCAAGGACCGCCTGCCGATGCTGTTCGAGCCGCGCATCGCCGAGACCGCCCTGCACGTGCTGGAGGATCGCCAGGAGCTGACCGAGCGCAGCTTCGACGCGCTGGAACTGCAGTATCCCGAATATGCCGAGGCGCTGCGGGCCCGCTACATGGACCGGGCAGCGCTGCGGATGGAGGAGGAAGCCTACCAGCAGATGCTGCAGGAGCGGCTGATCACCCCGCCGGTCTATCGCGACCTGATGGAGGCGACCCGGCAGCGGGCCAAGCGCCTGGAACGGGCGCCCCGGCTGGACCTGCGCATGGATGTCCGCAACCTCCTGCGCGACCTGCCGCTGTTCAAGGACCTGGAGCCGGAGCAGCTCACCGCGATGAGCCGGCTGCTGCGGCCGCGCATGGCCCTGCCGCGCGAGCGGATCGTGCGGGTCGGCTCGATCGGGGACCGGATGTACTTCATCGCCAGCGGTGCGGTGGAGGTGATGCTCGACGAACCGGTCCGGCTAGGTACTGGCGACTTCTTCGGGGAACTGGGCCTGCTGACCCGGGAGCCGCGCCGCGCCGATGTGGTGGCGATGGGCTACTGCCACCTGCTCGAGCTGCATGCCGACGTGTTCGAGCGCTTCCTGGCCGCGGACCCCCAGGCCGCCGCTGCGATCCGGCGGATCGCCTCGGAGCGGCTGGGTGTCTGGCGCGAGCCGGCCGACGAGGTCGAGTGACGTTTCACGTGAAACGGCGCGTCACTTGCCGATGCAGAACCGGGCGAAGATCCGCCCGAGCACCTCATCCGGATTGTCGCCCAGCCCGGTGATCCGCGCCAGGGCCTGGGCAGCGCGGCGCAGCTCGTCGGCCAGCAGGACCGGCTCCTGCAGCGGCACCGCCGCCAGCGCCGCCTCGATCGCCACCAGCGCCTCCTGCGCCGCCGCCCGCGCCCGTGCATCCGCCGGCACCGCCGCCAGCTCCTCCGCGGCCCCGATCCCGAACCGGCCCGTGATCTGCGCCAGCAGTTGGTCGATGCCCTGACCGGTCCGGCAGGAGATTGCCAGCAGGCCCGCCGGCGCCTCGGCCAGGTCCGCCTTGTTCGCCACCCGCAGGCGGCGTTCCTCGGGCTCTGGCGGTAGCAGGGGCGCGTTCTGGCTGGCATCGACCAGCTCCAGCACCAGATCGGCGCCCTCGGCCTTCTCGCGCGCCCGCCGGATGCCCTCCCGCTCCACCGGGTCGTCGGTGTCGCGTAGTCCGGCCGTATCGATCAGGGTGACCGGCAGCCCGTCCAGGTCCAGTTCCACCTCGATCGGATCGCGGGTGGTGCCCGGCCGCTCGGTGACGATCGCCACCTCGCGCCCGGCCAGGAAATTGACCAGGCTGGACTTGCCGACATTCGGCGCTCCGACCACCGTCACCACCAGCCCCTGGCGCAGGCGCTCCGCCGCGGGCGCGCGCCGCAGTGCATCCCGCAGGGTGTCGGCAAGCTCGTGGAGAACCGGCACGGCCCTCTGCACCGCACCGCCCGCCACGTCCGCCTGGTCGGCAGCGAAATCGAGCTCCGCCTCGATGCCGGCGCGCAGGTCCAGGATCTGCCCGCACCAGGCCTGGACCTGCCGGCTGAGCGTGCCTTCCAGGCGCAACAGCGCGCTGCGCGCTGCCCTCGCCGTGCTGGCGTCGATCAGATCGCCCAGCCCGACCACTTCGGCCAGATCGAGCTTCCCGTTCAGGAAGGCGCGCCGAGTGAACTCGCCCGGCTCCGCCGGCCGCAGCCCTCGTAGGCCGCCCAGGGCGGCAGCCAGCATCCGCCGTACCCCTACGCCGCCATGATGCTGGATCTCGACCAGGTCCTCGCCGGTGAAGCTTCCAGGCCCTGGAAAGCGCAGCAGCAGGACCTGGTCGATCGGTTGACCGTCGGCCGGATCGCGCAGCCGCGCCAGGCTGGCCCGGCGCGCGGCCGGCAGCCGGGCGACGCCCAGGGCCTGCAGGACCGCATCGGCGCCCGGGCCGGATATCCGCAGCACCGCGACCGCGGAGCGCCCGGGCGGGGTCGCCCAGGCCCAGATCGTGCCGCTGCTCAGCTCTTGTCGCCCTTGGACGGGCTTGGCGGCTTCATGCCGGCAGCGGTCGCCATCATCTGGCCCCAGATGGTCTGCCACTGCTCCAGGCCCTTGGAGAGCGGCAGCCAGGTCTCCATCAACTGCTTGGTGTCGGTGGCGTTGATCGCGTCCGACAGCCGGTTCTCCAGCGTGTCCATCAAGCTCTTCTGCATCGGCGCCACGTCCGGCAGCCCCAGGAAGTGCCGCGCCTCTTCCGGGGTGCAATCGATATCAATGCTGACTTTCATTTCCGCCTCGCCCTTAGCGTGGAGCCGCCCCACATCCTTAGGACCATGGCGGCCGGTCGAAAACCTCCGCTCGTCCCGACCCCCTTCTCGCGGAGATGGTCCTTGGCCAACCTGCTACGCGATGCCACCAGCCCCTATCTCCTTCAGCACGCCGACAACCCGGTGCACTGGCGGGAGTGGAACGAAGCGAGCCTCGCCCTTGCACGCGAGCGCGACGTCCCGATCCTCCTGTCGGTGGGCTACGCCGCCTGCCACTGGTGCCATGTGATGGCCCATGAGAGCTTCGAGAACGAGGCGATCGCGCGGCTGATGAACGAGCATTTCGTGCCGATCAAGGTCGACCGCGAGGAGCGCCCGGACCTCGACCAGATCTACATGCATGCCCTGCATCTCCTGGGCGAGCAGGGCGGCTGGCCGCTCACCATGTTCCTGACCCCGGCCGGCGAACCGTTCTGGGGCGGCACCTATTTCCCGCCCGAGCCGCGCTATGGGCGGCCGTCCTTCACCCAGGTCCTGGAGCAGCTGTCCCGGATCTGGCGCGAGGACCGCGACCGGCTGCTGGGCAACCGCGACCAGCTGGTCACCGCGCTGGCGGAACTCGGCCGGCCGGCCGAGGGCGAGGGCGTGGCGCTGTCCCTGGTGGCCCGGACCGCCAAGGCCCTGGCCCAGCGGTTCGACACCATCCATGGCGGCCTGCAGGGCGCCCCGAAATTCCCGCAGGGGCCGATCCTCGACCTGCTGCGCCGGGTGGCGCTGGCCACCGGCGACCAGACCATCGAGCGCCGGCTGCTGCACACCCTGGCCCGCATCTCCCAGGGCGGGATCTACGACCATCTGGGCGGCGGCTATGCCCGCTACTCGGTGGATGCCTTCTGGCTGGTGCCGCATTTCGAGAAGATGCTCTACGACAATGCCCAGCTCCTGGGCCTGCTGGCCGAACTGCACCTGATCGAGCCGGACCCGCTGTTCCACGTGCGCGCTGACGAGACCGTGGAGTGGCTGAGCCGCGAGATGATGACCGAGGGAGCCTTCGCCGCGGCCCTGGACGCCGACAGCGAGGGCGAGGAAGGGAAGTTCTACTGCTGGGATGCCGCCGAGGTCGCGCAGGTCCTGGGGCCGGATTTCGAACGTTTTGCGCTGGCCTATGGCGTCACCGAGGCTGGCAACTGGGAAGGGCGCAACGTCCTCAACCGCCTGCACCAGCCGGGCCTCCTGCCGCCCGACGAGGAGGAGGCGCTGGCCCCCCTGCGCGCCAAGCTGCTGGAAGCGCGGGAACTGCGCCCGCGCCCGGCCCGCGACGACAAGATGCTGGCCGACTGGAACGGGCTGATGATCCAGGGCCTGGCGCGGGCCGGCGTGGTGTTCGACGAGCCGGACTGGCTGGCGCTGGCGGCCAGCGCCTGGCAGGCCGCCATGGCCAGGCTCGGCACGCCGGCAGGGGGCGTGCGCCATGCGTGGCGCGCCGGCCGCCGCCTGGAACTGGGCCTGCTGGACGACCATGCGCAGATGGCGCGGGCCGCCCTGGCCTTGTACGAGGCAAGCGCCGAGCCGGTCTGGCTGGAGCGGGCGATCGCCATCCTGGAGGCCGCGGAGCAGGACTTCGCCGATCCGGCCGGCGGCTACCGGCTGACCGCGAGCGGCGCCACCGACCTGCTGGTCCGGCCGAAGACCGCCTATGACGGTCCGACCCCGGCGGCGCTGGCGACCTTCCTGGAATGCCTGGCGATCACCCATGTCCTGGATGGCCGCCCGCAATGGCGGGAACGGGCCGACCGCCTGGTGCGCTCGGTGGCGGGCGAGGTGAACCGGCAGCCGGCCGGCCATGCCGCCTTCCTGGCTGCGGTCATGGCGCTGGAGGCGCCGGTCCAGGTCGCGCTGGTGGGCAGTCCAACGACCAGCCTGGAGCCGCTGCGCCGGGTGGCCCTGACCACGGCCCTGCCGCACCGCACCGTCCAGCAGGTCGCCGACGGCGAGGGCCTGCCGCCGCATCATCCGGCCCATGGCAAGGGCATGGTCGACGGGCGGCCCACCGCCTATGTCTGCGTCGCCGCCACCTGCACCCCGCCGATCACCGAGGCGGCCGGACTGGCCGAGGCCCTGGCCGCAGCCGCCTTGCGCGTCGGCGCGATGGGCGGCAACTGAGAAACACACGAACGAACCCGAGAAGGACAGGGTGGATGGCGACCAGAATCCTGATGCGCGCGACCGGCGGGCCCGAGGTGCTCAAGACCGACAGCTACGAGCCAGGCCGGCCCGGCCCCGGCGAGGTGCTGGTCCGGCACAAGGCGGTCGGGCTGAACTTCATCGACTGCTACTTCCGCTCGGGCCTCTATCCCACGCCCCTGCCCTACACGCCGGGCTTCGAGGCATCCGGCCTGGTGGAAGCGGTCGGCGACGGCGTGACCGAGCTGAAGCCCGGCCAGCGGGTCGCCTACGGCACTGGCCCGGCCGGCGCCTATTGCGACCTGCGGGTGATGCCGGTCGCCACCCTGGTGCCGATCCCGGAGACCATCGACGACGATTCTGCCTGCGCCATGATGCTGAAAGGCATGACCGCGCAGTACCTGCTCCGGCAGACCTTCAAGGTGCAGGCCGGCCAGACCATCCTGATCCATGCCGCGGCCGGCGGCGTCGGCCTGCTGGTCTGTCAGTGGGCCAAGCATCTGGGCGCCACCGTGATCGGCACGGTCTCCTCGGAGGAGAAGGCGGCGCTTGCCAAGGCCCATGGCTGCGACCACCCGATCATCTACACCCGCGACGACTTCGTGGGCGCGGTCAAGGAGCTGACCGGCGGCAAGGGCGTCGACGTCGTCTACGACTCGGTCGGCAAGGACACGTTCCTGAAGTCCATGGACTGCCTGCGGAAGCTCGGGATGCTGGTCACCTTCGGCCAGTCCTCCGGCAAGATCGAGCCGTTCGACACCGCATTGCTGGCCCAGAAGGGCTCCCTGTTCCTGACCCGGCCGACCCTGTTCACCTATGTCGCCACCCGCGACGAGCTGCTGGCCTGCGCCAACGACCTGATCGAGGTTGTGGGAAGCGGTGCGGTGAAGGTCAAGGTCGACCAGAAATACCAGCTGGCCGATGCGGCCCAGGCCCATCGCGACCTGGAGAGCCGCAAGACCACCGGCTGCACCCTGCTGGTTCCCTGACGGGTCCGGCCGGCCGGGAGCGTCCTGGCCGGCCGGCGCCTCAGGTGACGCCGTCCCAGAGCAGCTTCAGGCCGGTCAGCAGCACAAAGCCCACGCACAGCGGATAGAACCAGCGGTCGCTGACCCGGTGGTGCAGCCAGACCCCGCCCACCATCGCCAGGGCCGCCACCGGCAGCATCCACAGGATCGTCTCGACGATCGTGGCGTCGAACAGGCCGATCGCGAAATAGGGCGGCAGCTTGGCAAGGTTGATGCCGGCGAACAGGATGGTCATCGTGCCGACGAACACGGTCTTGTTGAGCTTCAGCGGCACCAGATAGAGGTTGGCCGGCGGCCCGCCGGCATGGGCGATCGTGCTGGTGAAGCCGGCGGCAGTGCCCAGGATCGCTCCCGAGACGGTGCCGGGCTTCCTGCCGGTCCCGGTCCGGGCGGCCGGGCGCAGGAACCAGTCCAGGGCGAACAGCACCGAGATCGCGCCCAGGATGATCCGCACCGTGTCATCGGACAGCCAGCCGAACGCCAGGGTGCCGAGCACGATCCCGACCAGGGCGCCCGGCAGCAGCGCCAGCACCGCGCGCCCGCTCCAATGGTGGCGGTAGGCCCAGACCCCGATGGCATCCATCAGGACCAGGAGCGGGAGCATGATCGCCGCGGCATGGGCCGGCGCCATCACCAGGCTCATCAGCGGCACCGACACCATGCCGAGGCCGCCGCCGAACCCGCCCTTGCTGAGCGCGCTGATGGTCACGCCGGTCATCACCAGCGCCCAGTAGAGGATCGTGTGGTCCAAGGTCGGGCTCACATCCCCGACAGGTTCTTGAGCGCGTCGACCTTCCAGGCCTGCGTCATCTCCTCCAGGACCTGACTGTTCTCCAGGCCCTGCGCCTGGAGCTGCAGCATGATCCGGCCGCCCACGATCAAGGTCGCCTCGCCGCTGTCGCCGCCTTCCTCGAACTGCACCATGGCGTTGTCACGCCCGACCCGCACCCGCTTGGCCCCGGGCGTCGCCGCCATCATCGCCGGGTTGTTCAGCATGGCGGCCAGGCCCTGGATCATCGGGTTGTCGACCGAGATCGTCGCCTCGATCGTGCCGCTGCCGTTGTCCTCCTGATAGGTGCGCGCCACCGAGGTGCCGCCGCCGAACATCGCCATCGCGGCGCTGTTGTCCTCGGTGCTTTCCTCGAACGACCAGCCGGCCGGCGCCGGCGGAAAGCCTTCTCGGTACTTCTCGGCAAGCTGCGACCGGATGTCCTGGATCGCGAACTGAAGCTCGCTGATCGCTCCGGCGAGATCACCTTCTTCGTAGTACTGCTTGCCTAGGTCGAGCTGATCGGTGACCTGATCGGCGGACGCAGGCAGCGAGGCAGCGCACAACAAGGCGCCGGTGAGAGCGAAGACGCGCATGGTTTCTACCAGAATGACCCTGACCGGATCCGAGCTTAGACCGCTGTCCGGCGCCCCGTCGAGCGGCGGGCGTTTCCATGGTCCAGCCGCGGGAGCCGCCTCATGACCAGCTCGTGCGACATCATGGTGGTAGGCGGCGGCCATGCCGGCCTGCTCACCGCCATCGCCCTGCACGATTGCGGCCTCCAGGTGCAGGTGGTCGATCCGATGCCGGCGGCCGCCATTCGAGACGCCCCGGCGGATGGCCGCGCCCTGGCGCTGCTGGCCGGCAGCATCGCCCATCTGGAGAAGCTCGGCCTGTGGGACGAGCTGGCTCCTTATGGCGCGCCCATCCGCAAGGTCGAGGTGCTGGACGTCGGCAGCGCCGCCAAGGTCGGGTATCGCGAAGAGGATGCGCCGGCGCGCGGGCCGTTCGGCCAGGGGTTCGAGAACCGGGTCCTGCGCCGGATCCTGCTCGACCAGTTCCTGGAGCGCGCCGGCAAGGGCGGGCTGGTCACGGACCGGGTCCAGGCAATCTCCCGCGACGGCGACCGGATCAGCGTGCGCACCGAGACCGGCGAGAGCCTGGCGGCCCGGCTGCTGATCGGCGCGGATGGCCGCGGCTCCAAGGTGCGCAGCCTCGCCCGGATCGGGCTGCGTCGCTGGACCTACGGACATACGGCACTAGGCTTCATCGTCCGTCATACCACCGACAATGGCGGTGCCGTCCTGGAGCGGATGCGCCGGGGCGGACCGCTGGCGACCCTGCCCCTGCGTTCCGATCGCACCGGGATCACCTGGGTGGAGACCGACGAGCGCGCCCGGCAGCTCGCCGCCGGCCCCTCCGAAGCCCTGCTGGCCGAGCTGGCGGAGGCCCTGGACGATGCGCTGGGCAGGATGGAGCTCGACAGCCCGGTCGGCACCTGGCCCTTGTCCGGGCAGCATGCCGACCGCTACGTGGCGCCGCGCCTGGCGCTGGTCGGCGACGCCGCCCATGGGGTCCATCCGATCCACGCGCAGGGTTTCAACATGGGCGTGGCCGACGTGGCGTCGCTCGTGGGGCTGGTGCGCCGCCACAAGGGGGATCCGGGCTCGCCCGACGTCCTGCGCGCCTATGAGCGGGACCGGCGTGGCCCCAACACGCGCTCGATCTGGTTGACCGACGGGCTGGCCCGGCTGTTCTCCAACGAGCTGGTGCCAGTCGCGCAGGCCAGGGGTGCTGCCCTTACCCTGCTCGACCGCCTCACGCCCCTGCGCCGCCTCGCAATCCGGCGCGGGATGGGCGGCTGATCGTCACTCCGCCGGCTGCGGGTGGACGGCCTGCGGCTCGGCATGGCTCGGCCGGTGGCGGCGCGAGAGCAGCGTGTAGGCGACCGGCACCACGAACAGGGTGAAGAAGGTGCCGAGCGTCAGTCCGCCCACGATCACCCAGCCGATCGCCTGGCGGCTCTCCGCCCCAGCACCCTCCGCCAGGGCCAGCGGCACCGAGCCCAGCACCATGGCGCCGGTGGTCATCAGGATCGGGCGCAGGCGCAGCACCGACGCCTCCACCACCGCGTCCCGCAGCTCCCTGCCCCGCTCGCGCAGCTGGTTGGTGAACTCCACGATCAGGATGCCGTGCTTGGTGATCAGGCCCACCAGCGTCACCAGCCCGATCTGGCTGTAGACGTTGATCGAGCCGCCGGTGAGCTTGAGCGCCAGCAGCGCCCCGGTCATCGACAGGGGCACGGTGAGCATGATCACGAACGGGTCGATCCAGCTCTCGAACTGCGCCGCCAGCACCAGATAGATGAACGCCAGGGCGAGCAGGAAGGTCACGTACAGCCCGCCGGTCGCCTCGCGGAACTCGCGGGTCTCGCCGCTCAGGTCGTAGATCACCGTCTGCGGGATCCGCCCCTCGTCCTGCAGGCGCTCGAACGTGGCCTCCAGGAAGTCCAGCGCCTGCCCGGTGGTGAAGCCCGGCGCCAGGGTCGCGGTGATCGAGGCCGAGCGCAGCTTGTTGAAGTGGTTGAGCTCCTTGGGCGCCACCGTCTCCTGGCTGGTCACCAGGCTGGCCAGCGGGATCATCTGGCCGGAGCCGCCGCGCACGTAGATCTGCTCGAGGTCGCGCCGCGAGCTGCGGTCGGCGTCCTCGACCTGCACCACCACCTCGTACTGCTTGCCCTCGCGCTTGAACCGGGTGACCTGCCGGCCGCCCAGCATGGTTTCCACGGTGCGCCCGATCGTGTCGACGTCCAGGCCCATCAGGGCCGCCTTCTCGCGGTCGATCTCGAACTTGATCTGCGGCTTGTTGAGCTTAAGGTCGCTGTCGACGTTCACCAGGCGCGGCTCCTCCGCCTGGATCGCGCCGAGCATGGCCGTCACCGCCTCCTGCAGCACCTCATAGGGGCTGGAAGTCTGCAGCACGAACTCGATCGGCTTGTCGATCGGGCTCTGCCCAAGCGAGGGCGGGTTCACCGCGAACGCCAGCAGGGCCGGGATGCCGAACAGCTTCGGCCCCATGCCGGCCGCGATCTCCTGCTGGCTGACCGGCCGCTCCTCCCAGTCGACCAGGCCGACGAAACCCAGCCCCTGGGTCACCGCCGGGAACCCCACCACGGTGAAGAACCGGTCCATGTAGTCGGTACCGGAAAAGATCTTCTCCATCTCGCGCACGTAGCGGTCGGTGAAGTCGACCGTGCTGCCCTCGGGCGCGATGCCGATCGAGATGATGGTGCCGCGGTCCTCGCTGGGCGACAGCTCGGACGGCAGGGCGCGCAGGAGGAACCAGGCGGAGCCCGCCACCAGCAGGCCCGACAGGATCACCGCCGCCGGCACGGTCAGCACGAAGCGCAGGCTGCGCCGGTAGCCGTTGGTAAGCCCGACCAGCGCCCGCTCGATGACGCGGTACAGGACGTTGTGGCGCTCCTGGTGCTTGAGCAGCAGCGAGCACATCATCGGCGACAGGGTCAGGGCGATGAACCCGGACACCAGCACCGCGCAGGCCAGGCTCAGCGCGAACTCGATGAACAGCCGGCCGGTGCGCCCGGTCTGGAAGGCGATCGGCGCGTACACGGCCACCAGGGTGATCGTCATCGCGATGATCGCGAACTGGATCTCCTTGGCCCCCACCAGGGCCGCCTGGAACGGCTTCATGCCGTCCTCGACATGCCGGCTGATGTTCTCCAGCATCACGATGGCGTCGTCGACCACCAGGCCCACCGCCAGCACGAGGGCCAGGAGGGTCAGCGTGTTGATGGAGAAATCGAGCGCCCACATGAAGATGAAGGCGCCCACCAGCGAGACCGGGATCGTCACGATCGGCACCAGCGTCGCCCGGAAGCTGCGCAGGAACACGAAGATCACGATCACCACCAGGACGATCGCCTCGCCGATCGCCTCGAACACGTTGTCGATCGAGGTCGCGATGAAGATCGAGCTGTCGTAGGCGACATCGACCTTCATGCCGAGCGGCAGCGCCGTCTCGATCTGCGGCAGCGCCTTCTTGACCTCGGTGCTGACGTCGAGCGGGTTGGCGGTGGACTGCTTGATCACCCCGATCGCGACCGCCGGATTGCCGTTGAACCGGGCGATGATCCGCTCGTCGAGCGCGCCGATCTCGGCCCGGCCCACGTCCTTCAGCCGCACGAGATAGCCGCCGGTGTCGCGGATGATCAGGTCGTTGAACTGCTCAGGGGTGCGCAGGTCGGTCTCGGAGAGCACGGTGAACTCGCGGTCCAGCCCCTCGATCCGCCCGGCCGGCACCTCGACGTTCTGCTGGCGCAGGGCGGCTTCCACGTCCTGCGGGGTCAGGTTGAACGCGGCCAGGCGCAGCCGGTCCAGCCAGATCCGCATCGCCTGCTCGCGCTCGCCATAGATCTGGATCTCGGCCACGCCTGGCAGGTTCTGCAGCCGGTCCTTGACCACCCGGTCGGCGAAGTCGGTGACCTCCATGGCGTTGTGCCGGTCGGAGGCGAACGCCAGGTACATCACCGGCTGGCTGTCTGCCTCGACCTTGGCGATCACCGGCTCGTCGACCTCGTCGGGCAGGACGTCGCGCGCCCGGCCGACCCGGTCGCGCACGTCCGCGGCCGCGGCATCCGGGTCGCGGTTGATTCGGAAGCGGATGTTGACCTGGGATTCCTCGGGCCGGCTGATCGAGGTCATCACGTCGATGCCCTCGATCCCGGCCAGGCTCTCCTCCAGGGTGCGGGTGACCTGGCTCTCGATGATCTCCGAGGAGGCGCCCTTGTAGGTGGTCGATACCGAGACCACCGGCTCGTCGATCTTGGGGTACTCGCGCACGGTCAGGCGCGAATAGGCCATGAGGCCGATCAGCAGGATCACCAGGCTCATCACTGTGGCGAACACCGGCCGGCGGATCGAGATGTCGGACAGCGACATGACCGTCTCCTCAGCCCGCGGCGGCGGCGGGTTCCTGCTCGGCGCCCGCCTCGCCGGCGGGCGGCGAGGCCTGGCCCTCGCCCGGCGACGGCACCACTTGGACGGGCGAGCCGTCGCCGATCTTGAGCACGCCGGCGGTCACCACCCGGTCCCCGGCCTCCAGGCCCTCCACGACCTCCACCAGGCCCGGCTGGCGCAGCCCCAGCCGCACCGGCTGCGACTTCGCCGTGGTCTTGCCCTCGCCGTCCTCGACCAGCTTGAACACCGTGGCCTGGTCGCCCATCGGCACGATCGCCGCCTCGTCGATCCAGATGGCGTCCTCCCGGCTGGCCAGGGTGAGCGTCACCCGGGCGAACAGGCCGGGCCGCAGGCGGTCATCCTCGTTCTGGACCACCGCCCGGACCACCAGCGAACGGCCGGCCTCGTCGATCTGCGGGTCGATCGCCGCGACCTCGCCCTGGAACTCCTGGTTGGGGAACGCGTCGACCTGAACCTCGATGGCCTGGCCGATCTGCACCGTCGGCAGGAACCGTTCGGGCACCCGGAAGTCGAGCTTGAGCGGGTCGATGTCCTCCAGGTTCACCAGCGGCGTGCCTGTCTCGACGAAGGCCCCGGGGCTGACCCGGCGCAGGCCGGCCCGGGCGTCGAACGGGGCCAGGAGGGTGCGCTTGGCGAGCCTGGCCTCGGCCAGCGCGATCTCCGCCGTGGCGGTGGCCAGCCGCGCCTTGGCCTGGTCCAGGGCTGCCTGGGAGACGTTGTTCCGCTCACGCAGGGTCTGCTGGCGCTCGTACTCCGACTGGGCCAGCTCCAGTTCGGCGCGGGCCTGTTCCAGCTCGGCCTCCTCGATGCTGCGGTCGAGCTCGATCAGCACCGTGCCCTTCCGGACACGCTGGCCCTCGTCGAAATTGATGTTGACGATGCGCCCGCTCACCTCGGGCTTGAGCAGCACCGATTCGGTGGAGCGCAACGAACCCACCGCGTCGGTGGTGGTCGCGGCCGGGGCGATCTTCACCTCGGCGGCTTCCACCGGCATGGCGAAGCCGGCCGGCGGGCCGCCCCCGCCGCCCTGGGCCGCCATCTGCGGCCGCATGACGAACCACCAGTACGCACCACCTGCACCGGCGGCGATCAGCAGCACGACCAGGATGGCCACGATATTGCGCAACACGTTCCCATATCCCTGCGGCTCGGAGCCGAAAGGCCGACTTCTACGTCGATCGGCCTTGCCGGAACACCGAGCTCCAGGGACGCGCTGCGCTGTCCCGCGGTCAGTTCATGGTGTTCCAAAAATCGTCGTTGGTTTTCGCGTGTTTCATCTTGTCGATCAAGAACTCGATCGCGTCGACCGTGCCCATCGGGCTGAGGATGCGGCGCAGCACCCACATCCGCTGCAGCGTGGCCCGGTCGACCAGCAGTTCTTCCTTGCGGGTACCGGACTTCTGCACGTCCATGGTCGGGAACACCCGCTTGTCGGCGATCCGGCGGTCCAGCACGATCTCGGAATTGCCCGTGCCCTTGAACTCCTCGAAGATCACCTCGTCCATGCGCGAGCCGGTGTCGATCAGCGCGGTGGCGATGATGGTGAGCGAGCCGCCCGCCTCGATGTTGCGCGCCGCACCGAAGAAGCGCTTGGGCCGCTGCAGGGCGTTGGCGTCCACGCCGCCGGTCAGCACCTTGCCCGACGAGGGCACCACCGTGTTGTAGGCGCGCGCCAGGCGGGTGATCGAGTCCAGGAGGATCACCACGTCCTTGCCCATCTCGACCAGCCGCTTGGCCTTCTCGATCACCATCTCGGCGACCTGGACGTGGCGCGTGGCCGGCTCGTCGAAGGTCGAGGACACCACCTCGCCGCGCACGGTGCGCTGCATGTCGGTGACTTCCTCGGGCCGCTCGTCGATCAGCAGGACGATCAGGAACACCTCGGGATGGTTGGCCATGATCGCGTGCGCGATGTTCTGCATCAGCACGGTCTTGCCGACACGCGGCGGGGCAACGATCAGGCCGCGCTGCCCTTTGCCGAGCGGCGTGGTCATGTCGATGATCCGGGTGCTCATGTCCTTCTGCCCGACGATCTCGAGCTTCATCTTCTCGGTCGGGTAGTAGGGCGTGAGGTTCTCGAAGTGCACCCGGTGGCGCGCCTTCTCCGGCTCCTCGAAATTGATGGTGTTGGCGCGCAGCAGCGCGAAATAGCGCTCGCCCTCCTTGGGCGCCCGCACCAGGCCGTGCACCACGTCGCCGGTGCGCAGGCCGAAGCGGCGGATCTGCGACGGCGACACGTACACGTCGTCCGGGCCGGCCACGTAGTTCACGTCCGGCGAGCGCAGGAAGCCGAAGCCGTCCTGCAGGATCTCGATCACGCCCTCGCCGGTGATCGCCATGTCCGTTTCGGCCAGGCGCTTGAGCACGGCGAAGATCAGGTCGCCCTTCTTGAGCGCGCTCGGCTGGTCGATGCCGAGTTCCTCGGCATAGGTCAGCAGTTCGGCCGGGGAGCGGCGCTTCAGCTCGGTCAGGTTGATGGTCGGGCGGTTGACGTCGGCGGCGATCTCCGCCGCGGCCAGCTCCTCCTCCTCGCGTACCCGGGGCAGGCCGTCATGCCGGCCGCCGCCGCGGCGCTGCTCGAAATGGCGCTGGCGGCCGTCGTCGCGGTCGCGACGGAACTCGTTGCGGCCGCGATCGAACCCGCCTCGCCCGTCCTGGCGATCCCGGAACTCGCGCGGCTCCCGGTAGTCGCCGCGCGGCTCGTGGCGCTGCCGCTCCGGGCGCGGGCCGCGCTCCGGCCGGTCCTGCTGGCCCCGGTCCTGCTGGGGACGCTCGTTCTGGCGCTCGCGGCGCTCGCCCCGCTCCTCGCCGCGATCCGGCCGCTCGGCGCGGACCTGCGGCGGTGCCGCGTCGCCGGGCTCCTCGCCGGGCATCGGCGGGATGGTCACGTCCGGCTGAGGCGCCACCGACGGATCGCTCTGCTCCGCCCGGGCCGGGACCTCGGCGGACGCCTCGCTCGATGGGCCGGCCGGGGCCTCGGCGGCCTCGCGCGGCGCCTCGCCACGCGGGGTGCGGGCCCGGCGGGCCGGCCGCTCGCGCGGTGTCTCGTCGGCCGAGCTGTCGAGGCCCAGTGCCCGCTGCAGGCCGGCGGTGTCGGAACCGGAATCGTCATCGCCGCCGAGAGGCAGCTCCGCGGCTTCCGCGTCCTTGGCCCGTTCGCTGCGGGTGCGCGTACGCCTGCGCCTGGCACCGGTGGGCTTGGTCGGGCCGTCGGTGGTTTCGGGCGAGGGCGTGATGGGATCGATCGTATCGTCGGACAAGATGGCTCTCGCGGAATGAACTCGAGAAATCAGAAGGGCTTGAGGATCACGAGGAGAACAATGCCGACGAAGAGCAACGTCGGCACCTCGTTGATCACCCGGTAGAATCGGGCGGGCTTGGGTCGCTCGTCCCGGGCGAACTTCTTCACATGGGCCGCCAGCACACCGTGGCAGCCGGCCATGAAGAAGACCAAGAGCAGTTTCGCATGCAGCCAGCCATCACCCAGCTGGTTCTGCAGGTAGGCGAGCCACAGGCCGAAGACGATGGTCAAGATCATGGCAGGGGTGGCAATTCCCTTGAGGAGGCGCCGCTCCATGATCTTGAACGTCTCCGACGAATCGCCGCCGGCGACTTTGTCGGCATGATACACCATCAGGCGTGGCAGATACCACATCGCCGCCATCCATGCGGCGAATGCCATGATGTGTAGGGATTTCAGCCAGAGCGACCAGTCGCTCAACCGGACCTCGCGTGCGCTTCTGATCGTACGATCCTGTCGGGTCCTGGGCAGAACCGTCCGAGCGTCGATGTAGGCGGGAAGTTTTCAGGGGACGGTAGGAGTACCGCCCGCGATTGATGACCCATCCCGCCAGGGATTTCAAGGCTGGCAAGCAGGTTTTTACGCTGGCACCCGCCGCAGCTCGTCGCAGAGCCGCTGTACCTCGCCCGGATCGGTCTGCTGCAGCACCCCGTGGCCCAGGTTGAAGATCCAGGGACGTCCCCGGGTCGCCGCCCGCAGCCGCTCCAGCCGCTCCAGCATCGGCGCACCGCCGGCCACCAGGTCGACCGGGTCGAGATTGCCCTGCAGGCACAGGCTCGGCGGCAAGAGGCGCACCGCCTCGCCCATCGGCACCGCGGTATCCAGGCCGATGGCCCGGGCCTCCACCTGCCGGGCGACATGGCCCAGCGACAGGCCGACGCCCCGGGGGAAGTGGATCACCGGCACGGCGGGATGGCGGGCACGCAGCTCGGCGATGATCCGGCGGACCGGGCGGACGCACCACAGCTCCAGCTGGTCCTCCGGCAGGGCTCCCGCCCAGCTGTCGAACAGCTGCAGCACCTCGGCCCCGGCCTGCACCTGCCGGTCCAGGAAGGCCACCACCGCGTCCGCCAGCAGGTCGATCAGCCGGGCGAACAGCTCGGGCTCCCTCCGGGCCAGGGTCCGCGCCGCGGCGAAGTCCTTGGAGCCGCCCCCCTCCACCACATAGGCCGCCAGGGTCCAGGGCGCCCCGGCGAACCCGATCAGCGCGGTCTGTGCCGGTAACTCCGCCCTCAGCCGAGTCAGCGTCGCATAAACCGGACTCAGGTGATCGTGCAGGCGTTCCAGGCTCAGTTGATCCAGCGCCTGAGCGGTCCTGATCGGCTCCAGGACCGGTCCCTCGCCCTGCTGGAAGGCGACCTTCACCCCGATCGCGTCCGGCACCACCAGGATGTCCGAGAACAGGATCGCCGCATCCATCCCATAGCGCCGGATCGGCTGGAGGGTGACCTCGACCGCAAGGTCCGGATTATAGCACAAGGAGAGAAAGTCGGGGACTTCCTTCCTTATCGCGCGATATTCCGGAAGGTAACGGCCGGCCTGCCGCATGAGCCAGAACGGGGCACGCTCGACGCTGCGTCCCTGAAGGGCGCGAAGCAGGAGCTTGTCGTCCGTCGCGACCGCCGAGCGGGAATTCTCCACAGGCGTATCATTTCCTATGAATCTTATCTTTCGTGATTCGAACAGATAAGAACAGGTGGTGGTGGTGGTGATAGGGCCCCTGCGAAGCGGGGATGCATTCTTGTCCCGCAGGGATCCCCCCGGTCCTGCCCAGGCTACACGGCTTGGGCGGTTCCTGGGAATAGGTGCGTGGACATCTCCTGAAAAGCCAGGATCTTCCGTGACTTGGCGCGGGAGAACGAAGATGTGGAACTTGGGGACGATCCGGGGCTATCGTCGGGAGGCCGCGTGAAGGCCGTCGAAGCTTTCCCCATGGGTGTCGAAGGCCAGGAGATCGGTGGATGGACGACCTGAGACGGGATGAACGAATCGCCCTGGCGGCCGCCGGTGATTCTGTCCACTGTTCGTCCACAGGCGAAAAACCGGCTCGATGACCTTGCGGCTGCACCTGCACCTGATCTCCGACAGCACCGGCGAGACCGTCACCACCGTGGCGCGCGCCGCGGTTTCCCAGTTCGAGGACGTGGTCCCGGTCGAGCATGTCTGGTTCTTCGTGCGCACCCGCGCCCAGCTCGAGAAGGTGCTCTCGATCATCGGCATGATGCCGGGCATGGTGATCTTCACCCTGATCTCGCCGGACCTGCGCCAGCTCCTGCAGGAGCGCTGCGAGCAGATGAACGTGCCCTGCGTCCCGGTGCTGGACGCGGTGATGAACTCGCTCACCCAGATGGTCGGCTCGTCCGGCATGCCGAAGATCGGCAAGCAGCACGAGATGGACGCCGGCTACTTCTCGCGGATCGCGGCGATGGACTTCGCGATGCGCCACGACGACGGCCAGGCCCCCGAGCGGCTGGACGATGCCGACGTCGTCCTGGTGGGGGTTTCGCGCACCTCCAAGACCCCGACCTGCGTCTATCTCGCCAACCGGGGCATCAAGGCCGCCAATGTCCCGATCGTCCCGGACATGCCGCAGCTGCGCTACCTGGAGAAGCTGAAGCGGCCGCTCATCGTGGGGCTCACCATCAATGCCGAGCACCTGACCTCGATCCGCCGCAACCGGCAAAAGCACATGGGCGTGGGCGACGAGGGACAGTTCGGCGGCGACTATGCCGAGGCCGACCGGGTGCGCGAGGAACTGGTCACGGCGCGGCGGATGTTCTCGAAGTTCGGCTGGCCGGAGATCGACGTCACCCGCCGCTCGGTCGAGGAGACCGCTGCCGCGGTGCTCCAGCTCCTGCAGGACCGCCGCGAGCCCGGCCTGGTGAACGAGATCCGGGCGCCGATCGCCGCTGCGGACTGGCTGCAGGACGGTGACTGAGCGGTCGCGGGCCGCTCCATGCGGCTGAGCGCCGGGGCGCGCCAGCGCCGCCGCCGTTTCGTCGGCCGCTGGATCGTGGCCCCGCTCGCCCTGCTGGCGCTGCTGGGTGCCGCGTTCTGGTTCGGCCGCGAGGTCGGCGGGTTCGAGGCCGATGCCCGGATCGGCGCACTGGAAGCCCGGATCGGCGAGACCGAGGCGCGCGAGCGGGCGGCCGAGCGCCTGCGGGCCCAGGCGGAACAGGCGCTGGCCTCGGCCAGCGCCCAGGCGCAGGCCCGGATCGAGAGCTTGGCCGCGCGCGTGCCGCATGGCGAACTCGGCGCGCTCTTGGACCTGCTGCGCGCCAGGCTGGACCAGGGCGTTCCGCCCGAGCGGCTGCGCTTCGTGCTGTCGGAGGCGGCCCCGGTGCGTGCCTGCCGCCAGGGGGTTGCCCAGCGCCGGTTCGCGCCGCGCCTGCCGAGCGGGGTGGCGCCGCTGCAGACCGTGGCTTTCCTGGACAACCGGATCACGGTCAGCGCCACCGCCAGCCCGGCGGTGGCCGAGGACGGTTCACCCCGGCCGGGCTTCGACGCTGGCCGCAAGGTCGAGATCCGGGTCCTGCGCATCGGCGGCAACATCGAGCTGGTGGAGGGGGTCCTCCCGCTCGGCCATTCGGTGGTCGCCGACGGACGGGAATACCGGTTCGGGTTCGCCTCGGTAGCGAACGACACCCAGATCGAGGTGACGCTCCAGGATTGTGCCTATCCTTGAGGAAAATCCCGTCCGTTCGTGCCGAACAGGTCGAACTGGCGCGGATCCGCTTCTTCGGTTCCATCGTTCACGCCCAGGCCCAGAAGCCGCACCCGGCCTCGTGGCGGCTCCGGCCGATCCAGCAGGCCAAGAGCAATTTTCCACAGGCTTTCGACATCCTGGGGAAAAGGTTTGGGCGTGGTGGTGCGCGTCCTGGTGACGAAGTCGGCGGAGCGGATCTTCAGGATCACCGAGCGGCCGCGAAAGCCGGTCTCTTCTAACCTGCGGTTGAGATCGATCACCAGCTCCCGGAGGATCTCCGCAAGCGCGGCTCGCCCGGCCACGTCGCGGGCGAACGTCTGCTCCACCGACACCGAGCGGCGCGGCCGGTCCGGCTCGACCGGCCGGTCGTCCTGGCCGACCGCGATCCGGGCCAGCCAGGCGCCGCTGCGGCCGAACCGGCGCACCAGCCAGGCTTCCGAGGCCTGGGCCAGGTCGGCGCCGGTCAGGATCCCGACCGCCCGCAGCTTTTCCGCGGTGCGCGGGCCAACCCCGTGGAAATCCTCGATTGCCAGGCCGGCCAGCAGCGCCGCCGCGTCGTCCGGGCCGACCAGGGTGAGGCCGTCGGGCTTGTTCATGCCCGACGCGGTCTTCGCCAGGAACTTGTTGAACGACACGCCGGCCGAGGCGGTAAGCTGCGTCTCGGACAGGATCGCCGCCTTGATCCGGGCCGCCACCTCGGCCGGCGGTGCCGGTCCGGTGAGCGGCCGGGTGACGTCCAGATAGGCCTCGTCCAGCGAAACCGGCTCGACCAGCGGGGTGAAGCGCCGGAAGATCGCGCGGATCTGCCGGCTCACCTCCTTGTAGGCGTCGAAGCGCGGCCGCACGAACAGGAGGTCCGGGCAGCGGCGCAGCGCCTCGCCGGCCGGCATCGCCGAGCGCACCCCGAACGCGCGGGCTTCGTAGCTGGCCGCCGCCACCACGCCGCGCCCGTCCCGGCCGCCCACGGCCAGCGGCCGGCCGCGCAGGGCGGGATCGTCGCGCTGTTCCACCGAGGCGTAGAAAGCGTCCATGTCGACATGGATGATGCCGCGCAGGCTCACTGGACCGGGCTCCCGGAGTTCTGTGTCCTTCCCTACACAACGGCCTTCCGTCGGCCGAGGATGCCGGATGGGACATGGCGTCCATGCTTGCAGCGATCGGCCATGGCCGCCACTCTTGCACTGTTGTATTCGCGGGCTGGTCCCATGGGGCCGCTTGATGGCGCTCGCAGCCGGGAGATCGGAATGCGCTTGAAGAGTATCCTCGTCCTCACCTCGGCGATGGTCGCGCTCGCCGCAGGTCCGGCCGGGGCGCAAACCCTTCAGGAAGCCCTCGTCAGCGCCTACAGCACCAATCCCGACCTCGGCGCCGCCCGCGCCCAGCTGCGCGCCACCGACGAGCTGGTCTCGCAGGCCCTGTCCGGCTACCGGCCGCAGGTAGGCGCCTCGGCCAGCTACGACATCGTCGATCTCGACAGCAGCCAGGGCGATGGCACCCTGGATTCGTCGGCGATCGGCCTGAGCGTGACCCAGCCGCTCTACCGCGGCGGCGGGCTGGACGCCAACCTTCGCGCTTCGGAGAACACGGTCCGTGCCAACCGTGCCAACCTGATCGTCACCGAGCAGCAGATCCTCTACGACGCGGTGCGCGCCTATGCCGGGGTGTGGCGCGACCGCTCGGTGCTGGAACTCGCGATCAACAACGAGAAGCGGCTGCAGCGCCAGCTCCAGGCGACCCGCGATCGCTTCAACGTGGGCGAGGTCGCCCGCACCGACGTCGCCCAGGCCGAGGCGCGGCTCTCGGCGGCGGAAGCCTCGCGTGTCGAGGCCGAGGGCCTGCTCGCCAACTCGATCGCCATGTTCCGCCGGATCATCGCCCAGGAGCCGGAAAACGTCGACCAGCCGGTCAAGCCGGCCAGCCTGCCGGCCAACGAGGCCCAGGCCCAGGAGCTTGCGGTCGCCAATCCGAACATCGCGACGGCGCAGTACACGCTGGCTGCCGCCAAGGACGATGTCGACGTCGCCTTCTCTCGCCTCCTGCCGCAGGTAGACCTGCGCGCCAGCGCCTCCTATGCCGACGAGCCCTCGACCAACCTCTCCTGGCAGCGCGACGCGTCGATCGGCGTGCAGGTCACCGTGCCGCTCTACCAGGGCGGCGCGGAGTATTCGCAGGTCCGCCAGAACAAGCAGGTCGCCCGGCAGCGCGACGAGCAGCTCGTCTCCACCCAGCGCAGCGTGGCAGAGAACGTCACCGTCGCCTGGGAGGCGCTGCAGACCAGCACCACCAACATCCAGTCGCGCCAGGCGCAGGTGCGCGCCAACCGGATCGCCCTGGAAGGCGTGGAGCAGGAGGCCCAGGTCGGCTCGCGCACCGTGCTGGACGTCCTCGACGCCGAGCAGGAACTGTTCGGCTCGCAGGTCGAGCTGGTGCGCGCCCAGGCCAACGAGGCGATCGCCGCCTATGCGCTGCTGGCCTCGATCGGCCAGCTCACCGCCGAGCGGCTCGACCTGCCGGTCGAGACCTATGACGCCGAGGCCTACTACACCGAGAACCGCGCGCGCCTGTTCGGCCTGGGCGAGCCCCTGGACCTGAACTGACCGCCGGCGGGCCGGCCGCGATGCCGGCCCGCGCCCGCCATGGACGGGCTTTCCCCGGAGGCGATCCCGTTCCAGGATCGGCGCCAAGCCAACGCCGCCATCGGGGAGCCCGTGCCATGGCCAGCCATTATATCGAGCGCAAGCACCATCATTTCGGCTGGGACAACAGCCGCCCGCCCCTGCTGACCGTGAAGCCCGGCGACATCGTCGAGTTCGAGACGATCGACGCGTCGGGTGGACAGCTCTCGCCTTCCTCGACCGCCGCCGACGTGGGCAAGCTGGATTTCGGCCGGGTCAACCCGGCCACCGGCCCGGTCTTCGTGGAGGGAGCCGAGCCCGGCGATTCGCTGGTCGTGCATGTCCGGGAGATGAAGCCGTCGGGCTGGGGCTGGACCGCCAACATCCCGGGCTTCGGCCTGCTGGCGCACCGGTTCCAGGAGCCGGCGATCGCGCATTGGCACTATGACCGGGACCTGAAGACCCCGGCGCCGTTCGCGGGTGGCGCCTCGGTGCCGCTCAAGCCGTTCATCGGCGTGATCGGCCAGGCCCTGGCCGAGCCCGGCTCGCACAGCGTGGTCCCGCCGCGCCGGGTCGGCGGCAACATGGACACCGCCGATGTCTGCGTCGGCGCCACCGTGACCTTCCCGGTCGAGGTCGAGGGCTGCCTGTTCTCGCTGGGCGACACCCACGCTGCCCAGGGCGACGGCGAGGTCTGCGGCACCGCGATCGAGAGCGCCATGAACGTCGTGGTCCAGCTGGAACTGGTCAAGGGCCGAGCACCTAGGTTCCCGGTGATCGACAACCCGACCCCGCGCGGCCGGCACATCGACGGCAAGGGCTACCTGGTCACCACCGGGGTGGGCCCGGACCTGATGCAGAACGCCACCGACGCGCTCGACCAGATGGTCGACCTGATCGCCGAGCGCCTGAAGATCGAGCCGATCCAGGCCTACCTGCTTTGCTCGGCCTGCGCCGACCTGAAGATCACCGAGATCGTCGACCAGCCGAACTGGATCGTCGGCTGCCACTTCCCGAAGATCGTGCTGCCCTGAACAAAACCCCGCGGCGTGCATCTCCTTTGAATTGGAATTAGTCCAGAAAGACGAAGTGTACGTTTTGGTCGTCTTGGTGACTACTTTTCGACTTGGCTGCGTTGACTGCCAGCAATCGTGATCGATACAGCCCCCGCCAGGACCGCTGGTGGGGGATGACGATGGAACGGAACGACACGAACGGCTGGCTGGCGATGCAGGGGGTGTTCGCCACGGCAGGCTTCGCGGCACTGGCCTTCGGCACGCCGGGCGACGCCCTGGCCCAGGAAGCGGACGGCGCGCCCGCCGAGGATACTTCTGGCGCCGTGGCGCTGCCGCCGGTGGTGGTCGAGGCCGACCAGCCGGCCAATCCCCTGCGCAACGACACCGGCATCGGCCGGCTGCCCGGCACCATCCAGGATACGCCGCAGTCGGTGCAGGTGATCAACGAGGAGACCCTGCGCCAGCAGGGCGTCAACACCCTCGACCAGGCCCTGCGCAACGTGCCGGGCGTCACCGTGTCGGTCGGCGAGGGCAATGGCGGCCTGAACGGCGACCAGTTCCGCATCCGCGGCTTCGACGCCAAGGGCGACATCTACCTGGACGGGCTGCGCGACTTCGGCACCTATGTCCGCGACAGCTTCAACTACGAGCAGGTCGAGGTCTTCAAGGGCCCGTCCTCGGAAAGCTTCGGCTTCGGCTCCACCGGCGGCGTCATCAATTCCCAGAGCAAGACCGCGCATCTGGGCAATTCCTACTCGATCGACGGCTCGCTCGGCACCGGCCCGCTCTATCGCGTCGTCGGCGACGTCAACCAGCAGATCAACGACACGACCGCGGTCCGGGTGGTGGGCATGCTCCACGACCAGGACGTCGAGGACCGCGACCATGTGAAGTCCGACCGCTGGGGCCTGGCAGGCTCGGTGGCGTTCGGCCTGGGCACCGACCTGAACTGGTCCCTGAACTACCTGCACCAGCACGGCGACCGCACGCCGGACTACGGCGTGCCGGCGGTGACGCCGCCCGGCAGCGAGGTCAGCCGCCCGGTCACCGAGTACGGCGTGTCGCGCGACAGCTTCTATGGAAAGAAGCAGGACGAGGACAAGTCCGACGTCGACATGCTGACGTCCCGCGCGTCCTGGCGGGTCAATGACGGGATCACGCTGAACAACGACACCCGCATCGCCTACTACACCCGCGAGTTCGCCACGAGCGTGCCCGGCTGCAATGCCGACTGCTCGGAGGAGTTCTTCGCCGGCGGCAACCCGGCCATCTCCTATGGCGGCGGCAACCCGTCCTACAACCAGCAGTCCTGGGGCTTCCAGAACGTCACCTCGGGCGTGTTCGACTTCCAGGTCGCCGGCTTCCGCAACCAGGTGGTCGCAGGCCTCGACATCTTCTACCAGAACGACCGGCGCAACGGTCGCAGCACCGACGGCGACAAGACCACGCCGACCATCCGCAACCCGGGCGACTTCTTCGGCGTCGACAGCTACACGCTGCCGGTCAACCCGAACAACACCAAGAAGTCCTACGGTACCGACGTCGGCGTCTTCGTCAGCGACCGGCTCTGGCTCACCGAGCAGTTCTCGGTCCTGGGTGGCGTGCGCTGGGACGACTACAGCTCGACCTACAAGGTCTGGAACAATGACGGCTACAGCAAGTACGAGGCCGACAACGACTTCTGGAGCCCGAAGGGCAGCCTGATCTGGGAGCCGACCGAGGAGCAGACCTACTACTTCTCCTACGCGACATCCTCGACCGTGCCGGGCCAGTACGTCGCGCTGGCGCCGAACCCGATCAACGGCAACCAGCCGGACCTCGAGCCCGAGGAGAACGAGAGCTTCGAGCTCGGCGGCAAGATCAGCGTGCTCGACCAGCGCATCGGCATCAGCGCCTCGATCTTCCAGATCAACAAGGACAACGCGACCTACACCGACGCGGAAACCGGGCTCAGCATGGCGACCGGCGAGAAGCAGCGGGTACGCGGCTTCGAGATCGGCGTCGGCGGCTACATCACCGACGCCTGGTCGGCCTCGGCGGCCTATTCCTATCTCGACACCGAGATCCGTAGCTCGACCGCGACCGACCCGGCCGACTCGACGGTCGGCAACGAGGTGCCGAACGCGCCCAAGAACGCGTTCTCGCTGTGGACGACCTACAACGTCCTCTCGCACTTCCAGCAGGTGCCCGGCGCGCTGCTGCTGGGCGGCGGCGTGACCTACCAGGACGAGATCTACACCAACAGCGCCAACACCGCCGAGCTGCCCGAGAACTTCTCGCTCGATGCGGTGGTGTCCTATGCCTACGACAACTACCGGATCGCGCTCAACGGCTACAACCTGACCGACGAGCTCAACTACAGCGCCAACCAGAACGCCCGCGCCGTCCCGACCTCGGGCCGCACCTTCCTGCTGACGGTGGGCGCCACCTTCTGATCGAGCCGTCGCGACCTTTGACGTCGATCATCTTGGAGCGGAAAGCCTTCGCGGGCTTCCGCTCCCTTTTCCATTCCGCGGGGGAAGCCCGATCATGCTGGTTCAGATCAAGGACGTCCTCACCCAGGACGAAGTCGCCCACGTCCGCAGGGTCCTGGAAGAGGCCGCCTGGATCGACGGCAAGGCCACGGCCGGCGAACAGGCCGCCAAGAGCAAGTTCAACCTGCAGATCCCGGAGGGCTCGCCGGCCGCCCGTGAATGCGGCGAGATCATCCTGCGAGCACTCGCACGCAGCCCGATCTTCAACTCCGCCGCCATGCCGCTGCGCGTGCTGCCGCCCATGTTCAACCGCTACGACACCGGCATGAAGTTCGGCGCCCATGTGGACGGCGCCATCCGCGGGATCCCTGGCGCCGGCGGGATGCGGATGCGCGCCGACGTGTCCTCCACCCTCTTCCTCACCCCGCCCGAAGACTATAACGGTGGCGAGCTGATCATCCACGACACCTACGGCAGCAAGGCGGTGAAGCTGCCGGCCGGCAGCATGGTGGTCTACCCGGCCACCAGCCTGCATAGCGTCACCGAGGTCACCCGCGGCAGCCGCTGGTCCTCGTTCTTCTGGACCCAGTCCATGCTCAAGAACGACGGCGAGCGCGCCCTGCTCTACGATCTGGACATGGCGATCATCGAGACCCGCCGTCGGCTGCCCGACGACAGCCCGGCCGTGCTCGGCCTCACCAACGTCTATCACAACCTCCTGCGCCGCTGGGCGGAGCTGTGATCCCGGCGGACGAGGTCCGCCGGATCCGCACTGCCGCCACCTTCGGCTCGACCCGCGCCCAGGTCCTGCTGGGCCAGATCTGCATCGACGGCAACGGCGTGCCGCGCAGCCGGACGGAGGGCCGCCGCTGGTTCGAAAAAGCCGCGGCGGCCGGCAGCGTCGAAGGCATCAACATGCTGGGCCGCTGCCATGAGTTCGGCTGGGGCGGCCCGGTGGACCCGGTTAAGGCCGCCGAATGCTACCGGCATGCGGCGTTGCGCGGCTATGACTGGGCGCAGTTCAACCTGGCCGGTCTCCTCCACGAGGGCCAGGGCGTCCTTCGCGACCGCCGCCAGGCCTGCGCCTGGTACCTGCGCGCCGCCCGCCAGGGCCATGCCAAGGCCGCCAACATGCTGGGCCATTACCGGGAGGAAGGCTGGCTGCACCGGCCACGGCCCCGTTCCGCCTTCTTCTGGTATGCCCGCGCTGCCCGGGGCGGCGACTTCCGCGGCCAGTTCAACCTGGCCCGCCTGCTGTTCGCCGCCGGCAGCCGCGAGCCTGCGCTGATCTGGCTGGACCGGGCGATCGAGGGCGGCATCCCGGATTTCTGGGCCGACATCGCGCCGGTGCTCTCGGCCCATCCCGACCCGTCGCTGCGCCGCTACGGCAGGCGTGCCTCGATGCTGGCGGCCGCCGGCGGATCGGCGGGCGCCTCCCAGCCGCCGCCCAGCGCCCGGTAGAGGCTGACGCTCGCGGTGTAGCGGGCGAGGTCGGCCTGGGTCAGGCTGTCGGCCGCGCTGAAGCTCGCCTGCTGGGCCTGCAGCACCGAAAGGAAGTCGGTGGCGCCGCTGCGCCAGCGCAGCTCGGCGATCCGGTAGGCTTCCCGCGCGGCGACATAGGCGGCCCGGCGCAGCTCGAAGCTGCGCTTCGCGGTGTCCAGCGCGATCAGCGCGTCCTCGACATCCTGCAGGGCGGTCAGGATCGCCTGGGAATAATTCGCCGCCAGCTCCTGGAAGCGCGCCACCGCCTGGTCTTCGCCCGCTTCCAGGCGGCCGGCGTCGAACACCGGCGCCGCCACCGCACCCGCCAGCGACCAGACCGCCTGGTCCAGGGACAAAAGGCCGCCCAGGTCGCTGCTCTGGTAGCCCCCCGACGCGGTCAGCGCCACGACCGGGAAGCGCGCCGCCCGCGCGGCCTGCGCGTCGTAGCCGGACGCGGCCAGCTCGGCCTCGGCCCGGGCCAGGTCCGGCCGGCGCCGCAGCAGTTTGGACGGCAGCCCGGCGATCACCGGCGGGAGGTCCAGCCGGTCCAGGGTCGGGGCGCTGACCTGCAGCGTTTCCGGGCGTCGGCCGAGCAGGACCGCCAGCGCGTTGGCCTGGCGGCGCTCGTCGCCCATGAGACCGGCCATCGCCGCCTCCTGGCTGTTCACCGCCGAGAGCTGCTGCTGCACCTCCAGGTCGGAGGCCTGCCCGGCTCCCGCCTGCACCCGCACGATCCGCAGGACCCGCTGGGCTGCCTCCAGCGTGTCCTCCGCCAGCGCCAGCCGGTCGCGCAGCGCCAGCAGGGTGAAATAGGCGTTGGCGGTGTCGGCGGTGAGCGTAAGCGCCAGCGCCTCCTGGTCATAGACGCTGGCCAAAAAGCGCAGATCCCCGGCGGTGGCGCGGTCGCGCAGTTCGCCGGCCAGGTCCAGCTCGTAGGAGGCCGAGAGCGCGGCGCTGTAGCTGGTGCGGGTCTGGCCGCTGTTGCCGGAGCCGGTGCCGCGGCTGGCGCCGGCATTGGCGTCGAGGCTGGGGAACAGCGCCGCCCGGGTGATCCTTGTCTGCGCCTCCGCCTGCGCCACCCGCTGGGCCGCGGCCAGCAGGTCGCGGTTGTTGGTCTCGGCTTCGGCGACCAGCACGTCCAGCTCCGCGCTGCCAAAACCCCGCCACCAGCCGGGATCCGGCCAGCGCGGTGCGGCCTCGGCGGGCATGGCGGCGAACCGGTCGCCGGTCGCAGTCGGGGATATCGCCAGCCGGTCGCCGAGATCGCAGGCCGAGACGATCGCCGCGGCGGCGAGCACGAGCAGGACACGCATCACGTCATTCCGCCGAGAGGGCTGCGACCGGGTCGAGCCTTGAGGCCTTGCGCGCCGGCAGGTAGCCGAAGATCAGCCCGGTCGCGACCGAGCAGCCCAGCGCCAGCAGGATCGGGCCGCCGGTGATCAGCACGGGCCGCCCGGTGGCGGACAGGCCGAGGGCGATCCCCAGCCCCAGCAGCAGGCCGACCGCGCCGCCGACCAGGCAGACGGCCAGCGCCTCCGCGTTGAACTGCAGGAGGATGTCGCGCGGCCTGGCCCCGGTCGCCATCCGCACCCCGATCTCCCTGGTGCGCTCGGTGACGCTCACCAGCATGATGTTCATCACCCCGATCCCGCCCACCAGCAGCGAGATCAGCGCGATCGCTCCCAGCAGCACGGTCAGCGCGTTCTGCGACTGGGTCGCCATGTCCAGGATCGCCGCGGTGTTGCGGATCTGGAAGTCCAGGCTGCCGTGGCGGGCCTGCAGAAGCGCGCTGACCGCGGCCTCGGTCTCGTCGATCTGCCCGGTGTCGGCCACCTGCACCGTGATCGAGCGCACGAACGGCTTGCCGTGCAGCCGGAGCTGGCCGGTGGTCAGCGGCACGAACACCACGTCGTCCTGGTCGGAGCCGAACGGGGTGGCGCCCTTGGCCGCCATCACCCCGATCACCTGGAACGGTATGCTGTTCAGGAGCACGTACTGGCCGAGCGGGTCCTGGTCCGGGAACAAATTGGTCGCGACCGTCTCGCCCAAGACGGCGACCGCGGCATATTCCTTCAAGTCGGCCTCGGTGAAGAAGCTGCCTGATGCCACCGGCCAGGCGCGTACGTCCGGCAGGGACGGCACCGTGGAGTTGCTCTGGGTGGTGAGGTCGGCCCCGCCGGCGCGGGCTGTCACCGCGAAGATGTATTCGGAAATCGCGCCGCGCACGTTGTCGAGCCGCTCCAGCGCCAGCCGGTCGGCATCGACCAGGGTCGCGACCGTGCCGTCGCTGCTGCGCATGTTGCGCGCACCCGGGCGGACCAGCATCAGGTCCGGGCCCATCGCCGAGATCCGGTCCAGCACCTCCTTCTTGGCGCCGTTGCCGATCGCCAGCAGCGCCACCACTGACGCCACCCCGATCACCACCCCCAGCAGGGTCAGCGCGGTGCGGAACAGGTTGGCCGACAGCGCCCGTGCCGCGGTCTTCAGGATCTCGCCGGCGATCGGCAGGGCGGAGGCCGCCACCGGCTGGCGGGCCTCGCTCTGGGTGCGCGGCGCCGGCAGCACCGGGCCGCTGTCGGCGATGATCCGGCCGTCGCGCATCTCCACCAGCCGGTCGGCCTGCTGCGCCACGCCCCGGTCATGGGTGATCAGGATCACGGTGTGGCCGAGGCCATGCAGCTCGCGCAAAAGCCGCATCACCTCCTGGCCGCTCGTGCTGTCGAGCGCACCGGTCGGCTCGTCGGCCAGGATTACCTCGCCGCCGTTCATGAGCGCGCGGGCGATCGACACCCGCTGCTGCTGCCCGCCGGAAAGCTGCGCCGGCTTGTGGTCCAGCCGCTCGCCCAGCCCCAGCATGGTGAGCAGCTCGGCTGCCCGCTCGACCCGCGCCGCCTTGGGCATCCCGGCATAGACCGCCGGCACCCCGACATTCTCCAGGGCCGTCTCGGTGGCCAGCAGGTTGTATTGCTGGAACACGAAGCCGAACCGGTCGCGGCGCAGTGCTGCCCGCTCGGCGGGATCCAGGTCGCCGACCTCCTCCTCGTCGAAGCGGTAGCTGCCGCCGCTCGGGTGGTCGAGCAGGCCCAGAAGGTTCATGAGCGTGGTCTTGCCCGAGCCCGACTGGCCCATGATCGCCACGAACTCGCCGCGGCGGATGTCCAAGTCGACCCCGCGCAGCGCCAGGACCTGGGTCTCGCCACGCACGAAGGTGCGCGCGATGCCGCGCAGGCTGATCAACGGCGGCGGGGCCGGGGCCGGCCGCTGGTCGCCCCTGGGCGGCCTGGCCTGGACGTGCAGGCTCACAGCCTGGGCCCGAACGAGGGGCGGCGCTCCGTGCCGCCGGCCGCGGGCTGGCCCTTCAGAGCAACCCGCTCGCCGGGCTTCAGGCCAAAGACCACCTCGGCATGGACCCGGTCGCTCACCCCGATCTCGATCCGGCGGGTCTCGATCCCGCCAGCTTCATCCACCACCTGCACGGTCCGCGCGGCCGGGCCCCCGCCCGGCGCCGGGGAGAGCGCCGTCAGCGGCACCACCGGCACGTCCTTGGCCTCGGCCCGGATGAAGAAAGCCTGGACGCTCATCTGCGGCAGGAGCTGGCCCTCCGGATTGGCCACGTCGAACAGCGCGGTATAGAGCGTGACGTTGTTGACCACTTCGGGGGTCGGATAGATCTGCCGCAGGGTCGCCCGCAGATGCTGGTCGGGGCGGCCCAGCGTGTTGAAGCGCACCGGCATCCCGATCTCCAGCTTGGGCTGGTCCGCCTCGGACACCTGCACCTCGACCGTCATGGTGGCGAGGTCGGCGATCCGCAGCAGGATCGGCGCCGACTGGTTGGCGTTGAGGGTCTGGCCCTGCACGGCGGTGACCGAGATCACGGTCCCGGTCATCGGCGCGTCGATCCGGGTGAACGAGAGGTTGGTGCGGTCGGCGGCAATCGTCGCCTCCTGGCCGGCGATCTGCGCCCGGGTCTGCATGATCTGGGCATCCAGGACCCGCACCTGCGCCTCGGCGGTGTCGAGCTGGTCGCGGCTGGTGGCGTTGCCGCGGAACATGGTGCGCTGGCGCTCGGCCTGCGCCTCGGCGAGGTCGCGCTGCGCCTCCTGCTGCGCCAGCACGCCGTTCAGCCGGGCGAGTTCCGCCGTGTCGGTGGACAGCCTGGACTGCAGCACCCGGGAATCCAGCTCGGCCAGGAGCTGGCCCTCGGTCACCCGGTCGCCGATCGTGGCGTCCAGCCGGGTGAGCTGCCCGGAGACCTGGGCGCCGACATCGACATAGGAGGCCGGCTCCACCGTGCCGAGCGCGCTGACGAGGTCGGCGACGTCGCCGAGTTCCACCTCGACCGTGCGCGGCCCGGTCTGGCCAGACGGCTCCTGGCCCCGCCACCAGACGAAGCTCCCCGTACCCGCCGCGAGCAGGACGAGCAGCAGCACCGGCACCAGCCAGCCGGTCCGTCGCCCGGGTCGGGTTGCGCGCCTGTCACCGGTCCGGGACGTCCCGGTGACAGATGGAGAAAGTTCGCTCATCGCCCTCCGCATCGGACGGCGACGCGTCCAGGCCAGTCTCGTTTTCGACCAACCGATAGGCCGCGTTCGCTTCTGGATTATGTGCCGCTCTGTAACGTCAGGTTACAAGGCGCGGATCGCCCGAACCCGTGTTCTCAGCGAGCTTCGGCCGGCGGCAGTCCACCAAGCAAGCGAGGAGCCTGCCTCCTGATCTGGGAGACATGGAAAGTAAAACTCACATTCTTAGGGTTCGCATTGCGATACCAAACTTAAAATACAAGAAAAATACAAACATGAGTCTCATGAATACTGCAAAATTCTCCAATACACTGATGGGTAACATTCAAACTCATGTTGAACTAGCATTTGTTTGATTCGACCTGATATCCGCAATGCTGCATTGCAGCATACAACATGGAATGATATGGATCTGCCACCTCCCAGGCGGATGAACGCAGCATGACAGCCATCGATGCCCTCTTTTCGACGGCCGGCCGGAATTCCAGCCAGACCAGCGAACTCGCTTATGCCTCCACGGAAGTCGTGCTGCACCGCATGCGGCTGGGCGGTATCGCCGCGGTCGACCCGGCCAATGCCGATCACCGTGAATTCGCCAGGATGCTGCCGGAAAAGGTCCGCGCCTTCCAGGATGCCGGGTCGGTCCTGCTCGGCCACTCGACGCAGATGGGGCAGGAGATGGCCAAGCTGATGGTGGACGAGGCCAGGCATGCCGCAGCCTCGGCCACGGCGGTCCTGACCAGCGGCAGCCCGGCCGGGATGCTGGCAGCCCAGGCGAGCGCTGCTATGTCCTTCGCGGAGCGGCTGGTCGCGCAGGCCGGCGCGCTCTGGCAGATGAGCCTGGATGCCCAGGCAGCGGCGGTGGCGCCGATCCACCGTGCCGCGACCGACAATGTCGCGCGCCTGCGCGGCTGACGGAAGGGGGGCGGGCATGCCGGTGCCGAAGCTGTCCCCGGATCTGGACGGCGTCCCGGAAACCATGCTGTGGCCGCTCTACCACCGTGCCACCGAGGCGCGCCGTCCGGACGGCATCCTCCATGATCCGGACAGCATCCGGATCATGGACGCCCTCGACTACGACTTCCCCGGCCATTTCGGCATCCCGGGCGGTTCGCTGGCGATGCGGGCCGCCGAGATCGACCGGATCCTGGTGCAATGGCTGGAGGACCATCCGGACGGCCTGGTCGTGTCGCTGGGCGAGGGGCTGGAATCCCAGTCGCGCCGGGTCGACAATGGCAGGATGCGCTGGCTGTCGGTCGACCTTCCCCAGTCGATCGCGCTGCGCGAACGCTTCCTGCCGCCGACCGACCGCTTCCGCCACCTGGCCATGAGCGCGCTGGACCCGGCCTGGATCGATCAGGCCGACACCACCCGGCCGGTCCTCGTCGTGGCCCAGGGGCTGTTCATGTATCTGGAGCCGCAGGCGATCGAGCTTCTGCTGCGCGCCATGGCGACGCGGATGCCTGGCGCTGGCCTGGTGTTCGACACCGTGCCGGTCTGGCTGTCGCGCCTGACCCTGTTCGGCCTGTACTGGACTCCCGGCTACCGGCTGCCGCGGATGCCCTGGGGCATCGGCCGGTCCGCGATCGAGCCGACCCTGCGCCGCTGGTGTTCCGGCCTGGGCCGGATCCAGATCCACCCCTATGCGCCGCCCCGCGGCCGTCCGGCCGTCCTGCACCCGTTCGCGGCGGCCACCTTCCTGCTGCGCGATCAGCTGCCGACCCTGGTGACGACGCAATTCGGCGAGGCGTGAACCCCGCTCCTTCCGCGACATACCCAGAAGATCCGGCCTGCGGGTGTCACCTGGCCGCCAACCGGGTATGGGTTCTGCCATGGCGCATGGCAGGCGAGGAGCAGCGATGACGACGGAGCAGGCAGGAACCACCATCCATCTCGGGCCGGGGCAGGGCCGCACCTATCCGCTGGGTGGGATGACCGCGGTGTTCAAGGCGGATGGCGCCGAGACCGGCGATCGCTATTCGGTGTCGGAATGGTGGCTGGAGCCGCACAGCACCGGTCCGGGCGCCCATGCCCATGACCGGAACGACGAGGTCTTCTACGTGCTGGAAGGTGTGGCCAGCATCCTGGTCGGCGACATCTGGCACGAGGCGCCGCAGGGCTCGTTCCTGCGCATCCCGGCCACCGTCCGCCACGACTTCCAGAACCGGAGCGATGGCCGCATCGGGCTTCTGAACTTCTTCATCCCGGGCGGGTTCGAGCAGAACATGCCGGCGATCGCCGCCTGGTTTGCCGCCAACCCGCCGGACCCGCCGGCCTGACCTGCCCCCGGTGGCCGGGGACAGGGCGCTGCCGGCTCAAGGGAGCGGCAGGATCGCCGGATCGGCGCCGGACGGAAGCGGCGCGGTCACGATCCGGTCCGCGTCGAGATCGACGTCCGTTAGGTCGATGCTGCGCAGCACCTGGTCCTCATAGGTCTTCACGTAGTAGCGCCGGTTGGCGAGGTCGGCGATCGACGACCACTGCGTGTATTCCAGCGGCGCATCGGCCTGGTCCTTCTCCCGGACCCAGCCCTTGGGAATGTCGAAATTGTTCAGGATGTGCTCGGCCAGCCGGACGCTCTCGAGGCCGCCCGGCTGCTTCTCGACCGACATCGTGTAGCCGAGCGCCCGGATCAGGCGCGACGGCGGCGTCGGGTCGCCCGGGACCCCGAGCAGGCCGGAACCCTGGCCAAGCTGGGCGAACGACGTTCCTGCCAGTTCCAGCGGCGGCGCGTTGTCGGCGGACAGCTTGATGTAGTTGCGCAGGTTGGTCAGGTGCCAGTCGAAGCCCGGTGCGTTGGTCATGACGCCCAGCGGGTTGTCGTAGACCTTCAGTTCGCCGTCGACCGGCTCCACCACCAGCGACGCACCGGACGGGTCGTGCAGCGTGTAGTGGAACGGGGGCACGAACCCGACCCCCTCCGGCTTCACCCCGATCACCGACACGCTGGCCAGCGCCGCCTTCACCTCGGCCACGGTCGCAAAGCTGGTGAGCGCCCAGGTCAGGAAGTCCCAGGGCGCCAGCGCCGTGGCCGGGTCGGCCTTGGCCGGATCGGCATAGCCGGCGAAGTCGGGGAAATAGAGGATCCCGCCGGTCAGCCCCTTCTCGTTGATCCCGTCCACCACCGCCGGCAGGTCCAGGCCGTTCAGTCCGACCACGCCGTACTTGCCCGTCCAGCGCATGCCCGGCTGGCCGTCGGGGCCGGTCGCGGCCAGGGCGAGCTTTCGGGGGATCACGATCGCCTCGGACTTCAGGTCGAAGCCGAACTCCATGGTCCGGCCGTAGACGGTGCCGCCGTCCGCGGTGGGGATCGTGAAGCTCGTGCAGGCCTGCGCCACCTGCGGAACCGCCAGGGCCGCAACCGTTGCAAGCGCGGCGACGCGGCGGGTCGCCTGGCGCCAGCACTTCCTCGCGCGGACGGGGATCGGTCGCATGGGAGCCTCTTCGGAATCAGGATTGGTTGCAGAAGATCGTGCTGGTTGTGTTGGTATGATCAGGCACGACCAATGGGTTCCGCCCGACCATGACCAGGAAATGGCCGGCGCGATAGTGCGGTTGGTAGACTTATTTGTTTTATCCGGAAATTTCTTTGCAAAAGCAGCTTCAGATACTGATGTTGCTCGGGCGCAGCAGGATGCTCTGTCATGAGAGTGGTCGGCCTCGCCATTGCCAACAGGGAGGTCGTCCGGCTCGACTTTGCGCCGCCTCCTGGGGTGCGATATGTCCGTGGCCGACCGGAACCGCCCAGGCTGGCCGTTCCGGCCGCTGCCGGCAGGCTGGTGCAAGATCAGGTCGCTCCGAAGCTATCCTGTTCCGGCCAGTCTGTGCTCATTGCTGGCCAGAGAGCGGGCCGCCCGACCGGCCGATAAGGGAGTTCGAGACATGCCGAGCGACATCGAAATCGCCCGTGCGGCAAAGATGCAGCCGATCCAGCAGGTCGCCGAGAAGCTGGGCATCGCCGCCGACGAACTGCATCCCTATGGCCGCGCCGTCGCCAAGGTTGACCATGCCACCATCGACCGGCTGAAGGACCGCCCGGACGGCAAGCTGGTCCTGGTCACCGCGATCAACCCGACCCCGGCCGGCGAGGGCAAGACCACCACCACCGTGGGCCTGGGCGACGGGCTGAACCGGATCGGCAAGAAGGCGATGATCTGCCTGCGCGAGCCGTCGCTCGGCCCGTGCTTCGGCATGAAGGGCGGAGCCGCCGGCGGCGGCTATGCCCAGATCGTGCCGATGGAGCAGATCAACCTGCACTTCACCGGCGACTTCCACGCCATCGGCAGCGCCCACAACCTGCTGGCCGCGATGCTGGACAACCACATCTACTGGGGCAACGAGAGCAGCCTCGACCAGCGCCGGATCGCCTGGCGCCGGGTGGTCGACATGAACGACCGGGCGCTGCGCCAGATCACCAGCTCGCTGGGCGGCGTCTCCAACGGCTTCCCGCGCGAGGACGGCTTCGACATCACCGTGGCCTCCGAGGTGATGGCGGTGTTCTGCCTGTCCACCAGCATGGCCGACCTGGAGGAGCGCCTGGGCCGGATGATCGTGGGCTATACCCGCGACCGCAAGCCGGTGCTGGCCAAGGACATCAAGGCGCCCGGCGCCATGGCGGTCCTGCTCAAGGACGCGTTCATGCCGAACCTGGTCCAGACCCTGGAGAACAACCCGGCCTTCGTCCATGGCGGCCCGTTCGCCAACATCGCCCATGGCTGCAACTCGGCGATCGCCACCCGCACCGCGCTCAAGCTGGCCGACTACGTGGTCACCGAGGCGGGCTTCGGCGCCGATCTGGGTGCCGAGAAGTTCTTCGACATCAAGTGCCGCAAGGCCGGGCTCACCCCGGACTGCGCGGTGATCGTCGCGACCATCCGGGCGCTGAAGAGCAATGGCGGGGTCGCCAAGGACGATCTGGGCACGGAGAATCTCGACGCGCTGAAGAAGGGCATCGTCAACCTCGCCCGCCATGTCCGCAACGTCCGCAAGTTCGGCGTGCCCTCGGTGGTCGCGATCAACCATTTCGTCACCGACACGCCGGCCGAGCACGACTTCGTGCTGAAATACTGCCGGGAAGAGCTGGGCGTGGAGGCGTTCGTCTGCGCGCACTGGGCGGAAGGGTCGGCCGGGATCGAATCTTTGTCCCAGCACGTGGTCCGGCTGTGCGACGAGGGCCATCCGCTGGACGGCCGCGGCTTCACCCATCTCTATCCCGACGACATGCCGCTCTGGGACAAGGTCAAGACCATCGCCACCGAGATCTACGGGGCGGAGGACATCATCGCCGACAAGAAGATCCGCGACCAGTTCAAGGAGCTGCAGGCGGCCGGCTACGGCCATTTCCCGATCTGCGTCGCCAAGACCCAGTACAGCTTCTCCACCGACCCGAACCTGAAGGGAGCGCCGTCCCACCACATGGTCCCGATCCGCGAGGTGCGGGTGTCCGGCGGTGCGGAGTTCCTGGTGGTGATCTGCGGCGAGATCATGACCATGCCGGGCCTGCCCAGGCGGCCGGCGGCGGAAACGATCCGCATCGATTCCGAGGGGCGGATCGACGGCCTGTTCTAGGCCGCCGCCAACGCCTGGATACCCCCGGATGCGTTGAACCGGCCGCCCCGCCTGTTCCCCCGTCGATCGCGTAGGATTGCGGGGGCGCGGCGGGTCCGATCGCAGACCGGGCCGATGGCGGGCGGAACCGGCCGCTAGCCTCGGCTCGCTCGGCATCTCCGTGCCATTGTCGCCGAAGGTCCGCCTTTTCGACCTGGCGCCGGTTCGCCTGGCCGCCCATCTGCGCTGCCAGCATCCCCGCTTCAGCCAGCGCCCCGCCCGGCGATCTCCAAATCTCGGTCGATCTCGACTCGGCCGAGTTCGCCTCGCCGGCTCTTCTGCCGGGCCTGGACCGCGCCCTCTCCGCAAGCCGGCTGCCACCCCTGGTCCGGCGGATCGGCATGGATCGCAACGCGGGCGAGGAGGTCCGCGCCATCGCCTTGCTGGCCGGGAAAACCGCCCTGCGCGTCGCCGCCATGGAAGTGGAGACCAAGGGCCAAGGCCGCCTTCTGGATGGCGGCCGGCTGATCGTTCGCCGAAAGCTGTTCGCTTCACCCCGCCTGGATCCGCATGCCTGCCCTGCTCCGGCCCCCAGGCCGTGGATTTCCCCGCATTAACCTCGTCTTAAGGACCAATCGGTAACCTTCACCCCCGGAACAGTGGCTTCGGGGACGGGATGGTCCATGACGGCATCGACGTTGCGGCAGGCGGATGGCCAGGCCCCGTTCGTGGCGGGGCTTCCTGGGCCGGACCTGGCGGCCCCGCGGCCACTGGAAGTGGCGCCGGCCGGCGGCTCCAGCCATGTCGGCGCCAGCGCCACCGGCGATGCGGCCGTTGATTCGCTGATCGCCGGCACGCGCTGGCAGCCCGACGCCGACGGCGGGCTGACGATCGCCTACAGCTTCGCCTCGCTCGCCTCCTCCTGGCGGATCGGCTACGGCAACGACGAGCCGGGCTTCTGGGCCGGCGACTTCTCCGCCGCCGAGAAGGCGGTGATCCGCCAGGCCCTCGGCGCCTGGTCGGCGGTGGCCGACATCAGCTTCGTCGAGGTGGCCGACAGCGAGGCGGCAGTGGGCGACATCCGCTTCGGCCGCTCGATGCTGCCTTCCACCGCCTGGGCCTACCTCCCGGGTGGCGAGGCCGAGCACGGCGACATCTGGCTGGGCCAGCAGCGCTTCCCGACCATCGAGGAGCCGGACCTGGTCGACTGGATCTATGCGCCCGGCACCTGGCGCTACTTTACCCTGATGCACGAGATCGGCCATGCGCTGGGCCTCGTCCACCCCCATGACGGCGACGGCGTGGGTGCCGCACTGGATCCCGCCGCCGACTGGATCGGCGCCTCGATCATGAGCTACCGCTCCTGCCCGGGCCAGGCCGCGTTGCAGGGCTATGGCGTCGAGTTTTACCCGACCACGCCCATGGGCCTGGACGTGGCGGCGATGCAGTCGCTCTATGGCGCGGCCGAGGCCCAGGCCGGCAACACCGTCTGGCGCTGGAGCGAGGATGCGCGGGTGTACCAGACGATCTGGGACGCAGGCGGCATCGACACGATCGACTGGTCGAACCAGGTGAACGCCGCCACCATCCGGCTGGCCGAAGGGAGCTGGTCGGAGCTGGGCGATCCCTACCGCTGGAGCGTGGAAGGCGGCGGCAGCCTGCCCGGAACCCTGTTCATCGCAGCCGGCAGCGTGATCGAGAACGCGCTGGGCGGCGAGGGCGGCGACCGGATCGAGGGCAACGGGCAGGCCAACCGGCTGGAAGGCATGGGCGGCGACGACCTGCTGTTCGGCGACGGCGGAGCCGACGCCCTGTTCGGCGGCGCCGGCGACGACCGGATCGAGGGTGGCGACGGCGACGACCTGGTGTCCGGCCAGCATGGCGGCGACCTGATCCTGGGCGGCGAGGGCGACGACTGGCTCCATGGCTTTGCCGGCGCCGACCGGCTCTTTGGCGAGGGCGGGCGCGACGTCCTCTCGGGAGGCGACGGCAGCGACCGGCTCTATGGCGACCTTGGCGACGACCTCCTGGATGGCGGCAGCGGCGACGACTTCCTTTACGGCGGGGTCGGCGACAACCGCCTGTCCGGCGGCACCGGCGCCGATCTGGTTGCCGGGGGCGGCGGCAGCGACTGGCTGGTGGGCGGCGCCGGCGCCGACCTGCTGGACGGCGGCAGCGGCGACGACCTGATGTTCGGCGGTGCCGGCGACGACCTGATCATCGCCTGGTACGGCCAGGACACGATCGATGGCGGGGCCGGGACCGACACGCTGTCGGTGGCGTTCGATTCAACCGGCTACCGGGTCGAGGGAACGCTCACCGCCGGCCGGTTGGTGGATATCGGTCCAGGCGACGGCGATCTGGGCATCGACAGCCTGCGCTCGATCGAGGCGGTTCAGTTCCTGGACCGGACCCTGGTCTGGCAGAACGGCCAGTGGCTGGAAGGATGATCCCGACCTGCCGAAGGACCGGCCTGGTCGCAGCCATGACGGGCCATGCAGGACCGGATGCAGGCCAGGGGCTTCCTGCCAGGGTCGGCGCGAGCCGGACCAGCGGGCGGCGACGGGTCGATCGCCTGGGCCCTGGATGGCTCGGCACGTGAACACGGCCCGGCTGGGCTGGAGCGCCAGGCGCATGGGAACGCGGTGACGCGCTGCCAGGCAGGGCTGCACGACCGGCCGGATGGGCCTGATGCCGGGCGAGCCGGCTGCCTTGAAGGCCCGGATGCCATGGAATGTCGCTCCGGAGCGGGATGGGGAGAGTGCATGGCCATGAGTGGATTTGGGCGGCTTTCCCGAAGCAGCTGAGGGGGCCTGCTCGGCGTTTGGGGCATGGGCCGCCTGCTTTGGCCCCTTCACCTGATCCGGCCGACGACATGCCTCGGGCATGATCCCAAAGAATTGGCCTTGTCGGCCGTATCGGGATTGGAACGCCGGCCGAGGCTTGTCCGGACCAGCGGCTACGGCCGTGGGATCAGGCTGGAGCGGGATCCGGCCGGAAGGGCTGGATCTGTCGGCGCTGGTATTCACGCTGGATGCGCCCGTCCGGCCCTGCCAGGAAGCGCTCCCCGAACTTCTACCTGTTCGCCACCCCCGGCCCTGGAGGATCAGGCCTTCTCCCTCGTTCTGCCTGACCCCGACACCCGGCCAAGGAGCCTGTTCCTGCCGAAGAGCTGTCCAGCCGGGCGAGACCGGCATCCACGCTCCCAGGCGGCCTGAGGTACAACCGGCATGGCGCCGCTGCACCGGCTGCTTCGGGTCCAACCTGGTCGAGCGGGTCTGGCCAGGGCTGGCCAGAGCGCTTGCACTCCCGCCGCGTGCCCGATGGTCGCCAAAGCCTCCTCGCCGGCCCGCCTGGAACCGGCCGGCGGCTCAGGCAGGCTCGCCGAACGAAATCCCCAGGCCGCGGGCGGTGTGGACCAGCGTGTCGTTGGGATCGACGGCGCGGGTGCCGGCGGTCACCGCCTCCAGCGGCACGTCCACCACCCGGCGGTCCTGCCAGGCGACCATCCGGTCGAAGCGGCCCTGCGCCACCAGGTCGACCGCGCTCACCCCGAAGGCGGAAGCGACGATCCGGTCGAGCGGCGAGGGCGAGCCGCCGCGCTGGACATGGCCCAGCACGGTCACCCGGCTCTCCGCCCCGGTACGCTTGGCGACCTCCTCGGCGATCACCCGGCCGATCCCGCCATAGCGGCTCTGCCCGTGCGCGTCGGTGACCATCCGCACCGACCCCTCCGGCGACTTCACCGATTCCGCCACCACCACCAGCGAGAAGTTGCGGCCGATCCGGCGCCGCTCCTCGATCTTCGCGCAGACCGCCTCCAGCCGGTAGGGGATCTCCGGGATGAGCACCACGTCGGCGCCGCCGGCGATCCCGGCAGACAGGGCGATGTAGCCGGCATCCCGGCCCATCACCTCCAGCACCATCACCCGGTTGTGGCTGGCGGCGGTGACGTGCAGCCGGTCGACCGCCTCGGTGGCGATCTCGACCGAGGTGGAATGGCCGACCGCGTGCTCGGTGAGGTCGACATCGTTGTCGATGGTCTTGGGCACGCCCACCAGGTTCCAGCCGCCGGCAAGCGCAAGCTTGCGCAGGATCGCGAGGCTGCCGTCGCCGCCGATCCCGATCAGCGCGTCCAGGCCCAGCTCATGGTAGCCCTGGATGATCTCCCGGGAGCGGTCGACCGTGCCGCCCTCGCCGTTCGGGTAGGCGTAGGGGTTGCCGCGGTTGGTGGTGCCCAGGATGGTGCCGCCCAGGTGCAGGATCCCGCTGGTGGTCTCGCTGGTGAGCGGGATCGCCGCAACCGGCCGGCACAGGAGGCCATGGGTCGCCTCGCGGATGCCGAACACCTCCATGCCATGGCCATAGACCGCCCGCAGCATCACCGCCCGGATCACGGCGTTCAGGCCGGCGCAGTCGCCCCCGCTGGTGAGCACGCCAAGTCGCATCTGCCCTCTCCCGGAAACCTCGACTGCCTGCCAAGCTGCACGCCCAGCTGCAAACTGGTATAGTCGATCGCCTGCAGCGGGGAGAGACCAAGCGGACGATGGCCGATGAAATCGACAAGCGCGAGATCGACACCGAACTCGAGGGGCTGAGGGCTGCCCACCGCGCCCTGGACGACCTGATCCGTCAGCTGACCGCCGAGGGGGCGGCCGACCAGCTGCGCGTCCAGCGGCTGAAAAAGCGCAAGCTGATGCTGAAGGACAGGATCAGCACGATGGAAGGCGACCGCATCCCCGACATCATCGCCTGACGACCGGCCAGCCGCCTTCGCCGGATCCGGCTTTCGGTCAGCCGTCCAGCCCGTCCGGGCGTTCGCCTAGGGGGAACAGAAGGTTGAGGTGGCCCATCTTGCGGCCGGGCTTGGTTTCGGTCTTGCCGTAGAGATGCAGGCGCAGGCCGGGCTTGGCCAGGAGCTCCGGCCAGGCCTCGGCCTCGAAGCCCAGGAGGTTGCGCATCAGCGCGTCGTGGTGGCGGGCCGGGCTGCCCAGCGGCAGGCCGCACACCGCCCGGACCAGCTGCTCGAACTGGCAGGTGGCGCAGGCATCCATGGTCCAGTGCCCGGAATTGTGCGGCCGCGGCGCCAGCTCGTTGACCAGGACCCGCCCGTCCCTGGCCAGGAACATCTCGACCCCCAGCACGCCCACCAGGTCCAGGGCCACCGCGATCTGCTCGGCCATCGCCACCGCCTCGGCGCGCTGCGCCTCGCTCAGGCGGGCAGGGGCCAGGGTCAGCGCCAGCACATGGTCGGCATGGCGGTTCTCGACCGGGTCGAAGCTGGCCTGGCTGCCGTCCGCGCCGCGCGCGGTCACCACCGAGAACTCGAAGGCGAAGTCGACGAACGCCTCCAGGATCGCCGGGCCGCCGCCGATCCGCTCCAGCGCGCCCTGGACGTCCGCCGGCGTGCGCAGGGCGGTCTGGCCCTTGCCGTCATAGCCTAGCCGGGTGGTCTTCAGGATGGCGGGCAGCCCGACCCGTTCGACCGCCAGCGCCAGCTCCGCCTGGTCGGCCACCGGGGCGAACGGGGTCACCCCGATGCCCAGCCCCTCGACGAAGCGCTTCTCCGCGATCCGCTCCTGGCAGACCGCCAGCACCGCGGTGCCCGGCCGGACCGGCACGCGCTCGGCCAGATGCTCCACCGTGGTGGTCGGCACGTTTTCCCATTCCAGGGTGACCACGTCGACCGCGGCGGCGAACCGGTCGAGGGCGGCGCGGTCGTCGAAGGCGGCGCGGGTCTGCGCCGCCGAGACCAGGGCCGCCGGCTGCTCGGTCTCGGGCGCGAAGACATGGCAGCGATAGCCCAGCCGCGCGGCGGCCAGCGCGGTCATCCGGCCGAGCTGGCCGCCGCCTAGGATTCCGATGGTCGAGCCGGGCGGGATCATGGGCACGTGCAGGGTCCGTCCAGGAGGAAGAGGTCAGTCCTCGACGCTGTCCGGCACCGATTCGGTCTGGGCCAGCCGCCAGCTGTCCAGCCGGGCCGCCAGCTCCGGATCGCCCAGCGCCAGGATCGAGGCGGCGAGCAGGCCGGCATTGATCGCCCCGGCCTTGCCGATCGCGAGCGTGCCGACCGGAACGCCCCCCGGCATCTGCAGGATCGAGAGCGCGCTGTCCACACCGCCCAGGGCGGCGCTCTGCACCGGCACGCCCAGCACCGGCAGGGGCGTCAGCGAGGCGATCATGCCCGGCAGGTGCGCGGCCCCGCCGGCACCCGCGATGATCACCCGCAGCCCCCGGTCGCGGGCGGTGCGGGCAAACTCGAACAGGCGCTCGGGCGTGCGGTGGGCGGACACCACCCGGCTCAGATGCGGCACGCCCAGCGCCTCCAGGGTCGCGCAGGCATGGCGCATCGTGGCCCAGTCGGACCGGCTGCCCATCACCACCGCGACGCGGGCCGCCGGATCCATCGCGCTGCTGCTCAAGATGACGTTTCTTTCCGCTCGGGAAGGTCCAGAAGCGCGCCCGGATCGGCGGCGGCCTGCTGGTTGGCCTGCTTGATCTGCAAGAAGACCTCCTCGCGCAGGACGCTGGCCTCGGGCGGGAAGTTGAAGCCGAGCTTCACCGTCCGCCCCTTCATCTCGATGACGCGGACCTCGATGGCATTGTTGATGATGACCGCCTCACCCGGGCGGCGCGTCAGATAGAGCATCGATCCACCCGCCACCGTTTCAGCGAGAACGCAACGATTTGTTAACCTTAACGGCGTTAGGCTGCAACTGCGCCCGGATGGAATGCCGCACGCGAGGAGTGATCTTTCATGGTAGCGGTCAATTCGCGGTTGTTCACCCTGTTGTCGGCCCGGCAGGGCTGGCTGGCCGACCGCCAGACGGTGCTGACCCGCAACATCGCCAATGCCGACACGCCGGGCTTCGTGCCGAGCGACCTGTCCGAGGCCGAGTTCCGCCGCCGGGCGACAACCCTTGCCCGTCCGGCGCCCAAGGTGGCGATGGCCGCGACCGATTCGTCCCACCTGCCGCCGGTCCGGCAGGCCGACCTCGCCGACGCCCGGCCGCGCAGCGCGCAGGGCTGGGAGGTGGCGCCGTCTGGCAACGCGGTGGTGCTGGAGGAGCAGGCGGAGCTGATGGCGCACACCCAGCTGAACCACCAGCTCGGCAACGACCTCTACCGCAAATACGCCCAGATGTGGCGCACCGCCGTGGGCAGCGGCCGTGGTTGAGCCGCGGCGGCCGGGCCGGCCGGGGCGCAGGTCCCGGCCTGAGCAGGCCGGTGGCCGATAGCCCCCCGACAGGAAAGCACGACCCATGGATCTCGAAAGCTCGCTGGCCATCGCCGGGGCAGGGATGAAGGTGCAGAGCTCGCGGATGCGAGTGACGGCCGAGAACCTGGCCAACGCGGATTCCACCGCGACCACCCCGGGCGGCGACCCGTATCGGCGCAAGACCATCTCGTTCGGCGAGGCGTTCGACCGGGCAAGGCAGCTGGATCTGGTCGAGGTCCGCCGCTACGGCACCGACCCCGCCGAGTTCCGCACCGAGTACAAGCCCGGCCATCCCGCCGCGGATGCCGACGGTTATGTCCAGCTGCCGAACGTCGAGCCGCTGGTCGAGATGATGGACATGCGCGAGGCGCAGCGCTCCTACGAGGCCAACCTGAACGCCTTCGAGGTCAGCAAGAAGATGATGCAGCGCACGATCGACCTGCTGCGCTGACCCCCCTCCCTGTTCCCCTGATCCGAACTCTGGAGACTTTCGATGAGCATCGAGATCGGCCCCAAGGCCGCTGCCGCCGCCTACCGCCGGGCCCTGGAGCGCATCGCCGGACCGGGCGGCGCCGAGGCGCCGGCACCTGGAGCCAGCTTTGGCCAGCTGGTCCAGGACCAGCTGGGCGAGGCCATTCAGTCCGGCCGGCTGGCCGAGCAGAAGAGCGCCGAGGCGCTGGTCGGCAAGGCTGACCTGCAGCAGGTGGTCGAGGCGGTGACCGCGGCCGAACTGAACCTGTCCACGGTGACCGCGGTGCGCGACCGGGTGGTCGCCGCCTACCAGGACATCATGCGCATGCCGATGTGACGGCCGGGACGTCCCGATGACCCCGGAGCAGGTGCTCGACCTGGTGCGCGAGGCGATCTGGCTGATGGTCCGGATCGGCGGGCCAGTGATGCTCACCGCGGTGGTGGTGGGCCTGGCCGTCTCGCTCCTGCAGGCGCTCACCCAGATCCAGGAGATGACCCTGACCTTTGTGCCCAAGGTCCTGGCGATGTCGCTGGCGCTGGTGCTGGCCCTGCCCTTCATGCTGGGCGAGCTGCGCGCGTTCACCGAGGAGCTGTTCGCCCGGATTGCCGTGGTCGGGACCAGCCAGGAGTGAGCGGCCTGCTCGCCGAGCTGGTGGTCGCGGACGTGGTCGCCTGCTTTTTGGTGTTCGCCCGCATCGGCACCGCCATGATGATCCTGCCGATGTTCGGCGAGCCCTGGCTGACCATGCGCGGCCGGCTGGTGATGGCGCTGGTAACCGCCTTCGTGCTGGTCCCCGCCTCCGGCGTCCAGGCCCCGCCGGTGCCCGACCCCGCCCGGATGTTCGTGCCGGTGGTGAGCGAGATGGCGGTGGGCGCGTTCCTGGGCCTGCTGGTCCGCTCGGTGTTCGCCGCCCTGCACGTCGCCGGCGCCACCATCGCCATGCATGCCGGGCTGCAGGTCGCCTCGATGTTCGACCCGAACGAGGCGACCCAGTCGACCATTCCCTCGATCCTGCTCTCGACCACGATCCTCACCCTGATGTTCGCCGCCGACGCCCATCACTTGCTGCTGGCCGGCCTTGCCCGCAGCTACGAGGTGCTGCCGTTCGGCCTGCTGCCCGACGCCGGCTACCTGTCCGAGGCGATGACAAGGGCCGGCAGCCGCGCCTTCGACCTGGCGTTCCGCGTGGCCGGCCCGGTGATCCTGGTGGCGCTGCTGCTCAACGCCGTGCTGGGCGTGATGAACCGGATGATGCCGACCCTGCAGGTCCTGTTCATCGCGGCGCCCTTGCAGATCATGGTCGGCCTGTTGGTGCTGGCGGCGGCGCTGGGCTCGATCGGCTCGTTGTCCCTGCGCTTCGTGGCGCTGGCCTGGACCGACGTCCTGGGGGACCTGTGAGCCGATGGCCGAGGAACGGGACGACGACAAGACCGAGGAGCCTTCCCAAAAACGGCTGGACGACGCCCGGGCCAAGGGCCAGGTCGCCCTTTCCCGCGACGTCAGCCACGCCCTGATCCTGGCGACGGCCGCGAGCCTGCTGGTCCTGGCGCTGCCGGCTTTGGGCCCGCAGGCGCTGCTGGCGCTGCGCTGGTACCTGGAACATGCCGCAGCCCCGGCCGGGCAGGTCGACGAGATCCGCGGCCATCTCGTTGCGGCGGCCGTGACGCTGGCGACGGTGGTGGCGGTCCCGGCCGCGGGCTTCGCCCTGGCGGCGATCCTGGCCACGGTGGGCCAGCAGGGCCTGCTCTGGAGCGCGGAGAACCTGCACCCCAAGCTCGAGCGGCTCTCGCCCCTGGCCGGTGCCAAGCGGCTGTTCGGCGGCACGGCGCTGGTGGAGTTCGCCAAGAACGCCCTTCGGCTGGTCGTGGTCGGGGTGGCGTGCTGGCTGCAGCTCCAAGGCGAGCTCGCGGCCCTGGTGGCGGCGGTGGGCCGGGAGCCCGGCGGGATCGGGGGGGAGATCCTCCGCCTGCTGGGCAGGGTCGCCCTGGTCTGCACCTTAGCCGCCGCCGGCTTCGCCGTGCTCGACCTGTTCTGGCAGCGCTTCCGGTTCCGCCAGCGGATGCGGATGTCGCGCCAGGACCTGAAGGACGAGATGAAGCAGAGCGAGGGTGATCCGATCATCAAGCAGCGCTTGCGCCAGATCCGGATGGCCCGCTCCCGCCAGCGCATGCTGGCCGACGTGCCGAGATCCACGGTCGTCATCACCAACCCGACCCACTACGCGGTGGCGCTGCGCTACGAGAACGGCGAGCAGGCGGCGCCCCTGGTGCTGGCCAAGGGCGTCGACCATCTGGCGGCGGCGATCCGCAAGGCCGCCGCCGAGCATGGCGTGCCGGTGATCGAGAACCCGCCGCTCGCCCGCGCCCTCCATGCGATGGCGGAGATCGGCCGGCCGATCCCAGTGGAGCACTACCAGGCGGTGGCCGAGGTGATCGCCCTGGTGATGCGGCTGCGCCGGGACGGCGGCCGCCGCCCGCCCGGCTGACCGCCCCTCTGTCTGATCGCCGTCCCGCCGTCCTGCCGGGTCCGGCGCCGAGACGGCTGGACCATGCCCGCTCTCCTGGTCGATGATGGCGGCAGAAAACGGAAAGTTCGGGTGGGGCGATGACGATCGGTCTCGACGTGGTGACCCTGGGCCGCAGCTCGGTCGACCTTTATGGCGAGCAGGTCGGCGGCAGGCTCGAGGATATGGCGAGCTTCGCCAAGTATGTGGGCGGCTGCCCGGCCAACATCGCGATCGGCACGGCCAGGCTGGGCCTGCGCTCGGCCCTGATCACCCGGGTCGGCAACGAGCATATGGGCCGGTTCATCACCGAGCAGCTGCGCCGCGACGGGGTCGACACCAGCGGCGTCGTCACCGACCCGGACCGGCTGACCGCCCTGGTGATCCTGGGGATCCGCGACCAGCACAGCTTTCCGCTGATCTTCTACCGCGAGAACTGCGCCGACGCGGCGATGCAGCCGGACGATGTCGACCCGGAGCTGGTCGCCTCGGCCAAAGCACTGCTGGTCACCGGCACCCATTTCAGCCGCCCCAACCTGGACGCCACCAGCCGCCGCGCCATGGCGATCGCGAAAGCGCACGGGCGCCGGATCGTCCTGGACATCGACTACCGCCCGGTTTTGTGGGGGATCGGCGGGCATGACAGCGGCGAGGAGCGGTTCGTCGCCGCCGACGACGTGTCGCGGCACCTGCAGTCGATCCTGCCCGGCTGCGACGTGGTGGTGGGCACCGAGGAGGAGATCCACATCGCCGGCGGCTCCACCGACACCCTTTCGGCCCTGCGCCGGGTGCGAGAGGCGGCGCCAGGGGCCCTGATCGTGCTCAAGCGCGGGCCGATGGGCTGCGTCCTGTTCGACGGCCCGATCCCCTCTTCCCTGGAGGACGGGATCACCGGCCAGGGCTTTCCGATCGAGGTCTTCAACGTGCTGGGCGCCGGCGACAGCTTCATGAGCGGGTTCCTGCGCGGCTACCTGCGCGACGAGCCGCTCGCCCAGTGCGCGCGCTTCGCCAATGCCTGCGGTGCGATCACCGTCAGCCGCCATGGCTGCGCCCCGTCCGGCCCATCCTGGACCGAGCTGCAGTCCTTCCTGCGCGAGGGCAGCCCGACCCGGCGGCTGCGCGAGGACGCCCGGCTGGAGCAGCTGCACTGGTCGACCAACCGGCGCCGCCGCCAGGGCCAGGTCCTGGCCTTCGCCTTCGACCACCGCATCCAGCTGGAGAACAAGGTCGCCGAGCGTGGCCTGCCGGCGGAGCGGATCGGCCGGTTCAAGGAGCTGGCCCTGGACGCGGCGCTGGCCGCCACGCAAGGCCGCGCCGATGGCGGGATCCTGGTGGATGCCCGGCTGGGCCAGCAGGCGCTGCACCGCGCCGCCGGCACCGGCCTTTGGATCGGCCGGCCGATCGAGTACCCGGCGACCGTGCCCCTGGCGTTCGAGGGCGGCGACGATTGCGGCTCCAGCCTGAAGGAATGGCCGCTCGACCACTGCGTCAAATGCCTGGTGTTCCAGCATCCCGACGACGACCCGGCGCTCCGGGCAGTCCAGGAGCGCAAGGTCGCGCAGCTGTTCGACGCCTGCCGGCGGACCGGCCACGAGCTGCTCCTGGAAGTGATCGCCTCGAAATCCGGCAAGCCTGTGGACGAGCTGAGCGTGCCGCGCGTGATGGCGCGCTACTACGAGCTCGGCATCCACCCCGACTGGTGGAAGCTGGAGACGCCCGCGGGCGATGGGGGCTGGCGGGCGATCCGCGACGTGATCGTGCGCCACGACCCGCATTGCCGGGGCGTCTTGCTGCTGGGCCTGGAGGCGCCGCTCGACCGGCTGGTCGAAAGCTTCGCCCTGGCGGCCCGCCACCCGGTCTGCCGCGGCTTCGCGATCGGCCGCTCGATCTTCGGCCAGGCCCTGGACGGCTGGCTGGACGGCCGGATCGACGACGATGCGGCAAGCGCGGCGATGGCGGGGATCTATGGCGACCTGATCTCGGCCTGGGATCGGGCGAAGGCGGAGGCGGCCCGATGAGCGACCTGCAGCTGAAGAACCATGCGCCCGATCCCAGCGGCCTCGTCCACCGGGTGACGCCGAGGAGCGCCGGCTGGACCTATGTCGGCTTCGACCTCTGGCGGCTCCATCCCGGCCAGTCTCTCGACCTCGCCACCGGCGAGGAGGAATGGTGCATTGTCCTGATCTCCGGGCAGTGCGACATCGCCATCGCCGAGGGCCCGGTCTGGCCAGGGGTCGGCGGGCGGCCTGACCCGTTCTCCGCCCTGCCGCACTCGGTCTACGTGCCCTGGCACCGGCGGCTGCGCCTGGAGGCTAATGGCTCGGTCGAGCTGGCGATCTGCAAGGCGCCGGGCGGCGGCGACTACGCGCCGCGCCTGATCGCGCCCGACGACGTGCGCACCAGCTCGCGCGGCAAGGGCAGCAATACCCGCTACCCGCGCGACATCCTGCCCGAGGACCAGCCGGCCCACTCGCTCCTGGTGGTCGAGGTGATCACCCCCTCGGGCTGCTGGTCGTCCTACCCCTCGCACAAGCACGACCAGGACGACCTGCCCGAGGAGTCCGCGCTGGAGGAGGTCTACTACCACCGCTTCACCCCCCCGCAGGGCTTCGGCTTCCAGCGCGTCTACACCGACGACCGCTCGCTCGACGTGGCGATGGCGATCGAGGACGGCGACCTGACCCTGGTGCCGAAGGGCTACCACCCCTGCGCCGCCGCCCATGGCTACGACCTCTACTACCTGAACGTGATGGCCGGCCCGAAGCGGGTCTGGAAGTTCAACACCGAGAAGGCGCATCGCTGGCTGCTCGGCTGAGCGGCCCTTTCCCCGGGCAGCCCGGGCGCTAGATGGAATCCGGGACCCACCTCCATCCGGAACCTTGCTGCCCCATGTCGTCCGCACCCGCCAGGACCAGGATCGAGCCCGGCCACCGCCTGGTCCTGCCCGAGCCGCTCGGCACGCTGCGGCCGGCCCGCACCGAGACCCAGCGCTGGCAGCGGCTGGGCATGGCCGAGGGCGAGCTGGTGCTGGGCTGGTCGGCGGGCCAGGTCCTGGTGCGGATCGAGTATCACTGGATCCGCTGGCTGAGCCGGGCGGATCCGGGAGCGGACGACGTCTACACCGCCGAGCTCTGGGCCAGGCGCCCGGCCGGCGACTGGGCCTACCTGATCCTGCCGGGCGGGCCGCGCCTGCGCCTCGTCGAGCATGGCCGGCTGCGGCCCCTGCTGGCACGGCAGCTGGGGGTCGACATCGGCGAACCCTCCGGCTGAGGCAGGCCGGCCCTCCCGGCAAGCGAGGTCAGAGCTGGCGCAGCAGCGGCGCCATCGCCTTGAAGTCCTCGGTGCCGGCCCGCTCCAGCCATTCGAACGCGACCATGTCAGCGGTGACGATCTGCGCCCCGGCCCGGCGCATCCGCACCAGGGCGACCTTCTTGTCGGCCGCCCGGCGCGAGCCCGAGGCGTCCGACACCACCGCCACCTTGCGGCCGCGCGCCAGCAGGTCCAGCACGGTCTGCAGCACGCAGACATGGGTCTCCGCCCCGGCCACCACCAGCGTCTCCCGGTCCAGCATCGCGATCCGCTCGGCCACCTGCGGCTCGCGCAGGGCGGAGAACGCCGACTTCGCCACGATCTCGCCCGGCGCCAGCAGCTCGTTCAGCTCTGCGACGGTGTGGCCCAGCCCCTTGGGGTACTGCTCGGTCGCCAGGACCGGCACGCCCAGCTGCCGGGCGGCGGTCAGGACCAGCCGGCAGCGTCCGATCAGGCTTTCCGGGTCCAGCAGGGCAGGCACCAGGCGGCCCTGCAGATCGATCAGCAAGAGCGCACTGGAATGCGCTGAAAGCAGCATGGAAGGGTTCCTTTGTCGGACGGCTCCGCCTGTCCGCCCATCATCGCCGCCCGGCACCGACAGGTCGATGACCATCCGGCTGCGGGACCGGAGGGAAGCAAGGTCAGGCGGACGGCAGGCCCAGGGCCGCCAGCCGCTGGTCCAGCACCGCCGTCTCCGCCGCCATCATCCGGCGCCGCTCCAGGACCAGCCGCCGCTCCGGCCCGTCCGGCAGGCGTTCGCCGCGCTCGCCCAGGCAGGACAGGCAGCGCTGCCGGTCCTGCCGCATCCGCGCCGCCAGCAGGGCGCGCCGCTCGGGCGGGAGCAGGCCGATGAAGCAGAGCCGGAGCTGTTCCTGGAGCACGCGGAACTGATGGCAGGGCCGGCCATCCAAAGGCCGGCACAGCTCGTCCTCGAGGCGCTGCCGCCCGGCCGGGGTAGCCACCAGGTCGCGGTCCTGCCCGGCCAGGGCCACCACGCCGTCGCGCAGGCCGATCTCGACGCGGCCGAGAACGAAGCTGTCCCCTGGGTCCAGCCAAGGCCGGCACAGGGCCCGGGTGCCGTCGACGGCCCGCCCGACCATCCTGGCGCGATCGTACAGCGTGCCCAGCAAGGCGGCGTCGACCAGCCGCATGGTCGCATCGACCTCCATTGCCGGCATCCCGAATCTCCAGCCCGGGCGGCGTGATCCGCCATGCGACGAGCAGTGGAACCAGACCCGGCGCCGGGCGTCCAGGAAAAGGCGACCGAACGTCGAATGCGAACATTTCCATGAGCCCGGGTTCCCGGCCATGGATGGCAAGCCCGGCCTGGCGATGCTGCCGACCCCCAGATTGTCCGCCTCTGGAGGGAAGGTGCGGCTGCAATGTGGCGCGCATGTCACGTCAGTGACACGCTCTTGGTCAAGTGATCCCAGTCACCTGCGCAATGCTGGCGACAAGCGGGGGATCGGGCTAGGTGGCAGCCGGCGCAACAACGTCCTGCCCCTTTCGCGCCTGTGCAATCCCTCTTGCGCCTGCGCAACAATGCCGCGGAAATCTCGTGCTGCGGCGGATTGCGTGGCTATCAGGCCGTGCGCCAGCTGCCTTCTTGGTAGTACCGGAAAGGCAGCTAGGTCTATCTGGAGTATGGATGTGGCTTTCGACTATCGGTGGAGCTCATGAAGGTTGGAATTCTAGCGGGTGGTCTCGGATCCCGCCTTTCGGAAGAAACCGTCAGCAAGCCGAAACCCATGGTCGAGGTGGGCAGCAAACCCATCATCTGGCATATCATGATGCATTATGCCCATTTCGGGCATAAGGACTTCGTGATCGCCCTGGGGTACAAGGGCGAGTACATCAAGAAATACATGACGGATTACTGTTCGCTGAGCAGCGACCTGACGGTCGACCTGCGGCGCAGCACCGTCGAGCGCCACACCGAATCTTCGCTGGACTGGCGGATCGACCTGATCGACACCGGCCTGAACACCCAGACCGGCGGCCGGATCAAGCGCCTGGCGCCCTATCTCGCCAAGGACGGCACCTTCCTGCTGACCTGGGGCGACGGCGTCTCGACCATCGACCTGGACGAGCTGGTCCGGTTCCACAAGCGCCACGGCAAACTGGCCACGGTCTCGGCGGTCCGTCCGCCGGCGCGCTTTGGCCGCCTGGACATTCAGGGTGACCAGGTGGTCTCCTTCGAGGAGAAGCCGCAACTGGGCGAAGGCTGGATCAATGGCGCCTTCTTCGTCCTGGAACCCGGAATCTTCGACTATATCGACAACGACAACACCCATTTCGAGCGCGAGCCGCTGGAGCGGATCGCCTCCGACGGGCAGTTGATGGCCTATCGCCACGAAGGCTTCTGGCAGTGCATGGACACGGTCCGCGACCGGGTCCGGCTGGAGGAGCTGTGGGATTCCGGCCAGGCACCCTGGAAGATCTGGGACTGAGGATATCTCCGATGCGCGTTCTCGTTACCGGCCATGACGGCTATATCGGCCATGTCCTTGTTCCGATGCTCCAGGCCGCTGGCCATGAGGTGATCGGGCTGGACAGCCTCCTGTTCGACGGCTGCACCTTCCCCGGCCAGCCGCGGGTGTCCTGCCGCCAGATCGTCAAGGACGTGCGTCAGGTCGAGCGGTCGGATCTGGAGGGCATCGACGCCGTCCTGCATCTGGCCGGCCTGTCCAACGACCCGCTTGGCGACCTGGACCCGGAGACCACCTACGACATCAACTGGCGCGCCTCGGTGCGGCTGGCCGAGCTCGCCCGCGACGCCGGCGTGCAGCGCTTCGTGTTCTCCTCGTCCTGCTCGAACTACGGCGCTGCCGGCAACGACTACCTGGACGAGAGCGCCGGCTTCAACCCGGTCACGCCCTATGCCGAGAGCAAGGTCTGGACCGAGCGCGACGTGGCGCCGATGGCCAGCGACCGGTTCAGCCCGACCTTCCTGCGCAGCGCCACCGCCTACGGCATGTCGGCCCGGCTGCGCGGCGACCTGGTGGTCAACAACCTGACCGGGTTCGGCGTGACCACCGGCAAGGTCGAGATGAAGAGCGACGGCAAGCCCTGGCGGCCCTTGGTCCACATCGAGGACATCGCCCTGGCGTTCAAGTCGGTGATGGAAGCCCCGCGCGAGGCGGTCCATGGCGAGGCGTTCAACGTCGGCCAGACCGCCGAGAACTACCGGGTGCGCGAGGTCGCCGAGCTGGTCGCCAAGGTGGTGCCGGACGTGCAGGTGACGTTTGCCAGCGACGCCAGCCCGGATTCGCGCAACTACCGGGTGAACTGCGACAAGATCGCCCGCGTGCTCCCGGCCTTCCAGCCGAAATGGACGGTCGAGGCCGGCATCCGGCAGATCTACGAAGCCTACCGCCAGGCGGGCCTGAGCAAGGACGAGTTCTTCAGCCCGCGCTACATGCGCCTGGCGCACGTGAAGAACCTGATCGCCGGCGGCACCGTCGACGCTTCCCTGACCCATCTGAAGGCGGCCGCCTGACCATGGCAGAGATCGTGAGCTGCCGCGCCTGTGGCCGGCAGCACCTCAAGCCCTTTTTGTCCCTGGGCGACCTGCCGCTCTCCGACGGCTTCATCGCCGAGGCGGACCTGGGCGATCCCGAGCCGCGCTTTCCGCTGGATGTCGCGTTCTGCGAGGACTGCACGCTCGTGCAGATCCTCAAGACCGTGCCGCCCGAGGAGCTGTTCGGCAACGACTATCCCTATTTCTCCTCGTTCACCGACGCGCTGGTCGCCCATGCAAGGGCGAACGTCGAGGCGCGGATCGCCGAGCGCGGCCTGGGTGCGTCCAGCTTCGTGGTCGAGCTGGCGTCCAACGACGGCTATCTGCTGCAGCACTACCAGAACGCCGGCATTCCCCTGCTGGGCATCGACCCGGCGCCGGGACCGGTCGAGGCCGCGCGCAAAAAGGGCATCGACACCCGTCTGGCCTTCTTCGGCCTGAGCGTCGCCGAGGAGCTCGCCGCAAGCGGTCGGCGCGCCGACGTGATCCACGGCAACAACGTGCTGGCGCATGTCGCCGACACCAACGGCTTCGTGCAGGGCATCGCCACGCTGCTCAAGGACGACGGGGTCGCGGTGATCGAGGCGCCCTATGTGCGCGACCTGATCGACCACGGCGAGTTCGACACGATCTACCACGAGCATCTGTGCTACTTCTCGGCGACCGCGCTCAAGGCGCTGTTCCTGCGGCACGGGCTCTATTTCAACCGGGTCGAGCGCCTGCCGATCCATGGCGGTTCCCTCCGGATCTTCGTGGAGAAGATCGACCGGCCGGACGCCTCGATCACCGATCTGCTCGCCGAGGAGCGGGCGCTGGGCCTGGACAAGTTCGGATACTATGCCGACTTCGCCGCCCGGGTGGAGAAGATCAAGGCCGACCTGCGCGCGATGCTCCTGGAGCTGAAGGCCGAGGGCAAGCGGATCGTGGGCTATGGCGCTGCCGCCAAGGGCACCGTCCTGCTGAACTATGCGGGGATCGGTCCGGACCTGCTGGACTACGTGGTCGACCGCAACACCTTCAAGCAGGGCCGCTGGATCCCCGGCGTCCGCCTGCCGATCAAGGCGCCCTCGGTCATCGAGGAGACCAGGCCCGACTATCTCCTGATCCTGCCCTGGAACTTCAAGGACGAGATCATGAGCCAGCAGGCGGCGCACGCGGCGCGCGGCGGCAAGTTCATCCTCCCGATCCCGACGCCCGTCATCGTCTGAGAGAACGTTCAGCATGTCGCACCATGTCTGCAAGGCGTGCGGAAGCACGGACCTCGACCTGTTCTACAAGGTCGACCGGATTCCCGTGCACAGCTGCCTGATGGTGGACACACGCGAAGAGGCGCTGGCGTTTCCCAAGGGCGACCTGGAACTTGGCTTCTGCAACGCGTGCGGGTTCATCCAGAACGTCAAGTTCGACGCCACGCCGCAGAACTACTCCACCGCCTACGAGGAGACCCAGGCCTTCTCGCCGCGCTTCGTCCGGTTCCTGGAAGAGATCTGCGACGACCAGATCGCGAAGTTCGGCCTGGAGCCCGGCAAGACCGCGCTGGAGATCGGCTGCGGCAAGGGCGAGTTCCTGGTGACCTTATGCGAGCGTTCCGGGGCGGCCGGGATCGGCATCGATCCGGGCTACCGGCCGGAGCGCACCGTCAGCGAGGCGGCGGGCCGGCTCCAGTTCATCCAGGACTTCTACGGCCCCAAGTACCGCCACCTCCAGGCCGACCACGTCTCCTGCCGGCACACGCTGGAGCACATCCACGAGGTGCGCACCTTCATGGAGCTGGTGCGCGAGAGCATCGGCGAGCGGCCCCATGTCGACGTGTTCTTCGAGCTGCCCGACGCCGAGCGGGTGCTGACCGAGCCGGCATTCTGGGACATCTACTACGAGCACTGCTCCTACTTCACCTACGGCTCGCTGGCCCGCCTGTTCCGCCGCACCGGCTTCGACGTGACCAACCTCTGGAAGGCCTACGACGACCAGTACCTGATGCTGGAGGCCAAGCCCGTGGACGGGCCGACCGAGGCGCGCCTGGAGCTGGAGGACGATCTGGCCAAGACCAAGGCGCAGGTCGCCCAGTTCCGGGCGGTGATCGGTCCGGAGCTGGAGCGGCTGCGCGCCCAGTTCGAGCGCTGGAAGAACGAGAACAAGCGGGTGGCGCTGTGGGGCTCCGGCTCCAAGGCGGTGTCGCTGATCACCACGCTGAAGATCGCCCAGATGGTCGACGCGGTGGTCGACATCAATCCGCACAAGCACGGCAAGTTCCTGGCCGGCTGCGGCAACGAGATCCTCTCGCCCAAGGCCCTGGCCGAAATCCGGCCGGACGTGGTGGTGGTGGTCAACCCGATCTACCTGAACGAGATCGGCAAGGACCTGGCGGCGATGGGGCTGGAGCCGGAGCTCACCGCGCTCTGACCCTCGCCGGTCCACGCACCACAAGAAAGGCCGCGGCTCCCCTGAAGGACGCCGCGGCCTTGGTCGTTTACCGACCTTGGGCACATGCCCCTTAAGCGTCAGACCGAGCGGGTCAGGCCGCCATCGATCCGGATGTTCTGGCCGGTGACGTAGGCGGCGCCCTCCGATGCCAGGTAGCCGATCAGCGCGGAGACCTCCTCGGCCTTGCCGTAGCGGCCCATGGGGATGCGCGCGCGGCGCTCCTCGGTGGCCGGCAGGCTGTCGATGAAGCCCGGCAGCACGTTGTTCATGCGGATGTTGTCCGCGGCATAGCGGTCGGCGAACAGCTTGGTGAAGGCGGCAAGGCCCGAGCGGAACACGCCCGAAGTCGGGAAGACCGGGTCCGGCTCAAAGGTCGCGAAGGTCGAGATGTTGATGATGGCGCCGCTCTTTTGCGCCTGCATGACCGGGGTGACCAGCCGGGTCGGCCGGATCACGTTCATCAGGTAGACGTCCAGGCCGCGGTGCCAGTCCTCGTCGGTGAGGTCGAGGATCGGCCCGCGCGGGCCGTGGCCGGCGGAGTTCACCAGCACGTCGATCCGGCCCCACTGCTCCATCGCCAGCTCGACCAGGCGCTGCAGGTCGTCGACCGACTGGTTGGAGCCGGTGACGCCAAGCCCGCCCAGTTCCCGGGCCAGCGCCTCGCCTTTGCCCGAGGAGGACAGGATCGCCACCTTGAAGCCGTCGGCGGCGAGCCTTCGGGCGGCGTCGGCGCCCATCCCGCTGCCGCCGGCGGTGACCAGGGCGACTTTCTCTGCGGCCATCGGAGATGCCTTTCGGAGGAGCCGGCGGGGCAAGCCCGGCGGCGGTCATCGGTTGGACCCAGCCTCTATCACTGCTAGGAGGCCGGCTCGAACCAGTTCCGTTCGCGCCTGCCAATAGAAAATCTGCCGATGGCCGAGACTTCCCACCGACTGCCGCCGCTGAATGCCCTGCGGGCGTTCGAGGCGGCCGGCCGGCACCTGACCTTCCGGGCCGCCGCCGAGGAACTGGGGGTCACCCAGGGGGCGGTCGCCCAGCAGGTGCGCAGGCTGGAGGCGCATCTGCAGGTCCGCCTGTTCGACCGCCTGCAGCGCCGGCTGGCGCTCACCGACCAGGGCCGCCTTTATCACCAGGAGATCGTCCGCGCCTTCGGCCTGATCGGCGCGGCCACCGGCCTGCTCCGCCCGGGGCCGGCCCGGGTCACCATCAGCGTGACGCCCACGTTCGCCGCCAAATGGCTGATCCCGCGCCTGCCGGCCTTTGGCCGGGCGCATCCCTCCATCGACCTGCGGATCCTCGCCACCGAGACGGTGTCCAGCTTCCAGGCCGACGGAATCGACCTGGCAGTGCGCCAGGCCCGCCCGCCTTTCGGCGCGGCGCTGGACGCCGACCTCCTGTTCGCGCAGGAGATCGTCGCGGTGTGCAGTCCGCGCCTGCTGGACGGCGGGGAAGGGCCGCAGGATCCGGCGGACCTTTCCCGGTTCGTGCTGCTGCACGACGCGCACCATCTATGGCCGGATTTTCTGGAGAGGGCGTTCGGCCGGCCGGTCGGCCACCTTGGGCGGGGGATGCGCTTCAACCAGACGGCACTCACGATCGATACCGCGATCGCCGGCCAGGGCCTGGCGCTCGCCAGCCTGTTCCTGGTGGCGGACGACCTTGCCGCCGGTCGGCTGGTGCGGGCGATGCCGGCCTGCCTGCGCGGCCCGCTGGACTTCTACCTCCTGTCGCCGCGCGACCGAGCGAGCGAGGGCGCCGCCCGTGCGGTGCGGCACTGGCTCCTGGAGCAGCGGGCGGCACCGCCGCCCGGGGCGGCTGCGGCCGGATGATTGCGGGGCCGGATCAGGCGGCGTTGTTGGCCATCAGGGTCGAGCGGGTGGCGGCGCGACCACCGGTCAGGCCGACATAGACGTTCTCGCAGATCTGGGCGGTGCGCGACCAAGCACATTCCCGGGCAACATGGTCGTAGGCGGCCGCAGCCAGCCGGTCGCGCAGCTCCGCGTCGCCCGCCAGGCGCAGCAGGGCCGCGGCGAACGCGTCGACATCGTCGTTGGGCACCACCAGGCCGTTCTGGCCGTCGCGGATCACCTTGGCCGACCCTGCCGACGACACCACCGCCTTGCCGGCCGCCATGTAGTTCAGCAGCTTTTGCGGGATGCCGTCGCAGACCGTGCGCGGCATCACCGCGATGGCGGCCTCCGCCAGCCGGTCGGGCAGCACCCGGAAGTCGTCGGTCTCGAGGAGGATCGCGTCGCGGATGCCAAGCGAGGACGCCAGTTCCTCGTAGCGCTCGAAGCTGGAGCTGGCGGCCACCACCAGCTGCATGGTCGGCCGCACCGCACGGGCCTTGGCGAAGGCCTTGAGCAGCAGGTCAAAGCCCTGATAGCCAGCCAGCGTGCCGGTGTAGATCACCCGGTCCGGGGCGACCGGCGCCCTGCCGACCGCGCGGGAGAACACGTCCAGCTCGACCCCGTTCATGGCGACGGTGACCTGGTCGCCGGTCAGCCGGCCGCAGTTGACCAGGCGGTCGCGGATGTCGGGCGTGACGGTGACCACATGGTCGGCCAGCGGCGGCAGGTGCACGTCCAGCCAGCGGCCGGTCCCGCCCATCATCCGGCTGATCACGTTGCCGCCATACGAGGGCAGCTCCGATCCCAGCATGGTGTGGGCGTCGTAGACCAGCGGCACCTGCTTGCGGCCGCGTCCCCACCAGGCGGTGAGCAGGCCCTCGACATGATGGGCGTGCACCACGTCGAAAGGCTTGTCGGACAGGAGCTGCCCGATCTTCGCCGCCAGCATCGGATCGTACTGGAGGAGCTTTCTAGGGGTGGGGCCCGGCGCGATCGTGCCGACCTTCATGGTCTTGCTGGTGCGATGCACCGGGAAGGACGAGGGAGCGTCGCTCTCACCTACCGGATAGGTGATCACCTCGACGTCGTGACCGAGCTCCGTCAATGCCTCGGACAGCCGCTCGATTCGCAACGGCGTGCCACGACGTGCCGGGAACGGGCAAGCGGCGACCATTGCGATACGAAGACCCATCTGCACTCCTACAACCAGTAGACGACCCTACACATAGTGTGCCTACGCGATGTTGCCTGCGGCATCATAGCGTTGCATGGACGATCGGTCAGACCCACCACGATGCAACCCACGCAACCCCATATATAGGTTTCGTGATGACTCGGCACGGAGAGAGATCCCGGCCAGGGCAGGAACCGCTCCGATCTGACCCGTGGTTGCCGTCGGCCAGCCACGAGGCGCCGGCCAGCGCCACGTCATCAGTGCAACGTAACCGAGCCGCCTGCACAAGTGCGAAAACCGCCATCATCCGCGCCACCGCACGATTCCCGCAGCACTGCGGCGGGAATCCCTGCTGCCACCGGGCGAGAAGCTGATTCTCCCACCAAAAGCCGTGAATTCTTCTTTGGATTATTCGGCCCGGGAGCAGATTGCCTCGATCTTTGCCCAGAGGGTTGCAGGTCCATCTCGCAGCCGGATCATGCAATCTTGTAAGATGTTCTCGATATTTTGGTGCACTTCCGGATGGACAACGTTTCATCCGCCTCTGGCCCGGCCAGGCCATTGCGGCCCTTTCCGGACCACATGCAGCGCCGCCCCGGCCAGGATGGGCAGGGACGGTCGAACATCGGGACAGGGAAGAACGGCCGGGATCGCATCGGGGGCGATGGCATTGGTGGGGATCAGCCCGCCGCGGGGGAATGCGGCGCTCGCCTGCTGACCTCGATCCCGGCCTGGACAGGAGAGTGCCGCAGGCCGGCCCGTTCCGCTGTGACCATTATCACCAGGCGGAAAGGGCCGGGCGCTTTTCTGGGCTCAGCGGACCAGGATGTTCTTGAACTGCCAGGGATCGGACGGGTCCAGGTCCTCGGGAAACAGCACGCCGCGGTCCTGCAGCGGCGTCCAGTCGCTCCAGGCACCCACCACCGGGCCCAGATAGGGGCGCGCCACCTCCATCACCCGGCGGTGGTCGAGCTGGTCGGCCTCGACCATGCCCATCGCCGGCGATTCGATCGCCGCGACCACCCCGCCCAGGACCCCGGCCGCCACCTGCAGCGAGGTCGCGCTGTTGAACGGGGCCAGCTCGCGCGCCTCGTGGGTGGACAGCCGCGAGCCGTACCAGAACACGCCCTTGGGGTTGCCCATCAGCAGGACGCCCAGCTCGTCGATCCCGTCGCTGATCTCGTCCATCAGCAGGCGCTGGGCCGGCTGCATCTGCCAGTTGCGCCCGGCGAACTCGTGCACCGACAGCACCGCGTCGTCGCAGGGGTGGTAGGCGTAGTGCACGGTCGGCCGCCAGGTCACCGTGTCGCCATCGCGGCAGGTATAGTAGTCGGCGATCGAGATTGCCTCGTTATGGGTGATCAGGAAGCCGTGATACGGGCCGGCCAGCGGCGTCCAGCTGCGCACCCGGGTCGAGGCGCCCGGCCGCTCCAGGTAGATCGCGGCGTCGCAGCCATAGCCGTGGCGGCGGCCTTCGGCCGGCAGCTGCTTCTCGTGGGTGCCGAAGCCCAGCTCCGCCGGCTGGCAGCCCTCGCCCACGAAGCCGTCGATCGACCAGGTGTTGACGAACTCGCCGGGCTTCTTGGGATGGCCGGCCGCCACCTGGGTGTCGCGCTCGGCGATGTGCACCGCCTTGATGCCGAGGTCGCGCATGAGCACCGCCCAGCCGGCCCGGTCGACGGGTTGCGCGCAGGCGAGCCCGGTCTCCTCGGCCATGCGCAGCAGCGCTTCCTTGACCAGCTGCGACACCAGCCCGGGATTGGCGCCCTGGGCGATCACTGCGGTGGGGCCAGCACCCAGCTCGCGGCCCAGCTGCAGCGCCACCTCGCGCATCCCGTAGTTCGAGCGCTCCGACGCGGACTTGGAAAGGTCGGTGTAGCCGCCGGCCCAGGGCTCGATCACCGTGTCCAGGTAGAGCACCTGCAGCTCGCGGGCGAGGCGGACCATCGACACGCTCTCGACGTCGACCGACAGGTTCAGGAGGAAGTCGCCCGGACGGAGCAGGGGCTCCATCACCGCGCGGTGGTTCTCCCTGGTCAGCGGCTGGACCCGGTACTCCACGCCGAACCGCTCGGCGGCGGCCCGGCCGCGCTCGTCGGCGGTCACGATGGTGATCCGGTCCGGCGACGGCACCACGTGGCGCAGCAGCAGCGGCAGGACCGCCTGCCCGATCGAGCCGCAGCCCACCATGACGATGCGGCCGGAAAACTGGGTGGCAAGGGTCATCAAGATGCTCGCAGAGCCTGGGGTGGACGGGATGGTGCCGGGCCTCGCCAGCTGGCGACCGGATTACAATGAAGTCGTGCGGGCGTCGCCCGGCTCCACTCCGCCGCCCTCGCAGGGGATAAGGGAGCGATGGATGTCACCACCCAGGGAACCGAGATGAGGGAGCATGGTCGTGGCCGCAACAACATCCTGGCGCTGCTCGCCCTGCTGCTGGGCGCCGGCCCGGCCGGGGCGGAAGAGCAGGCCGTGAACCAGCCGGCCGCGCTGGAGCGGCTGTTCGAGCAGGCGGAGATCCGGCCGGAATGGTTCACCGCCGACTTCCTGGCCCAGGTCCCGCTCGGCCAGGTGGAGGCGCTGCTGGCGCGGCTGGCCCGGCAATACGGGCAGGTCCGGGGAGTTGCCGCGGCGGGCGAAGGGCGCTTCGTCGTGAGCCTGGAGCGCGCCACCGTCCCGGCCACGGTCACCCTGGACGAGGACGGCCGGATCACCGCGCTCCTGCTGGAGCCGCCGGTCGCCTCGGCGGGCGGGCTGGACGAGCATGTGGCCGCGATCGCGGCGCTGCCCGGACAGACCTCGGTGCTGGTGACCACCGATGGCAAGATCGTCGCGGCGCATCGGCCGGAGGCGGTGATGGCGGTGGGCTCGGCCGGCAAGCTGGCGATCCTCGAGGCATTGCGGATGACTGTCGAGGACGGTCGTCTGCGCTGGGACCAGGTGGTGCGGCTGGATCCGGCATGGCGGTCGGTGCCCTCGGGCATCTTGCAGGACTGGCCGGACGGATCGCCGCTCACCGTCGCCAGCCTCGCGAACCTGCTAGTCTCACTGAGTGACAACACGGCGACAGACGCGGTGCTGGAACTGGTTGGTCGCGAAAGCGTCGAGGCGATCAGTCCGCGCAACGACCCGTTCCTCTCCACCCGCGAGATGTTCGTGCTGAAGGCCCGCAGCCATGCCGACCTGCGTGCAGAATGGCAACAAGGGGATCGCGCGGCGCGCCATGCGCTGCGCGCACGGCTGGCGGGGATGGCGCCGCCGCAAGCCGCCGGGCAGGAAACACGGCCGACTTTGGAAGCGGAATGGTATTTCTCGGCGGGGGAGCTCTGCGCCCTGCTGGAAAGCACGGCCGACCTGCCGGCTTTCCGGATCGAGTCCGGCCCGGCACAAGAAGATGCCTGGCACAGCGTCGCCTACAAGGGCGGGTCGGAAGCGGGCGTGCTCAACCTGTCGATCCTGGTGGTCGGCCAGGACGGCGCCCGCCACTGCGTTGTCGCCAGCTGGAACGACGACCAGCCGCTCGAGGCCGAGCGGCTGATCGCCTCCTATCGCGGCCTGCTCCGGTCGCTGCGGGCCGGGGCGCCGGACGGCTGACCCGGCCCGAGCGCCGCGCGCCGGCCTGGGATCAGCGCGGCTCGGAGCGCAGCCCCTGGACGATGGCGTAGCAGGCGCCCAGCAGCACGATGGTGAAGGGCAGGCCGGTCGACACCGACATCGCCTGCAGGGCGGTGAGCCCGCCGCCCAGCAGCAGGGCGATCGCCACCAGGCCCTCGAACACCGCCCAGAACACGCGCTGGGACACCGGGGCGCTGACCTTGCCGCCGGCGGTGATCGTGTCGATCACCAGCGAGCCGGAATCCGATGAGGTCACGAAGAACACGATCACCAGCACGATGCCGATGAACGAGGTGATCGCGGCCAGCGGCAGTTCCTGGAGCATCAGGAACAGCTGCAGCTCCAAGGCACCGCCCGCGGCCGCCTCGTAGCCGCCGACCAGCTGGCTGATCGCGGTGCTGCCGAACGCAGTCATCCAGAACACCGACACGATCGAGGGGATCAGCAGCACGCAGACCAGGAACTCGCGCACGGTGCGGCCACGGGAGATCCGCGCGATGAACATGCCGACAAACGGCGACCAGGAGATCCACCACGCCCAGTAGAAGGCGGTCCAGCCCTGGCGGAAATTGTCGTCGCTGCGGCCGAACGGGTTGGACAAAGCCGGCAGGTATTCGACGTAGACGATCAGGTTGTCGATGAACCCGGTCAGGATCAGCAGGGTCGGCCCGACCGCCACCACGAACAGCAGCAGCAGGCCAGCCAGCACCATGTTGATCTCGGACAGGCGCTTCACCCCGGCTTCCAGGCCGGCGACCACCGAGACCAGCGCGATCGCGGTGATGCCCAGGATCAGGAACACCTTGGAGGCGTCGCTGGAGGGGATGCCGAACAGGTAGTTCAGGCCGGCATTGGCCTGCTCCGCCCCGAAGCCCAGCGAGGTGGCAAGCCCGAACAGGGTGGCGAACACCGCCAGGATGTCGATCACGTGGCCGGGCCAGCCCCAGACCTTCTCGCCGAAGATCGGGTAGAAGATCGAGCGCACCGTGAGCGGCAGGCCCTTGTTGTAGGAGAACAGCGCCAGGGCGAGGCCCACCACCGCGTAGATCGCCCAGGGATGCAGGCTCCAGTGGAAGATCGTCGCGGCCATGCCCAGGTCGCGGGCGGCCGCGACGTCGCCGGCAGCACCGCCCAGCGGCGCCCAGCTCTCCGGCGAGCCGGCACCCTCGGCCACCGAGGAGCCGTAGTGCGAGAGCGGCTCGGAGACGCCGTAGAACATCAGGCCGATGCCCATGCCCGCGGCGAACAGCATGGAGAACCAGCTGATGTAGCTGAAGTCGGCGACCGCCTCGCGTCCGCCCAGGCGCACCTTGCCCAGCGGCGTGACGATCAGCACCAGGCACAGGATCAGGAAGACGTTGCCGGCGAGCAGGAAGAACCAGTCCAGGTTAGAGGTCAGCCACTCGCGCAGGCCGCTGAACAGCGGGCCGACGCTTTCCTGGAGCGCCAGCGTCAGGACCACGAAGGCGACGATGGTCAGGCCGGAGATCGCGAAGACCGGATTATGGACATCCAGCCCGAACGGGCCGATCTTCGCCTGGATATTGTCCTGGCCGACAGTGTATTCTGTTTCAATGAGATTGGCTGCGCCATCAGGAAGACGCTCTGCTACGTCCGTCATGGCCGCTCCTTTCGTCCGGTCGTTCGATCGTGGTGGCTTTTCCGGGTATCCGGTCTTTCCCATGCTGGGCGGCGATCTATCCTATACTGAATATCGAGCTCCTGTCGTTCGGCATGACGCGATCGGACAGGACCTGGAGGTCCTGGCGGGGGGATCCGCGGGGGATCGTGTCGGTTCTGGAGACGACCGCGCGGGTCGCGAGGGCAGCAGGCTGCATGCGGCCCAAGGCCGGCAGCAGCGCCCGTCGACTGGCCGGACGATGCCCGCCCGGCCGATCAAAGAAGCCCGATCCTAACCACACCATGGCCCAGAATCCAGGTTGGGCTCTTCAACCGCGCCATGTGCCTGCCGCATGGGCTCGGATCCATGCGGAAAAGGAAGCGCCGGACGGGGTCCGGCTGGTCCTTTCTTTCCGGGCGGACCCTGTAGATGGGCGCAGAAACCACACAGCTATCGGCATGGCTGCCACAGTGCGGCCCCTGCATGCCGCCAAGGGTAACAGGGCCCTTTTCTCACGGCCGGAACCGTTCATCTGTGCACACGCCTCCTTCCGGCGACCGGAGAGGCGCGGCTGCCGGTCGCGACGGCGGACGTGCATCCTCTTTTGGACCCTTCTGGGGTTCCACCACGTTTCTTCCAGGTCCCGTTCCGGGCCGACGCATCTTCTGGACCGCTTGGCATGGCTCGTCTCTCGGCAGTCTCGGCGAACGACACCCCTTCCGCTTCGACCTATCTCTCCGACTCCCCGTTCGCCTACGTCACCACGTCCGGCGACCTGGCGATCGACGGGATCAGCGGGCCGACCAAATGGGGCACGGTGCAAGGCGGCCCCGCCACCGTCACCTACAGTTTCGGCGAGACCGGCTCGAGCTGGATCGAGGGCTATGCCGAGCCCCGCACCGGCTACCTGCCTTTGTCGCAGGGGCAGCGCGAGGCGGTGCGCAGCGCCCTGGACGCCTGGGCCACCGTGGGCGGGATCCGGTTCGTCGAGGTCAAGGAGACCGGCGAGGCGCAGGGCGACATCCGCTTCGCCGTCTCCGGCATCCCCGAGACCGCGGACGCGCGCTATCCCGGCGAGTACACCTCGGCCGGCGATGTCTGGCTGGGCAGCACCGACCACCGCCCGAACAGCGACCTGGCCGCCGAGCGGGCCAAGTACGCGCCGGGCGGCTATGCCTACTACGTGATCGTGCACGAGATCGGCCACGCGATCGGCGCCAAGCACCCCCACGAGACCCTCGGCCGCAACACCGTGCTGCCGCCGGAGGACGACTGGCGCGGCGCCAGCGTGATGTCCTATCGCGACGCGCCCTCCGACCCGGTGCAGAGCGGCGCCTCCGCCAGCATCTACCCGACGGCGCCCATGGAGCTGGACGTCGACTGGATCCGCTCGGTCTACGGCAACTCGGCGAACAGCAACCGCGGCGACACCGTTTATCGCTGGGATCGCGGCGAGGCGATCCTGGAGACGATCGTCGACGATGGCGGCGCCGACCGGCTGGACTGGTCCAACCAGAAGAGCGCGGTCGAGTTCGACCTGCGCGGCGGCTGGCAGAAGGCCGGGCCGGTCTACCGGTGGGACAAGGGCTCGCGCGACACGACCCTGTTCCTTCATGGCGAGGACGCCATCGAGGACGCGTTCGGGGGCAGCGGCAACGACCAGATCCGCGGCAACGCCAAGGCCAACCACTTGGCCGGCAACGACGGCGACGACCTGCTGGCCGGGCGCGGCGGCGACGACCTGCTGGAAGGCGGGACCGGCAACGATCGCTACCTGGTCGAGAAAAATCCGGGCAGCGACCGGATCGTCGACATCGGCGGCAGCGGCGACCGCATCGAGTTCGCCGCGGGCTTCCTGTTCGCCGACCTCCTGTTCACCACCTCGGCCAACGACCTGCGGATCCAGTCGTCCAACGCCAAGGCGCCGCTCGACCTGCTGCTGGTCGACCAGCTCCTCTCGGCCGGGATCGACGAGCTGCGCTTCGCCGACGACAGCATCCAGCGCTGGAACGGCAGCTCGTTCGGCTCCGGTACCGGCGGCGGCTCCGGTACCGGCTCCGGCACCGGCGGCGGCACGCCGTCCCCGGACGCGAACGCGCCGAGCGAGCTGGCCGACTTCCTGATCCTGACCGACGGCAACGACCGGGTGGCGACCCTGGGCGGCAACGACGTGGTCTTCGCCAAGGGCGGCAACGACTGGGTGGATGGAGGCAACGGCAACGACTGGCTGATCGGCGGCGCCGGCCTGGACGAGCTGATCGGCGCGGATGGCGACGACAAGCTCGATGGCGGCGACGGCAACGACCAGCTGTTCGGCGGGGCCGGCAACGACGTGCTGCGCGGCGGCGGCGGCGCCGACATCCTCCAGGCCGGCGACGGCGCCGACATCGCCTATGGCGCGGTCGGCGACGACACGATCTTTGGCGGCGAGGGCGACGACCTGCAGCTGGTGGGCGGCGTCGGCAACGACACGGTCTATGGCGGGGCCGGGCGCGACTCCCTGGACGGTGCCAGCGGCGACGACATCCTGGACGGCGGCGACGGCAACGACCTGATGGTGGGCGGGGCCGGCAACGACCAGCTGGGCGGGGCCGGGGGCGACGACGTGCTGCGCGGCGGCTTCGGCAACGACCGGCTGATGGGCGGTGCTGGCAACGACGAGCTGAACGGCGGGTTTGGCAACGACGTGCTGGTCGGCGGGCCCGGACAGGACACTGCGATCTTCAACGGCACCATCGCGCAGTATCGCTTCACCGATATGGGCGGCGGCGTTACCGAGGTACGTCATTTACCGGCGAACGGCATCTGGTACGGTGCCGACCTGTTGAGCGAGATTGAACTGGTGAAGTTCGGCAACGCCGCGCCGATCCCCTTCGGCTGAGGCAGGCTGCCTCCCCAGGGAGAGCCCGGCGCTGCCTGCCTGTTCTGGAGAAACGAAGGGAGCGCCCGCCATGCCGACCCAGGCTGTTTTGACCCCCAGCCTCGTGCCGACCGAAGGCGACGACCTGCTGCTCCTGAGCGAGGGCGACGACACGATCGACGCTCTGGGCGGCGCCGACCTGGTGTTCGGTCGTGGCGGTGACGACGACATCATGGGCGGGCTTGGCGCCGACCATCTGGTGGGCGGAAACGGCGACGACCGGCTGCGCGGCGGGTTCGCCGCCGACCTCCTGGACGGCGGCGACGGGCTGGACCTGCTGCAGGGCGATGCCGGCGACGACATCCTGCGCGGCGGGGCCGGGGTCGACCGGCTGGAGGGCGGCACCGGCGCCGACATCCTCTACGGCGGCCTTGGCAGCGACATCCTGGACGGCGGCGAGGGCGCCGACCGGCTGCTGGCCGGCGGGGTCGGCGACGACACCATCACCGGCGGCAGCGGCGTCGACCTGCTGGACGGCGGCTCGGGCAACGATTTCGTGGACGGCGGCAGCCAGGCGGACCGGCTGTTCGGCGGCGGCGGCAACGACACGCTGCGCGGCGGCGAGGGTCAGGACGTGCTGTTCGGCAGCTCCGGCGACGACCGCCTGGAGGGCGGCAAGGACAATGACCGGATGACCGGCGGGTTCGGCAACGACATCCTGGACGGCGGCACCGGCATCGACATCGCCGAGTATAGCGGCCGCCCCGACCAGTACGCGATCACCCGCGGCATGGACGGGGTGGTCCAGGTCCGCCACCTGCCGGGCAACGTGCCGAGCTTCGGCACCGACATCCTGCGCGGGATCGAGTTCATCGAGTTCGGCAACGGCGCGGTGATCAACCTCCGCTGAGCTGCCGGCGTCAGCCTGCCGCTCGCCGGCGCCGGAACAGGCCGGCCGGGCGGAACAGCAGGACCAGGCACAAGGCCACGCCGATCGCCGCCACCTGCAGGGCGGCCGCCTGCGCCTTGCCCTCCGGCGGCACCGCCAAGTCCAGCAGCATCCCCGACCCGGTCCAGATCGCCCAGACCAGCACCGCCCCGGCGATCGCCCCCTTGTGGTCGCCGGAGCCGCCCACGATCAGCATGGCCCAGACCTGGAAGGTCAGGATCGGCAAAAAGTCCTCCGGCGCGATGAAGCCGATGAAATGGGCATAGACCGCGCCCGCCAGCCCCATCACCATCGCCCCGATCACGAACGCCTCCAGCCGGAAGCGGAAGGCGTGCTTGCCCAAGGCCGAGGCGGCTGTCTCGTCCTCGCGGATCGCGCGCAGCACCCGGCCCCAGGGACCGGCGGTGAGCGCCGCGAAGCCCCGCCAGACCAGCGCCACCAAGGCCGCCACGAACAGCAGATAGGCCAGGTTCCAGGCTTGGCCGCCGCCGATCGCGTCGTGGAACGGCCGCGGGATGAAGTTCATCCCGAACGGCCCGCCGGTCAGCACCTGCAGGTTCAGCGCCACCAGCTGCAGGGTGACCGCGATGCCGAAGGTGGTGATCGCCAGGTAGTCGTGGCGCAGCCGCAGGGCCGGGATGCCCACCACCAGCGCGAACAGCCCGGCGCAGAGCATCGCCCCGGCCATGCCGACCGGGACCGGCAGCCCGAACCCGCCGATCCGGGCGGGATCGTCCGGGGTGGTCAGGATCGCGCTGACATAGGCGCCGACCAGGACGAAGCCGGCGACGCCGACATTGAACAAGCCGGTGAAGCCCCATTGCAGGTTCAGCCCGAGCGTCACCAGGGCATAATAAAGGGCGATCACCAGGAAGAAGGTCAGGTAGGCCAGGGGCCCGGCCAGGAGCTCGACCATCAGCCGCGTCCCCCGAACAGCCCGGTCGGCCGGACCAGCAGGATCAGGATCAGCAGAACGAACGCCACCGCGGCGCGGTACTCGGCGCCGACCAGCGGCACCGCCAGGCTCTCGGCCAGCCCCACGATCAGCCCGCCCAGCACCGCGCCATAGACCGAGCCGATCCCGCCCAGGATCGCCGCGGCGAACAGGGGCAGCAGCAGGTCGAAGCCGAGCGTCGGGCGGATCTGCACGGTCAGGCCGGCGAACACCCCGGCCACCGCCGCGAGGCCTGCGCCGATCACCCAGGTCCAGCGCACCACCGCCTGCACGTCGATCCCGGTCACCGTGGCCAGCTGCGGATTGTGCGCCACCGCGCGCATCGCCCGGCCGAGCGTGGTGCGGGTCAGGAACAGGTGCATCGCCACCACCAGCATGCCCGCCAGCGCCAGCACCGCGACCTGGTCCGGCGTCACCCGCACGCCGCCCAGCACCGAGCGCGGCAGCACCGCCAGGGCGATCTGGATGTCGCGGCTGTAGTATTCCGGCACCCCGCCAAAGCCGAAGAACAGGAGGTTGCGCAGCGCCAGCGCCGCGCCGAACGAGCCGATCACCAGGGTGATCGCGGTGCCGGTGCGGCCAAGCCTTTCGAACAGCAGCCGGTCCAGGAGCAGGGCCAGCAAGGCTGTCGCCAGCATCGCGGTCGCCAGGGCGGCCAGGAGCGGCCAGCCGAACGAGAGCGGGCCGAAGCTCGCGCCGGAAAAGGCCTGGAAGAACCCCAGCGCCACCAGCGCCACATAGGCCCCGAAGGTCAGGAACTCGCCATGGGCGAAGTTGGCGAAGCCCAGGATCGAGTAGGTGAGGGTGACGCCGATGGCGCCCAGGCCGATGATCGAGCCCAGGATCAGGCCGTCGGCCAGAAGCTGCAGGATCATCGCGCCGCTCCGCCCAGATAGAGTTGCGCCAGGTCGGCGGAAGAGCGCAACTCGGCGGCCGGGCCCTCGACCTGCTCGCGGCCCTCGACCAGCACATAGGCCCGGTCGGCCAGCGCCAGGGCGGCCTTCACGTTCTGCTCGACCATCAGGATGGTGACGCCGGACGCGCGCACTTCCGCCAGCTTCTGGAAGACCTGGCCGACCAGCTTGGGCGACAGCCCGGCCGAGGGTTCGTCCAGCATGATCATCGCCGGCTCCACCAGCAGGGCGCGGGCCACCGCCAGCATCTGGCGCTGCCCGCCGGACAGCCGGCCGGCGGGCAGGCCGCGCTGGCGCGCCAGGTCGGGGAACAGGTCGAACATCGCCTGGACCCGGGCCTTGCGGCGGCGGCCGAGGTAGAAGCCGGCCAGCTCCAGGTTCTCGGTGATGGAAAGGTTGGCGAACACGTTCTCGGTCTGCGGCACGAAGGCCAGTCCCTGGCGGATCAGGCGGTGCGCCGGGATGGCGAGGATGTCCTGGCCGTCGAACGCGATGGTGCCGGAGGTCGCCGGCACCAGACGGGCGATCGCCTTGATCAGGGTCGACTTGCCAGCCCCGTTCGGGCCCAGGATCGCGACGATCTCGCCGCGCTCGACCCGGATCGAGGCGCCGCGCACGATCGGCAGGCCGGGCTCGTAGCCGGCCACCAGATGGTCCACCCAGAGCATGCTCACGAGGGGGGCCCCTCCGGCCCGGCCTCGACCCCGCCCAGGTAGGCGTCGATCACCCTGGGATCGCGCCGCACCTCCTCGGCGCTGCCCTCCATCAACAGCCGTCCGCCGGCCATCACCAGGACCGGCCGGCACAAGGACATCACCAGGTCCATGTCGTGCTCGATGATCAGGAAGGTGACGCCCTGGGCATTGAGCGCGCGGATCTTCTCGACGATCACCGCCATCAGCGGCGGCGCCACCCCGGCCCCCGGCTCGTCCAGCAGCACCAGGCGCGGGTCCAGCATCATCACCCGGGCCAGCTCCAGCAGCTTGCGCTGCCCGCCGGACAAAGTGCGCGCCGGCGCCTCGGCCAGCCGGTCCAGGCCGACGAAGCGCAGCCAGTCCATGGCGCGGGCCTGCACCGAGGCTTCCTCCCGGGCCACCCGGGAAGGAGCGCTCCACACCCGCCAGAACCGCTCGCCGGCCTGGCCGGGTGCGGCGACCATGACATTGTCCAGCACGCTCATCGCCGGGAACGGCCGCGGGATCTGGAAGGTCCGGCCGATGCCGTGGCGGGTGCGCTGGTCCGGGCGCTGCCGCTCGATCCGGTGCCCGCCAAAGGTCAGGCGGCCGCTGTTGGGCCGGTACATGCCGGCGATCAGGTTGAACAGCGTGGTCTTGCCGGCCCCGTTCGGGCCGATCAGCCCGGTGATGCTGCCGGCCTGGAGCGTGAACGACACGTCGTCGACGGCGCGCACCCCGCCGAACCGCCTGGTCAATCCATGTGCCTGAAGCAAGTCTGCCGCCTGTAATGCGCATGCGCCGCCCGTGACGGGTTAGCGATGAACGGCGCAAAGGACAATCCGCGCCCTCTGATGCAGCGCAACAAGGCAGAGCCTGCGGAAATCTTGGGCACCAGCTAAGGATTTCTTAGGTGCCGTCTGGATTTGCGTCGGATTGATCACGGTTCCGTGACGAAAAGATGCAGCGATCTGTTTACGCAGCGCTGCGATGCAGCATGGCGGGTAGTGGGCGCGCGATCCCAGTCCTATCTTCCTGTTCGTTGGGTCCGACCAAGAGATCCGTGAGATCGGGAAGGTCCGGGAACAACCCGCCGCACGCTGGCATGAAGTCCAGCGTGTCGGCATCCGAGTGGAGTGGAATAAATGGGTATCGTGCAGCAAATCCTCGACAGCCTTGGTACACAGTTTCGTGCTTACGAGACTCGTCGCTCGCTGAACCGCTTGAGCGACCGCAGCCTTGCTGATCTTGGCATGGAGCGCGACCTGATCGCCGACATCGCGACCATGGCCGCGGCCCGCAACAGCGGCACCGTCTCGCTGGCCGAGATCCGCGACATGGCTCAGCAGGCCATGCAGGCCCGCCAGGTCGAGCAGCTGGCGCCCTCCTCGCCCTCGCCGCTGGCAGCGCTCCTGGGCACGCCCAAGAGCAGCCGCCTGGCCCTTGCCGACTGACCACCATCGACCTTTGCCGGAAACGGCACCTCGCCGGCTTCCTTCTGACCGCCGGCTTTCTCCTGACTGGATGACTTTCATGCTTGCGAACCTCACCGCGCTCGTCCGCTCGACCGACGCTTGGCGCCGGTTCGAGATCGCCCGTTTCCACAACGCCGCCCTGGCCCGCGTCCGCGCCGAGCTCTCGAGCTACCGCCCGCACGAGCTGGCCGGCGACCTCGGCATCTCCACGGCCGACATCGAGCCGCTGGCCCAGGAAGAGGCGCGCCGCCGCACCGAGCTGCACATCGCGCGCCACCCGCATCTGCGCGGCGCCGCCGGCAGCCTCAGCGCCGATCTGGGCCTGGCCGGCGCCTGACGCCCCGGCCTCCACCAGGGCTCCTGCGTCCCGGCCCCGGGGGCTCCGGCGGCCTCCCCCGCCGACGCCTGGCCCCTTGCCGCACGATGACGCCCGCCCCTTGGCCGACGAGCCGGGGCGGGCTTTGTCGTTTCTTTGAGCGCCGCCGCGGCCCGGCTGTTTCCCACCATGATGCTTAACGTCCGAGGACCGCTTGCCATCCTGCCCCTCCGGCCCGGTCCGCCGAGCAACAGGAAGCATCGGACGGCAACCCTTCTCGGCAGCGTCGCCGACGACCTCCTGATCGGATCGATGGTCGACGACGCGATCCATGGCGCAGCCGGGCATGACCGCCTGTTCGGCCGAAGCGGCGCCAACCTGCTGAAGAGCGGTGCCGGCGACGACATCCTGGTCGGTAGCGCGGGCGACGACACTCTGTTCGGCAACCAAGGCGCTGACCTTCTCCACGGCGGAGCCGGCAACGACCAGCTCGACGGCGGCATCGGCGACGACGTCCTGGTCGGACAGTCCGGCTTCGGCCGTCTCTAGGGCGGCGACGGACGGGACAGCCTCAGCGGGTCCGGGGAACTGCGGGGTGGTGCCGGCAACGACGATGTTACCGGCAGCGTCCTGGGCGGTGGCGACGGCAATGACGGGCTGGATGGCGCCGACGGCGACGACCTCCTGTTCGGAGGCACCGGCGACGACATCCTGAATGGCATCGACCAGCGCGGCGGCAACGACATCCTGGTCGGCGGCCCGGGCGACGACCGCTACCTGTTCACGATCAACGGCGCCGACACCAGTCTCGGCCGCGACCTGGTCGTGGACAGCGGCGCGTTCCGCCTGGTCGTGGGCGACGACAGCGTGCCTCTGGACGGTAACGGCGACGGCGTCATCGATGAAGGCGACCCCCTGGCAACCATCGGCCAGGCGACCTTCGACGGCCGCGCCGCCGCCTCCCTGCAGCTGGAGATCAACCATTCCAGCAGCACCGGCTACGCGGCGCTGTTCGGCATCACCGCGATCGGCGGCGACGTGATCCGCTTCAGAGTCGAGGTCTGACCGGCAGCCGCTGCCCCTCAGACCACGGTCTTTACTCGGTCCCAGGTGTTCATCAGGTGCCGGGCCAGCACCTCGCCCAGACGCTCGCCGTCGCGCACCGCCAGCGCCTGCGCCATCTCCTCGTGCTCGGCTACGGCGCTGGCCCAGGCGTCGGGACCGCGATTGCCCAAAAAGCGGATCCGCTTCAGGCGCGCCTGGATGTTGGCCTGCACCTCGATCAGCGTCGGGTTGCGCGACAGCCGGGCGATCTGCGTGTGGATCGACTGGTTCAGCTTGTAGTAGGGCAGCCGGTCGCGCCGGGCGTAATGCTCCATCATCGCCTGGTGGATCGCCAGGAGCCCGGCTAGCTCCGTGTCGGTGGCGCGCGCGCAGGTGAGCCGGCCGGCCAGCTTCTCCAATTCGGCCAGCACCTCCAGCATCGCGAACACGTCCTGGGCAGTCAGCCGGCGCACCACGCTGCCGCGCGACGGGCGGATGTCGATCAGCCCCTCGCCCGCCAGGGTGCGCAGGGCCTCGCGCAACGGCGTGCGCGACACGCCCAGCGTCTCCACCAGCGCCTGCTCGTTGATCCGGGTGCCGGGTGCGAGATGGCCCTCGATGATCAGGTCGCGCAGCCGCTCGGCGACCTGCTCGTGCAGGGTCTGCCGCTGGATGAGCCCCGACGGCGGCAGGACGCCGTCCTCCTGCCCGCTCTGCGCTTCCGACAATGCCACGCTCCGCCCCCTGCCGTCCCGCCGCCAGCCATACGCCAAAATCGGTTGTGTGGGCAGATGGGCATATTGTATGCAAAATGCATTAGGGGAGCTGGAGTGCCGATGTTCAAGGATCAGGTGGTCGCGTTCGCCATGGGCGATCCGGCGGGAATCAGCCCGGAGCTGGCCGCGCGGCTGCTGACCGGCGAGGTTGCCGACCAGGCGGTGATGCTGGTGCTGGGCGACCGCCGGGTCCTGGAGCTGGGCGCCCGCCATGCCGGGGTCGAGCTCGACCTGCCGGTGCTGTCCGCAGGCGAGCTGGGCGATGCCCGCCCGACCCGCTCCTGCCTGGTGGATCTCGGCCATTGCGATCCCGCCGACCTGCAGCCGGGGGTCGCCAGCGCCGCCGGCGGGCGCTCGGCCCTGGCCAATTTCCGCCTGGCGCTGCGCGCGGCCGATGCCGGCTATGCCGACCTCGTGTTCTTCACGCCGTTCAACAAGCACGCCATGCGCTTAGGGGAGCCGGCCTATGTCGACGAGATCGGCTTCATCAACCGCACGCTCGGCACGACCCGCAGCGGCAGCGAGTTCAACGTGCTGGACGAGGTCTGGAACGCCCGGGTCACCTCGCACATCCCGCTCTCCCAGGTGGCGGGCGCGCTCAGCGCCGAGCGGGTGTTCGAGAGCCTGCGCCTGACCGTGCGGACCATGGAGGGGGCCGGCTTCAGCCGTCCCCGGATCGGAGTGGCGGCGCTCAATCCCCATGCCGGCGATGGCGGCCTGTTCGGCACCGAGGACGACCAGGTGATCCTGCCGGCGGTGGAGCGGGCGCGCGCCCTGCAGATGGCGGTGACCGGCCCGGTGCCGTCCGACACCGTGTTCATGCGCGCGGTGAAGGGCGAGTTCGACGCGGTGCTGACCATGTACCACGACCAGGGGCAGATCGCGATGAAGCTGATCGGCTTCGACCGCGGCGTCACCCTGATCGCCGGCTACCCGTTCCCGATCGTCACCCCGGCCCACGGCACCGCCTACGACATTGCCGGCCAGGGCATCGCCAACCCCAATGCCGCGCAGAAAGCCATCGAGCTCGGCCTGAAGCTGGCAGCCCGGGCCACCGGTCCGCGCGACGACGTGGCGATGCCGACCTTCGCGGCGCTGGCTGCAGGCGCCCTGGAGGGCGGCCCGCCCGGCTGAGCCGGCCGCTCACGACGATCCGTTGCACCAAGGGAGGACGATAATGAATCAGATCACGTGGAAGGGGCTGCTCGCGGGCGCCGTCCTGCTGGCCGGCACCGGCATGGCCCAGGCCCAGGAAGAGATCATCTTCGGCATCAGCGCCGCCAACGGCTCCCTGCAGGAGCGCACCGCCAGCGAGTTCGCCCGGCGCGCCAACGAGAAGCTGGGCGACCTGGCGGTGGTGAAGGTGTTCGACTCCTCCCAGCTTGGGAAGGACAAGGACATGATGCAGAAGATCAAGCTCGGCACCATGCACCTCACCCTGCCCTCCTCGACCATGCCGGAAGTGGCCGCCGAATACGCCCTGTTCGACCTGCCCTTCCTGATCAAGGACCGCGGCCAGCTCGCGACCATCGACGAGACTTTGTTCAAGGACGTGCTGGTGCCGGCCGCCGAGGCCAAGGGCTACCGGCCGCTGGCGATCTGGGAGAACGGCTTTCGCCAGATCACCAACAACAGCCGGCCGATCGAGACCCCGGCCGACCTGGAAGGCCTGAAGATCCGCACCCCCAACTCGTCCTGGCGGGTGGCGATGTTCCAGGCCTACGGCGCCAATCCCACACCGATGTCGTTCTCCGAGGTGTTCGTGGCGCTGCAGACCGGCGTCATCGACGGCCAGGAGAACCCGCTCACCAACATCGAGGCCGGCAAGCTCGACGAGGTGCAGAAATTCCTCTCGCTCACCGACCACATCTACTCCCCGGCCTTCCCGACCGTGGGCGTGAACGCGTTCGGCAAGCTCGACCCCAAGATCCAGGACGTGCTGGCAAAGACCGCCCAGGAAGTCGCGGTCTGGGCGCGCGAGCAGGGCGAGGGCGAGGACGACCAGCTGCTGCAGCAGCTCACCGACAGCGGCATGCAGGTCAACAAGGCCGACCGCCAGGCCTTCGTCGACGCGTCCGCGCCGCTCTACGAGAAGTTCGCCGCCGAGGTGGAGGGCGGCCAGGAGATGATCGACCAGGTGCTCTCCATGGCCGAGCAGCCCTAAGCATCCGGACCACCGGCAGGCGGGAATGCCCTTCCCGGCCTGCCGGTTCCTGACTGGCGCGGTTCCTTCCGGGAAGGCTGAACACCCATGGCCAGGCTCGCCCGCTGGCTCGACATCTTCTTCCAGGTGGTGACCCTGGCCCTCCTGGTGTCGCTCACCGTGGTCGTGCTGCTGGGGGTGGGCTTCCGCTACTCCGGCCGCTCGCTGATCTGGTACGACGAGGTGGCGTCCATGCTCCTGGCCTGGATCACCTTCGCCGGGGCCGGGCTGGCGACGCTGCGCAACGCCCATCTGGGCTTCAGCGGCCTCCTGTTCGGCCTGCCGCGTCCGGCCCGCACCGCCTTGTTCGTGCTGGTCGAGCTCCTGTTCGTCCTGACCTTCCTGGTGATCGGCTGGGCCGGCTGGGCGATCCTGGAGATCTTCGCCGGCGAGACGCTGATCTCGGTCCGCTTCGTCACCCGCAGCTTCGTGCAGAGCATCCTGCCAATCGGCGCCGGCCTGATCGTGCTGTCCCGCCTTCTGACCCTGCCGCAGCGCTGGCGGGACGTGCAGGAGGGCCAGGATCCGGAAACACAGGAGATCCGCGAGGAGATCGCCCGGGCCGAGCAGGAGCTGCAGGGCATCCGCCTGGAGACGCCGCGATGACCGAGGCCCTGGTCCTGTTCGGCATGTTCCTGATGATCGCGGTCGGCCTGCCGATCGCGGTGGCGATCCTGACCAGCGCCCTGGTCGGCGTCTGGCTGCTCAACGGCTCGCTGGGCTTTCTGAACGCCGCGCTCTCGATCTTCGACGGCGCCACCAGCTTCCCGCTGATCGCGATCCCGCTGTTCATCCTGGCCGGTGCTTTGATGAACACCGGCGGGATCTCGCGGCGGCTGATCGCGTTCGTGTCCGCGCTGATTGGCTTCATGCGCGGCGGCCTCGCCATGGTGAATGTCGGGGTCTCCCTGTTCTTCGCCGAGATCTCCGGCTCGGCCGTGGCCGACGTCGCCGCGATCGGCTCGGTGATGATCCCGGCCATGAAGAAGAAGGGCTACAGCGCCAGGCTGGCCGCGGCGGTCACCTCGTCCTCGGCCTCACTGGCGATCATCATCCCGCCCTCGATCCCGATGATCCTCTATGGCGCCCTGTCCGACACTTCGATCGTCCGGCTGTTCGTCGCCGGGATCGTGCCGGGCCTCCTGGGCGGGCTCGGGATGATGGCGCTCTCCTACTGGTTCGCGGTCCGCTACGACCTGCCGCGCGAGGAGGCGTTCAGCCTGAGGCGCCTGGCCAAGGCCACGAAGGAGGCCGCCTGGGCGCTGGTGCTGCCGGTGATCATCCTGGGCGGCATCTTCGGCGGCTTCGTCACCGCCACCGAGGGGGCGGGCCTCGCCGTGGTGGCGGCGCTCCTGATCGGCGGGCTGGTCTATCGCGAGATCGACCTTGCCAAGCTCTACCACGCGATGATCGAGGGGGTGATCCAGACCGCCGTGGTCATGCTGCTGGTGGCGACCTCGGCGGTGCTGGGCCTCTACCTCACCGAGACCGAGCTGCCGCAGCGCCTGGCCGCCGGCATCACCACGCTGACCACCGACAAGTTCATGGTCCTGATGATCATCAACCTGTTCCTGTTCTTCGTGGGCATGGTCCTGCACGGCGCCGCGGCGATCATCCTGACCGTCCCGATCTTCATGCCGCTGGTCCACCAGATCGGCATCGACCCGATCCAGTTCGGCATCCTGCTCACCCTCAACATCGCGCTTGGCCAGCAGACCCCGCCGGTGGCCAGCGTGCTGGTGACCGCCTGCTCGATCGCCCGCACCGACATCTGGCGCACCACCCGGACCAACCTGCCCTTCATCGGCGTGCTGGCCCTGATCCTGATCCTGGTCACCTATGTCCCGGCCGTGTCCCTGTCGCTGGTCGACTTCTTCTACGGCTGAACCCGAACGACCGCCCCGGCCTCTCCCTGGCCCGGCAGGTCGGGGAGGGGCCGCAGCCGATGCAGGCTCAGGCTCGTCCGCTCGATCTAGGGACCATCATCCGCCAGGGCCCGTGCGACGTCCGGGCCCGGCAGCACAGGATGGCCACGCCTGCCTCAGGCCAGGCCCAGCCCGCCATCGACGGCGATCACCTGGCCGGTCACCCAGTCGAACGCCGGATTGGCCAGCTGCACGACCCAGGCGGCGACCTCGTCCGGCTCGCCGCGCCGGCCGAGCGGGATCCGCTGGCGCTCCTGCTCCCTCACAGTTTCCGCCTGCGCCGCCGACAGGTTCATCATCCCGGTCAGCGCCGCCGATTCGGTCGGTCCCGGTGCTACCGCATTCACCCGGATGCCCTGGGGCGCCAGTTCCAGCGCCCAGCAGCGGGTAAGCTGCTCCAGCGCGGCCTTGCTGGCGGCATAGTGCGCGAGGCCGACGGCCGGTCGATGGCCGTACGTGCTGGAGATGTTGACGATCGTGCCGCGCACCGCGGCCAGGTGAGGCAGGGCCGCTGTCGCCAGCAGGCTGGGCCCCACGACATTTACCGCGAAAATCCGCTCGATCTGCGCGGCGGTGGCCTCGGCCAGCGGCAGGATCGCGCCCGCCCCGGCATTGTTGACCAGCACGTCCAGGCGGCCGAAGCGCTCGATCGCCATGTCCACCGCACGCGCCGCGTCCTCAGGATCGGCCGCATCCGCCACCAGGCCGATCATGCCGGGATGTTCCGCCGCGCTCGCTTCCAGGGCCGCGGCGCGCCGACCGGTGATGACGACGTTTGCCCCAAGGCTGGCGAAGCGCCGGGCGGCCGCCCGGCCGATGCCGGAGCTTCCCCCGGTGACGAGGACGGTCTTCTGGTTCAGCGATGACATGGCTTTGCCTCGATGCAGGGCATGAAAGGGGGAGGACGCGGCGGGTCAGGCGTAGGCGCTGCCGCGGGCATGCCGCTGGCTGATCGCCCAGAAGGTCAGGACCGCGCCTACGATCGCGGGGAGGCTGACGGCGGGAAAGTCGCGCAGGAGGGCCGAAGGCGCGCAGATGCCCACCGCCACTTCCCACAGGTGGAACGCGGCATGCGCGGCCAGCCACAGGGTCGCCACGAGCCACAGGCCGATGCGGCGCTCCGGCCGGGCCAGGCCGACGCCAAAAGCGACGCCGAGAAAAAGCTGGATGAGCCCGATGTCGCGAATGAAGTGCTGATTGAAGAAGCCCGTGTCGGTGACGCCGGGCACCGAATCGTACCAGACTTGGGGCGTCGCCAGCATGAACAGGCCGTTGGCGGAGAGAAACAGCGTGTTGAATGCCACCATGCTGAGGATCAGCATCGCGACAAGGCTGTTCTCGTCGATGGACTTCATGTTCCATCATCCTTGGCAGGCAGGGGAATGATTCGCCGTGATGGCACGGCCCAGGCCGCGCGGCGCTAGCCGCCGACGAACGTCACCGTCTGGTCGAGCGGGACGCGGCCCGTGCGGGGCGTGCTCGCCATGGGGTCCTCGTAGCCGACCGACATGCCGCAGAAGAGGATGAGCCCGTCGGAAGGGGACAGGACCTCCGCGACCGTCTCGCGGACCTGGGACCACGCCATCTGCGGGCAGCTGTGCAGCCCTTCGGCGCGGAGCAGCAGCATGACCGTCTGCAGGTACATGCCGACATCGGCCCATTGTGGCCGGCCGAGGTCGCGGTCGATGTAGCAGAACAGGGCCGCGGGTGCGCCAAAGCAGTTCCAGTTGGCAATGGCCGCCCGCTGGCGCGCCTCCCAGTCCTCGCGCGCAATACCCAAGGCACTGTAGCGCTCCTTGCCGAAGGCGGACCGGCGCTCCCCGTAGGGGGACTTCAGCGCGGGCGGGTACATCTCGTACTGCCGCTCATCCCAGGGGTCGCCGTGGGCCACGCGCTCGATGGCGCGCGTCTTGAGCTCGGCCAGCGGCGCACCGGTCAGCACATAGGTGTTCCACGGCTGGATGTTCGAGCCGGAAGGCGACCAGGCCGCGGCGGACAGCACGCGCTCCAGCACCTCCCTCGCCACGGGCCGGTCCTTGAACCCGCGCACGGATCGCCGGCTGACGACGGCCTCGTAGACGTCCATGATCGTTTCTCCGCTGGTTGGGGCTGGAAGGGCAGTCAGTACTCCCAGACGGCCGGCACCCAGCGGAATGCGTCGCCGGCGGCCGCCACATGGCAGATCGACGGGAACGGCAGGTGGGTGGCCACCAGCGGCTCGCGGTTCGCCGCCAGTTCCCGCAAGAGCCGGACCCGGACCCGTTCTGCCTCCTCGGGATCGTGCTCGAAGCCGTTGTGCCAGTCGGGGTGGTCGAACCCGACCGTGAACACGGCGTCGCCGGCGAACGTCAGCCGGTCGCCGCCGGACGCCAGGCGGACCACGCTGTGTCCGGGGGTGTGGCCGCCGGTGCGACGGACGAGCACCCCCGGCGCCACCTCGTACTCCGTCTCGAACGGCCGCAGCTGGCTGCCATACTCGTGGAGGAACCGCGTAGCGGTGGATCGGAGCGCGTCGGGGAACCCTGGCGGCATGGCGGTGCGGGAGAAATCGGGTGCCGCCCAGAACTTCGCCTCGGCGGCCGCCACGTGGATCCGCAGGTCCGGACGCAGCCGCTCCCTCAGCCCGTCGGCGAGCAGCCCGCCGATATGGTCCATGTGCAGGTGGGTCAGCACCACGTCGGTCACGGCGGCGAGATCGATGCCGGCTGCCTCCAGGCGCTCGACCAGCCGGCCGGCGCGCGGCAGGTTCAGGTCCGGGTCGGCGCCCAGGCCGGCGTCGATGAGGATGGTCCGGCCGCCGCTGCGCACCACGACCACGTTCAGCGCCCAGTCGAGCACGTCCGGCGGCAGGAACATGTCGTTCAGCCAGGCCGCCCGGGCGGACGGGTCGGCGTTGTGGCCCAGCATCTCGCCCGGCAGCGACAGCACGCCGTCGCTGACCACCAGCACGTCGATGTCGCCGACCTGCATCGCATAGCGCGACGGGACCAGCTCGTCGGGCCTGGGTCCGACGGCATGCGGATGATTCTCAAAGCTCATGTTCGTCTCCTGTGGGCTGCCTTGCTCCAGCATCGACGCCGGATCGGGCCGCGATGGCGGTGGACCGGGCAAAGGGGGAGGGGAGCCCGCGACGCGGAGGGGTGATCCAGGACAAGGTCAGCCGCGGGATGGCTGGTCGGCGCGCACGGTATGCCCGAGCCAGTCGCCAAAGCGGGTCGCCCCGAGCCGGGCACTGTCGCCGGCGGTCAGGGAGCGGTCGTCGAGCTCGGTGCCGAAGTAGCGGGCATGGATGTCCGACACGACCGTGCGCGGGTCCGCGGCGGCGCGCAGGAAGCTGCCGACCAGCTCGTCGAGGGGGATCTTCTCCGGCCCGGCGACCTCGACCATGCCGTTGCGGGGCGCTGCGAGCGCGACCTCGGCCAGAGCGGCCACCACGTCGGCCGAGGCGATCGGCTGGAGCAGGGCCGGCGACACGCGGACCGTCTGCCCGACCGTGCCTGAATCGGCGATCCGGCCGACGAACTCGAAGAACTGGGTCGCCCGGACGATGGTGTAGGGAATGCCGGAGCCCGCGATCAGCCGCTCCTGGGCAAGCTTCGCGCGAAGATAGCCGCTCTCGGGCGAGCGTTCGCTGCCCACCACCGACAATGCCACGTGATGGCGCACGCCGGCGGCCGAACCGGCCGCGAGCAGGTTGCGGCTCGAGGTCTCGAAGAAGGCCAGCACCGCCTGGTCCTCGAAGGACGGCGAGTTCGCCACGTCGATCACCACCGCGGCGCCGGCCAGCGCCTGGGCCAGTCCCTCGCCGGTGATGCTGTTGACGCCCGTGTTGGGAGAGGCCGCCACGACCTCGTGGCCGCCGCGGCGCAGGGTGTCGACGAGCTTCGACCCGATCAGGCCGGTGCCGCCGATGACGACGATCTTCATGGGCTCATCCTCCGACATCGCTGGCCGCTCTTGCCGCGGCCGATGGGCGAAGGTTGCCGCAAGTCGGTGGGCAAGACCTTGTCGCGACCTTGGAATTCCCGTGGGATTGGCGTGGATATCTGTCCACGGACCGGCGCCCGGGTGCTATCAGACGCCTTCCCGGCCAGGGCGGGCCGTGGGCCGCCCTGGCTTCTGCCCTCGGGGCGAGGGGGATGAAGGAACCGCACATGCGTCTGGCGTTCGGGGAGTGCGTGCTCGATTCCGACCGGCGCGAGCTCTTTCGCGGGTCCGAGGCGGTCGCGGCCGCTCCCCAGGTCTTCGACCTGCTGCTCTATCTCGTGGAGAACCGCCGGCGCGTCGTGAGCCGGGACGACCTGCTCGACGCGGTATGGGGCGGCCGGATCGTGTCCGAATCGACCCTGGCCAGCCATGTCAACGCGGTGCGCCGGGCGATCGGCGACAGCGGACAGGATCAGCGCCTGGTCCGCACCGTCGCCCGCAAGGGCTTCCGGTTCGTGGGCGAGGTGAGCGAGGTGGTGGGCGGGGACGGACCGGGCGTGCCCGGCGGCGAGGCCGACCTGCCGGCCGAACCGGCGGCGGTTCTGCCGCTTCCCGACCGCCCCTCGATCGCCGTGCTGCCGTTCGTCAACCTGAGCGGCGACCCGGACCAGGACTATTTCGCCGACGGGGTGGTGGAGGACATCATCACCGCCCTGTCGCACATCCGCTGGCTGTTCGTGATCGCCCGCAACTCGAGCTTCACCTACAAGAACCGCGCCGTGGACGTGCGGCGGGTGGGACGCGAGCTGGGCGTGCGCTACGTGCTGGAAGGCAGCCTGCGCCGCACGCCTGGCCGGGTGCGCATCACCGCGCAGCTGATCGATGCGACCACCGGCATCCATGTCTCGGCCGACCGCTTCGACGGCACGCTCGACGACATCTTCGAGCTGCAGGACCAGGTCGCCTCCAGCGTGGTCGGTGCCATCGCCCGGCAGCTGGAGCGGGCGGAGATCGAGCGCGCCAGGCGCAAGCCGACCCGGAGCCTCGACGCCTACGACTACTACCTGCGGGGGATGGCGCACCTGCACCAGGGCAGCCGCGAGGACATGGACCTGGCCCTGCCGCTGTTCCGCCAGGCCGTTCAGCTCGACCCGGGCTTCGCTTCCGCCTATGCGATGGCCGCCTGGTGCCATTTCTGGCGCAAGGTCAATGGCTGGATGACGGACCGCGAGCGCGAGAGCGCCGAGGGGATCCGGCTGGCGCGGCTGGCGGTGGAACTGGGCCGGGACGATCCGGTCGCGCTGACCCGCAGCGGCCATGCGCTCGGCCATCTGCTGGGCGACCTCGACGGCGGCATCGCACTTCTCGACCGGGCGCTGGCCCTGGATTCCAACCTGGCGGCGGCCTGGTTCCTGGGCGGCTTCCTGCGGGCGTGGCGGGGCGAGCCGGAAGACGCCATCGCCCACTTCTCCCGGGCGATGCGCCTGAGCCCGCTGGACCCGGAAACGTACCGGATGCAGGCGGGGATGGCCCTGGCCCACCTGCTGGCCGGCCGCTTCGACGCCGCGTCGTCCTGGGCGGAAAAGGCCTTTCGGGACCTGCCGAGCTTCCTGATGGTGATCGGCATCATCGCGGCCAGCCATGCGCTGGCCGGCCGGTCCGAGGAAGCGGAACGGGCCATGCGGCGCCTGCGCCAGCTCGACCCCAGGCTGCAGGTCTCCGATCTGCGCCAATGGCTGCCGATCCGCCGCAGCGAGGATCTCGCTATGCTGGCCGAAGGCCTGCGAAGGGCAGGCCTGCCGGAAGGCCCCGGCCCCGGTTGAACGCCGCCCGCCCCGTCCGGCCACGCACCTGCCGGCAGCATCCGCCAGGCAAGGCCCGAATACGGCCCGGCCGCCTTGCGCCAGCCAGGAGGTGATGCCCCAAAGGACGCCCGCTCGAAACCGTCGCTCCCTTCCAGGCCAAGTCCGGGCAAGGGGTCCCAAGGAACGTAACTGGCTGCGTAGAGGCGCCAACCGGTCCGGCGGCCTTGGCCGCCGCGGCCCGCGCGCGCTGGCGCGAACACGGCCGGCCGAGCCCGTCCACTCCTTGCGCGCCGAGCCTGAGGCAAGGAGCGCCGTCGGCTGGCGGCTTTGGCGCGCGCCCGGCCCGATCAGCCCCTGCAGGTAGATCGGCGCCCACAGTCGTCGCTTCCTGTGCCCCATCGTCGCCAGCAAGGGCGCGAGCCAGTTTTCTAGATCTTCCCGCCAGTCTGTCGTCGCCTCGACCTTGCCCCACCAGACGGTCAGGACACGGCAACGGCTCAGACACCTGCAGGTTATGCCCAGGTAGTGCTAGTGGTCTGAGTTGAAGATCAGCTTGCAGTTGGATCAAGTTGGGCGATGGTAGCATCTTCGTTTGGAGGAGGCTGCCATGGCTCGTGGACCAAAGGCGATTGCTCTTGAGCTGACATCGGCGGAACGGGTGGCGCTGGAGAACCTGATCCGTCGACACAAGGTGGGACAGGCGCTGGCTTAAGCGTGCCCGGGTGGTGCTTGCCTGCGCCGAGCCGGAGGCCACCAATCTCGGGGTGGCCAGGGCGCTGGGCGTGAGCCGGCCGACGGCGGCCCTATGGCGCCGGCGTTTTGCCCTGCATCGACTGGAGGGTCTGGTCGATGCGCCGCGTCCTGGCGCACCAAGGCGGATCGACGATCAAGCCGTGGAGCGTCTGATCGCGTTGACCCTGGAAGAGATGCCGGCCAACGCCACCCACTGGAGCACCCGGTCGATCGCCAGGCGGGCTGGGATGAGCCAAAACGGCGGTGAGCCGGATCTGGCGTGCGTTCGGTCTGCGGCCCCACCGGGTGGAGGCGTTCAAGCTCTCCACCGATCCGGCCTTCGTGGACAAGGTGCGTGATGTGGTCGGCCTGTACTTGAACCCGCCGGACCGGGCCCTGGTGCTGTGCGTCGACGAGAAGCCGCAGATCCAGGCGTTGCGGCCGACCGCGCCGGTCCTGCCGATGCGGCCGGGACAACTCGAGCGCCATACGCACGACTACCGGCGCTGCGGCACGACCGATCTGTTCGCGGCCTTGGACATCAAGGCTGGCACCGTCATCGGCCGCTGCCAGCGCCGGCATCGCAGCATCGAGTTCCGCGCCTTCCTCGACACCATCGAGGCAGGCGTACCAGCAGATGCCGACGTTCACGTCGTGCTGGACAATGCCGCCACCCA